>JAKSML010000021.1 GCA_024400665.1 Bacteroidales bacterium
ATGCAGAGCAAAACAGAAAAAAAGCAAAATGAAAAAATGAAATGCTTTGTTTCTGCACAACTCACAACTCGGCAAAATGAAAAAATGAAAAAATGAAATGCTTTGTTTCTGCACAAACACGCACAGGAAGGGGCCAACGAGAGCCGCCAAACTTTAATTGAGAATTGAAAATTAGGCTGACGCGGTCGTTTTTTGGGTGCGGCAGCCGCCAAGCTTTGATTGAGAATTGAAAGAAGATGGCTGGAAGCCATAACCTATAGTAACCGTGGGCAAAATCCGACAGGATTTCGCCTACGGCAGCAGGAGCGTGCGACATCCTGGCTGGAAGCCAGCACCTTGGGACGAGTGTTGCGCATCATGTGCTGGCTTCCTGCCAGAGGCGGAGTCCGTGAGGAGGCTCGTGTCCGGAACATGGTGCGAAGCCAATTGTACAATCCAAATAACTTTTGCTGAATATCAATAAGATAGAAAAATGCCAATTGTACACCCCCCGCCGATATGCTCCAAAATCCTGTTTTTTACCCCTGTTTTACATGCCCGAAACGCGTTTTTTGCGGCAAAAAAGTGCCGAAAAAATGAAAAAAAGGCATTTTCCGCCTCAAAAACCCCTCAAAACAGTCCCAAACACGCCCATTTCAAAAAAATGCCTAACGCACTAACACACAAACGAATAACCACAAATCACCCCATTTGCCACCCTCCCCGACTCAAAAACTACTTTTCAGCAATTTTTGTCTCCACCCCCGAAAAATGCCCCTGAAAGCACCCCAAACCGACCCCTCCAACCCTCCAAACAGCACCCTTCCGACCCCCTACCGGGCTGATTTCGGCAGCCACAGCACACCCCAAAGCCGATTTTTAGCCATTACATGTTCATAACCTTCTCCATCGTGGTATCCGTAAACGTTCTCCAGATTTCGAGTTTCACTTTCTTGTAGTCATCAAAGAATTGACCGACACGTTCTATCTCGAACACCAAGCGGAGGTCGTTTTTGTCCTCACTCTCCTGCCCCTCCTTGCGGTAACCAAGACGTGCAATCTTGATGTAATAGAGATCGCGGATGCCCTTGCCCGATAGGTAAGGCATGAAGTAGTAGAGCTTGTTGAGTGCAACAGTAGTCGGAAACCTCTTGCCCGTATAATAAATCTTGGCAGTTCCATTAAGGTACTGCTCGCAATTATCCTTCTTGACGTTGCAGATGAGGAGGTTCTTGGTGAGGTCGATAGGCAAATCACGATGAATACGTTTCGTATCGTATTCAACTTCGATGTCCTTACTAACCATGCAATTCTGAGTGATAGGTTCAAGATCGTATTGGTCGAATAAGTCGAGGAAGCTAAGTTGTAAGTGCCTATCCTTTACAGTCTTCTTCTCCACTGACTTTTCAAGCGTCTTGCGAGCCAGGCGTCGGTTGATGATTTTGTGCCAGATGGAACGAGCCAACTTGACTTCGTCTTCTGACAACCCCATACCTTGGTGCAGAATGATTTCGTCTGTATAATCGAGAATCTCATCAGCAGTTGCTTTCTTGCGAAGCATACGGTCAATGGTGTCAAAGATTTGCTCGTTATCTTCTCTGTAAGGCAGATAGATTCCACCCACCTCACTTGGCATAAGTTCCAAGCAGCCACCTCCGAAGTTACGGCCAAGAATCTCTGCAAAGGCAAACGAAAGTGAATTATAATAGCTAGCCACAAAAGCCTTCTTGTTCACATCTTCCTTGATGAAGACTCTGTGCATGGTATCCGTAGTGTAAGCACCTGCTTCGTTGAGTACAAACTTTGGATATAGGTTGTTGCGACGAAGAAACAAAGCATCTGAGAGCTTGATGGAAGGAATAACCCACCACTGATCTCGAATACTTGTCTTATAGCCTTTATCTATGTCAGCAGCTTCGCCACTTTCAAGATAAGCCTTAACACCATCGTTGCCATTTTCTTTAGCATCAGGAGTGAACACCAAAAGATGTGTTTTCGCTTCAGAAGCTACGTTGGCTTTCCAATCACGTTTAGTAAAGCAAAGGCTGTTTACCTGTACGCTTCTACCGACCATCGGACGAGCGTATTCTTCCAACTGGTACATGCCAACTACCGATTGTGGCACGGTGAAGAAGTCGTTTGAACCGGTTGTAATGCCGACCTCCACATTTGCAAATGAAGAAATAGTTGTGGACTTCTTTACTTTGTCGAGCAGATCAAGTTCCTTCTTGTCTAGGAAGTAATAGGTCCACTTGTCCGTATGAAAATCAATATCCTTGCTTGGGAATTTCAGTTGGTGGGGATCAAGAGCAAGAAGCCCTTCCGTGTCTTTCACTTCAATGTGCTCAATCTTATGCTCTTCTGTGCCATTCTTTTCGCAGAGCAACAGCACAACTTCCTGCTGTATCTCCTCGAATACAAGGTTCTCGAACGAGATAATATTTATCTTGTTGAAGGTCTTTGCAAGGTAGTTACGAAGCTGCTGCGCATACTTTACCATAAGCAATTCAGACGGAACTACAAATCCCATCTTGCCATTGTTACGAAGAAGTTGCGTACAACCAACAACAAAAGTCACCCACGCATTTGTGAGTTTCGTGCGTTTGAGTTTTGCATTCTTGAAGATTTCGTCTGCAAGCTTCTGTTGTGCTGCATCGTAATACTGATAACGGATAAATGGAGGATTTCCCACAACAAGGTCGAAACGCCTATCAGTATCAAGACAGAATTGATGAAAATCCTGATTGATAACTTCCGAATCATGCAAGCCAAGAGCACGTGCCTTGCCTGCCTCTGCTGCTTCGCATTCAACAGCGGTGACGGTATCGAAGAGCATGTTTTCATCACGCATACATTCCAAAAACACGCCATCACCACAACTTGGTTCCAGTATGTCAGCATCAAGTCCATCATTAATGCCCCAATGCAGTATGAATGAGGCAATGGCAGGTGGAGTGTAATATGCTCCTCTCAATTTTTCTGCGGATGCGTCTTTAATCAGCTGCATAGAGTTCTTTAATTTTAGGGATTAAAGTTACTTCCTCTTCTGTCATTCCGTAGAGGTTGTTTATTGCTTGTTGCTGCTCAGTTTTGAGCAAATCAAACTGCCGTTTCAAAGGTGTTGACCTTCTTGCATTATTTCCAGCAGCTGCTATTCTATCACCGAGCGAGATGAGTGCCTTCTGACGTTCAACAATTTCATTGTGTGCAGCAACATCAGTAGGATTGTTGAAATCAATAGTACGTACAGGAATCTGCTTCAATACTTTTGTTCCACGAGCGATGAAGCCGCCCCTGAATATTTCGCCATAAAGGGATGCAAGCCACTCACCCTGAATTGATCCGAGTATCGCTTGTATGTAATAGATGGAGTATTGACTATCCGCAGGAATACTTACTAGGCAATAGCCTGCCGTACCGCCAGATGAAACTAACGTACCATTTGTGTCAACTGCGTATTTGTTCTCCTGAGCAAGGACTCCCACAATTATCTTTTCTGCAATTTCACATGCTTCAAGGCTCTGATGACGACCAAAACGATGCCATTCGTTTGCAGTTGTGGGAGTTGGTTTGATATCTCTATCAAGGCGATCCAGTTCTGGCTTGATAACACTAAGGTAATTGTAGAAATATGGATATTTGCGCTGGATTGTGTTAAGCTTTATCACATCTAATTTCCCGTCAGCTCTTCTCTTGTAAGGGAAAATCACGCGCGCATTTGGCTTGAAGGTACGATAAGTGTTGAGTGAGTCGTCACCCGATACGGTCTTAAAGTATGGTTTTGTAACCTTCTTCTCAATCCGATAAAGTTGCTTGTTATACTTGAAATAGTAATACTGCCTATCCTCGCTTTCGGGTTGGAAAATATACACCTTGTTAGCACTCGTTTGGATGCCATTAAAGATGTAATCGTCACCTACGATTTCGCATAAAGGAGCACTTTGAGCAGAAATGTGGTTAAGGATCGACTGCATTCTATCAGAACAAAGAACCCATGTTTCTTCGCCCAGCTGGTTGACATTTCGTTCATTTTCTGAGAATGAAGTCAAATCGCGAACTCTCCACTTTGCCAAACTATCAACTTCTGAGTATATGAATGAATCATTCTCCTTGTTTTGCAGAATGATGATGCATGAGTAGGTTGATTTGTCAGAAAATATCTGATAAGCACCGAATGAAGTGATAGCTTTGATACTCTTATGGGAAGAAATGAAATTACGGAGTTCTTTGCCTGCACCAACCTTCATGAATTTACTTGGCACAATATACCCCATCGCACCATCTGCTTTCAACAATTTGAATGCACGCTCAATGAAGAGAAAATACTTGTCATATTGTTTGTAAGCACTCTTGTAACGTCGTGGGTATAGTTTGTGCTCTCTTGGCGTAAACACCTTGATATCCTCTGTTTTCATGTACGGAGGATTGCCAACAATGTAGTCGAACTTGCATTCTCCGAAGTCAAAAGGATTGATTTCTTCTACTTGATCACCAGGAACATCAGAGGATTCAAGCAAACTGTTACCATAGAAAATGTTTTCATCCATGTTTGGCAATACTGGATGGAATGTTGCAATTGTAGAATCGTCCTCTCCTTCAAGAAGTTTCAAAAGAAGCCCAAACTTACACGCTTCCACGGCATTGAAATCTTTATCAACACCAAAGATACAATTCGTAAGAACACTACGTTTAACGTCAAACTTGAGTTTGTATGTGTTTACGTCCGTTTGAATCAGTTTATTCTTGTCTTTTAGCGTATAGAAGTCAACCAAAGCATCGCAAAGAAGCTGAAATGTTTCCAAAAGGAATGCACCAGAACCACAAGCAATATCTGCACATTTAAGACTTAGAATCTGTTCGTCTGTCAGATATGCAAGATTATCCTTCATCGTCTGACGGAGTATTTCGCGGACAATGAAGTTCGGTGTGGTCACAATGTCCCTGTCCTCATTCTCTGGTTTGTTGACAATACTCAACTGGCCATTAACAACGGCAAGCCTTTGCGAGAGGAAAATCTCATAAATTTTACCGAGGATGTCGGACGAAAGAACCGCAAACGAATAAGGACTTTGTGGGAAATAGAGTTCTCGAATGATTGACCAAAACGAAGAACTCACATTGCCAATGATTTCATCGGATAGTTTTTCCTCGAAAAGGCCAGAATTGTAACGAGAGTCAGCCGCCTTGAACTTTGCAATCAGTTCCTGATGGCTGTTGTGGTCAGCAATCTGCAACAGGCTTTGGTACGTTTCGATGTTTCTGTCTTCGCATACACGAAGGAAGAGAATCTTATTGATGTAACTCTGAACAACATCCCCAAGTTCCTCCATTTCAATTTCTGGGTTACAACGCAGAATTTCTTTGCCGAGCATCAAACGCCAATCATTAATTTGCTGCAAGAAGAGCTCATCAACCGATTTGTGATTCACATTTGCTTCAATCTCACTCCACACCTCATCAAAGTGACCAGAATATACAGATTCCTTGCCGAGGTACTCCAAAAGTTCCTCAGCTGCATCTTCGTAATCGGTATATTTGTATTCGCGGACAATAGCCTTGACACGAGTATCGTTCTGCTCCACAGGATAAGAAGTGTCATAAATGCAAAGATGCTCAAAGTTACTCAATACACTTATTTTCAAACCTGCTGTAAAGCCATAACGACGAACCTGCTTTGCAGAATCATCCTCATGTTCAATGTGGACGCAGGGTTTCTTTGCTTCAAGGAAGAACTTACGTTCGCCAAAAAGACGGAAAGTGTAGTCAGGCTTCTTGGTATGAGAAGCCACATTAGCTTTTATCGGTTCCTCCAACAAGACTTCACGCTCATTTGTGTTCTTGCCAGCAGTATTGCGAATGTCCCAACCAAGAATCTCGAACAATGGGTCAAGGAACTCGTTTCGCACCTGAGTTTCATTAAAACGCGATGTGCGATAAACGTCCTTGCCTTGCTCGTATTTTTGTACTAAGGCATGTATTTTGTTTTTTATTTCGGTTATCATGTTTTATCTGGACTTAATCTTCCAACTGTTTTGTATATCTGATGTCTTGCCGTTGGTTTCCCAAACGGAAATTTGTTCATATCCTTAATTCCGCAAACGTGGTGTTTATAAATTGAGCAACAGATTGTTAATAAGTTTTACAAGCAGCCTGTCGCCAATTCAATAATTATTAGCATCTTTGCCATTGACAAAAAACAAGAACATCTAATAATTATGAGTGCAAAGATACAAATAAAAAATGATTCAGTAAAAAATTTTGGCGGTTTTTTCTCTTTTGTCGATCATTTTCGCAAGAACGGGACGGACGATATCATAGATAATTCGCTGGGATACAGGTGGGTGCTTGCAAAGTACAGCAACTCTGATATTTTCTTGTCGCTGGCAGCGATTTTCCGTTCTTTGGGATGTTCTTGGGACTACTGTTGTGGCGGATTTTGTTAATCCGACACGCGTGAATATTAGGATTATTTAATCCACATGAAATATCAATATGGAGCAATTGTTGGCGAATTAAAATCCTTATATTATATAGGCAAAACAAGAAACACATAGATTGCCACTTCATATTCCTTGCCGTCGCTGGCAGTAGTCAAAATTTCTTTGACAACTGAATTTTGTCTAATTCGTTTTCTTTTAGTGTGTTGAACGAATGGTAGCTGATGCTTTGTTTGGAGGTGAAAAAAAATCAGGCAACCTGTTTCTGTCATGAGGATGTTCTTTGGGATGATGCTGTGGATATTATGATTTGCATCTGCATAAACTATGAATGTGTAGTGGGCGGATTGTGAATCTTTATATTTTATAGGTGAATTGTACAAATGTACATGGCGTGTTTTTTCATACGTATCTGGTGAGGGCTTGTAGTGCGTGGTGATGGGGAGTGTGCGTATCGCGTTGGTTGTTATGTTGTATGAGGTGGTGACATCATTAGTAGTGATGTCGTGTGTTTTTTGTTAAGCGGTCTTCGCGATGGTGTAATTTGAAATTACACCATCGATGTCGGGATTGCTGGTGCTAAGGGGTGTGATTTGAGGTCGCACCTCTTTGCATCTTGTGGGGTTATTGGCGGTTTTGGGAGTCGATGAGGATGGTGACGGGGCCGTCGTTGATGAGGGAGACCTGCATGTCGGCGCCGAACTGTCCGGTCTGTATCTCTCGGCCGAAGAGCTGGGTGAGGCGGCAGATGAATTTCTCGTACATGGGCACGGCAACGTCGGGCTTGGAGGCACGGATGTAGCTGGGGCGGTTGCCTTTCTTGGTGCTGGCCATGAGGGTGAACTGGCTGACGAGGAGGATGCCGCTGTCGGGCACTTCGGTGATGGGGAGGTTCATGACGCCGTCGGCATCGTTGAAGATGCGGAGGGCGACGATTTTGCGGCAGAGCCAGTCGATGTCGTCGTCGGTGTCGGCGTCTTCGATGCCGAGGAGTATCATCATGCCGGGGCCTATCTGGCCTTTTATCTCGCCTCCGATGGCGACGGAGGCGGAGAGGCAACGTTGGATTACTATGCGCATTTTTTTAATTGATAATTGAGAATGAATAATGGAATGAAGAATAAAGGAATAAAGAGTGAGGGCGGGAGCCGTCGTGCGGCAGCCTACTTTTTATTTTTTATTCATTAAGGCAACTTCTATAAATTCAAGAAAATTAATTATAATAAATTTTTTTACACGAATTTCCATGAATTATTCACGAATTTTTTCATGAATTAATTTATTGTACAATAATAATTTATGATTAAATTCATGGACAATTCATGATAATTTATGTTTATCAAAATATTGAATTAACATGAATAATTAGAAGTCCCCTTAATTAATTTATTCATTATTCCACGATTGTCAGTTTGGCGAAGGCGAGGATGAGGGTCTTCTGGCCGATGCCTTCGAAGAAGACGACGGCTTTGCGGTCGTTGCCGGAGCCTTCGACGTTCATCACTTTGCCGCGGCCGAACTTGGCGTGCATGACTTCCATGCCCACCTGTATGGCGTTGATGGCGGCAGGACTGTTGGGCACTGTGGGGCCTTTTGTCAGCGTCGATTTGGGCTGCAGGTGACGGGCGGCGGGCTTGGCTGCCTCTTCTTTTTTCTTGAAGCTGCGCTGTGTCTCAGCGAGGCCTTTTGCGCCCGGCACATGCTGGAAGGCGCGGGGCAGGTCGCCGACTTTGGGGAAGTTGCGCGAGGCCTGCGGCATGTCGAGGTAGCGGCTGTCGATGTCTTCGACAAAGCGGCTGAGCTCCTGGCAGGAGGAGTTGCCGTACTGGTATCGTGTGATGGCGTAGGAGAGGGTGAGGTTGCGCTCGGCGCGTGTGACGGCGACGTAGAAGAGGCGGCGTTCTTCTTCGAGGTCTTGGCGTGAGGAGAGGGACATGAAGGAGGGGAAGAGGTTCTCTTCCATGCCGACGACGAAGACGTAGGGGAACTCCAGGCCTTTGGCGGCATGGATGGTCATCATGGCCACCTTGTCGGCGTCTTTGTCCTCGCCCTTGTCTTCGGAGGTTAGGAGGAGGACCTGCTGGAGGAACTGGTCCAGCGTCTTCAACGCTGGTGAATTGTGAATTGTGAATTGTGAATTGAGGCTGCCGCCGTCGGGGCTGCCGTCGTCATTTGTCAATTCACTATTCACTATTTCACTATTCACTTCCTCGCCCTCAACGAACTGGTCTTCGTTTTCGCAGAACTCTTTGACGCCGTTGAGGAGCTCTTCGATGTTCTCGATGCGGTTGGGGTTGTCGGGGTCCTCGTCGTTGCGGAGGAAGGTGATGACGCCCGAGGCATAGACTATCTGCTTGGCGAGGTCGTAGGCGTTGGTGGTGGAGAGGATGGAGGAGAAGCGTTTGATGAGGATGACGAACTGCGAGATGCGCTGCTGGACGCCGCTGTTGATGCCGAGGCCGAAGTTGTCGATGTTCTCCAGCACGGTCCAGATGGCCACGTCGTTGTCGGCAGCGGCGAGGCGTATGCGGTCGAGGGTGGTCTGGCCGATGCCGCGTGCGGGGTAGTTGATGATGCGGAGGAGCGACTCGTCATCGTAGTTGTTGACCACGAGGCGTAGGTAGGCGAGGATGTCCTTGATTTCCTTGCGGCCGTAGAAGGAGAGGCCTTGGTAGATGCGGTAGGGGATGTTGGCGCGGCGGAGGGCTTCCTCGATGGCGCGCGACTGTACGTTGGTGCGGTAGAGGATGGCGAAGTCTTTGTATTCGAGTTCGTCGGCAAGGTGCGCGCTAAGGATGGATTCGGCCACCTGGCGGCCTTCGTCGCGTTCGTCGGCGGCACGGATGAGGCGTATCTTGCTGCCGACGGCATTGTCGGTCCAGATGTTCTTCTCAATCTGCTCTTTGTTCTTGGCGATGACGGAGTTGGCGGCGTTGACGATGACCTGTGTGGAACGGTAGTTCTGTTCGAGCTTGAAGAGGTTGAGGTTGGGGTAGTCGCGGCGGAAGTTGAAGATGTTCTGTATGTTGGCTCCGCGGAAGGCGTAGATGCTCTGTGCGTCATCGCCCACGACGCAGATGTTCTGGTAGCGGGCGGCGAGCTTCTTGATGATGAGGTACTGGGAGTAGTTGGTGTCCTGGTACTCATCGACCATGATGTAGCGGAAGCGCTGCTGGTATTTGAGCAGCACGTCGGGGAAGTCGCGGAGGAGGATGTTCATGTTGAAGAGGAGGTCGTCGAAGTCCATGGCCATGGAGTTGCGGAGGCGCTGGTTGTAGAGCTTGTAGATCTCGGACATCATGGGCTTGTGCGAGTCCTTGTCGGTCTGCTGTATTTCGGGGTTTTCGGCATAATCCTCGGGCGAGATGAGGTTGCTTTTGGCCATGGAGATGCGGCTGAGGACGGCTCCGGGGCTGTACTCCTTGGGGTCGAGGTTGAGGTTCTTCACAATCTGCTTGATGGCCGACTTGCTGTCGTCGTTGTCGTAGATGGTGAAGGTGCGGATGTAGCCGAGTCTCTCGGCTTCGGCACGGAGGATGCGGGCAAAGACGGAGTGGAAGGTGCCCATCCAGATGTCTTTGGCCTCACGGCCGACGAGCTTGATGATACGCTCCTTCATCTCGGCGGCAGCTTTGTTGGTGAAGGTGAGCGCTAGGATGGAGAAGGTATCGACGCCAATCTCGATGAGGTGGGCGATGCGGTAGGTGAGGGTGCGGGTCTTGCCGGAGCCTGCGCCTGCGATGATCATCACGGGGCCTTCGGTGCAGCCTGCTGCTTCGCGCTGCGGTTCGTTGAGTTGGGAGAGTAAGTCTTTGTCCATGGTTGTGACAGGCTATGCCTGGAGGTATTAAAATGGTTTATAATGATTTGAATGTAGAGGAAGGACGATGGGCTGTGTTTTTTTCTATTGTGAGATGTCGAGTCCGTAGAGCTTGGAGAGGGCATCGTAGAGGCGCTGGCTCTGCGACTTGCGGACGCTGACGTCGAGGCGGCAGTCGAGGGCGAAGTCCTGGTTGCGAGGTGCGACGCCTTGCTCTTTGAGGATGCGCATGACGTCGTTCATGAGGGGGTACTCGAAGTGGAGGTGATAGAGGTCGTCGATGGTGTGCTCCTCGATGACGGCATGGTCGAGAGCGTCGCGCGTGGCGGCCTTGTAGGCGTTGGCGAGGCCAGAGGCGCCGAGGAGTATGCCGCCGAAATAGCGCACCACCACGACGAGGATGTTGGTGAGGTCGGCCGAGAGGAGCTGTCCGTGGATGGGGCGTCCGCCAGTGCCAGAGGGCTCGCCGTCGTCGTTGGCGCGGTAGGTCTCCTTGTAGGGGCCGAGGATATAGGCATAGCAGTGATGGCGGGCGTCGAAATACTCCTTGCGGAGCCGTTCGAGGTGCCCTTTCACCTCCTCCACCGTGGTGACGGGGAAGGCGAAAGCCAGAAACTTGCTGCCCTTCTCCTTGTACAGTCCCTCCGCCGCCCCCGCAATCATTCTATAAGTATCCTCTGCCATATTATTAAGTTATATTTTATGTAGTGACATGTATCTTCCGTTTAGATAACATTTCAGGCCGTAGTCAATATTCTCGGGCATCATATTGAATAGTTCCCAGTAGTTGATGATGAATCGATTGTCGTTAACAAATTCCTCTTTGAGAGGAAAGCAGCCTTTCATCTCTTCCAACTTTTCGCAGTAGGTGGTATAATTTTTCGCCGTCCACGGCTCTTTGAATTCAAATAGCAGATTGGCAAATCGATATTCGTCAGCATTCAGTATGTATTGATAGTCTTCGTCTTTATAGAGTGTGGCAAAGTCCGTTCGAGCAGCTTCGGAGTGCTTGAGATTTGATATTGCCAACAGGTGGCATAGATTCTGTTTCACACCCGAGTTGTATCGCCCCTCTTTGTTCATCCAATCGTATAGATTCTTAGTTTCGGTATAATAGCTCTCTTTTTGTTTGTATGATTTCGCTAACTCTTCTGTTGAGTAATATAAGTATTCGGTGAATTTGGATTCTATAAAGAGTGCTACAGTTTTCCCTGTCTTTTCATTTCTCCCCACAAGTACGGCATCGATATTAGCACGTCGGGAACTCTTTGGCAGTGTCTTGAGTTTGACTTCAAAATAGACTTTGGTGTATTTAGCATCATCTATGATAAGAGGCCATTCCTCACTCACCCAATGCAGAAAGTTAAAGCAAAGCATGGATGAGGAGTGAGGAGCACTGGCATGGGGATTTCCCCCTTTCAATTCACTGCCATCTCCATCATCAAACATCTTCTCGAATCTTTCTTCCATCTGCTTGGGATAGATGTTCCCTTTCCAGTCAGACAATGTGTGGCTTTGTGAGGCTGTGATGCGGAATGATGTATCCCGTTGTTGAACTAATGCATCGCAAATAGCTTGTTTTAATTCTTCTTTTTTCATGGTGTATCTCTTTTATTACCTTAATTCGTTATTATTATCTTGATACTTTTCCAACATTCCAGCGAAGCAGGACATGGTGTTGTATCCGTTGCGGTTGTAGGCGTGGAACTGCTTGCTTACCTCGTAGTAGAGTGAGGCGGTTTTGGGATTGGTGGCAACGGATTTGGATACATGAGTATAAGGATGGTTTGCAAAGAGGAGGGCTAGAAAATTGCGGTCGTCGCGCATACACAGCGTGGCTGTCTTGATGGCACGAGTCCTTTCGTCTGTGGTAAGTGGGATATTGACAGGTTTGATAATAGCACCGTATTTATTCTCGGAGCCATGAATCAACTGCCAGGCAAAATCGCCGGCGGTCATTATCAACATCCCCTTTGGGACGAGTCCAAGCTGAACTTGGAGCTGGCTTTTGAAGGTGTCAATCTCCTCTTGATTGGCAAAAAGGGCGAACACCTTTCTCCAGGGGAAGTGGGCGATGGCGGTGGCGCGAACAACAGGATGCTCATCGTGGAGGTACTTGGTGGGGAGGTTTCGCATTGGCAATGCCTTCAAAACCGCTAATCGCACCTGAGGGTTCTTGCTGTCAATTAGCTTTCCTAATTCGTTTAGACTCATTACTATCCGTTTTCGCTCGAAGAAGGGGGTGGCCTCCATCAGCTTCAAAAAATCATCTTCTGCGGCCATAGAGTTGCCCGACTGGGCCAACTGGCGGCAATCTACAAAGTTTCGGCTCATATAATTGTATTTTTTCATGTTCTTTCGAAGATGTTATACTTATATAATACGATGAACTTTTTTGAAGATGAAATGTTAACGAATAGTAAAAAGCGGACTATTGTATTGGACCTCTGGTGAATATATGATTATCAACAGGGTGTTAATAAGCGTTCTTGTTAACTTTTTTTATGACTTGTGTTCTCGTTTTGCGAAGAATGAGTAATGAGTGGTCGAGGCTATTTGTTGCGTCAGCACACTCATTACTCATTATTTTATATTCATTACTCTATTAGAATTCGGCAGTCTTGGGTGTGCGGGGGAAGGGGATGACGTCGCGGATGTTGGCCATGCCGGTGACGAAGAGCATGAGGCGCTCGAAGCCGAGGCCGAAGCCGGCGTGGGGGCAGCTGCCGTAGCGGCGGGTGTCGAGGTACCACCACATATCCTTCATGGGGATGTTGAGCTCGTTGATGCGGGTCATGAGCTTGTCGTAGTTCTCTTCACGCACGGAGCCGCCGATGATCTCGCCAATCTGGGGGAAGAGGACGTCGGTGCCCTGGACGGTCTTGCCGTCGGCATTCTGCTTCATGTAGAAGGCTTTGATCTCCTTGGGGTAGTCGATCATGATAACGGGCTTCTTGAAGTGCTCTTCGACGAGGTAGCGCTCGTGCTCGCTGGCGAGGTCGGCGCCCCAGAAGACGGGATACTCGAACTTGTGGCCGTTCTTGACAGCCTCTTCGAGGATGCGGACGCCTTCGGTGTAGGGCAGGCGGACGAAGTCGGTGCTGATGACGCTCTTGAGGCGCTCGATGAGGCCTTTGTCGATCATGTCGTTGAGGAACTGGAGGTCGTCGGCGCAGTTGTCGAGGGCCCACTTCACGCAGTATTTGATGAACTCTTCTTCGAGGGCGGTGAGGTCGTCGATGTCGTAGAAAGCGATTTCGGGTTCGATCATCCAGAACTCGGCGAGGTGGCGCGGGGTGTTGCTGTTCTCGGCGCGGAAGGTGGGGCCGAAGGTGTAGATCTTGCCCAGGGAGGTGGCGCCGAGCTCGCCTTCGAGCTGGCCGGAGACGGTGAGGGAGGTCTGCTTGCCGAAGAAGTCCTGCTCATAGTCTATGCTGCCGTCCTCTTTGCGGGGAGGGTTCTTCATGTCGAGGGTGGTCACCTGGAACATCTCGCCAGCGCCTTCGCAGTCGGAGGCGGTGATGAGCGGGGTGTGGAAGTAGAAGAAGCCGCGCTCGTGGAAGAAGGTGTGGATGGCGTAGGCCATATTGTGACGGATGCGGCAGACGGCGCCGAAGGTGTTGGTGCGGGGACGGAGGTGACCGATTTCACGCAGGAACTCCATGGAGTGGCCCTTCTTCTGGAGGGGGTAGGTGTTGGGGTCGGCTTCGCCGTAGAGGACGATGTCGGAGGCCTGGATTTCGACGCTCTGGCCGGCGCCCTGCGACTTCACCAGGGTGCCATCGATGCTGAGGCAGGCGCCTGTGGTGATGCGGCGGAGAAGGTCCTCGTCGAACTTGGTAGGATCGACAACGATTTGGATGTTCTTGATAGTGGAGCCATCGTTGAGAGCGATGAAGGCCACGTTCTTATTACCACGTTTGGTACGTACCCAACCTTTGACGTTGATGGTAGTGTCGATGAGACTATCTACGTTGCCGGCAAAGAGATGGTTGATCTCGATACGTTTCATATTGTTAATGTTTTTAGTTTGTTTCCTTTTTTATGATTGAGAATTGTTGAGTTGCGACCTGGCAGATGACGTCGTCAGTCCTGAATGACTCCAGGTCCTACAGGGTCACAAATCACTCTTCTTATGAATGGTAGTCACTTTGGGCTGCTTGTAGGGCTTGAGGCTGCGGGTCAGTTCTGCCAGCTCGACGTCGGAGGCGAACTTGACGATGAGCTCCTCACGGTCGCGGGGGCAGATGAGGATGGTGTTGTCGTCGGCGGCCACGATGTAGTTGTCGAGGCCTTGGATGATGACGTTCTTGTTGGCGGGCACATGCACCAGCGTGTTCTTGGTGTCGTAGGTAAAGGCATGGCCGGAGACGATGCCGTTGTTCAGGTCGTCATGCTCGCAAGTGTTGTAGAGCGAGCTCCACGACTCCACGTCGCTCCATTCGAAGCCTGCCTCCATCACATAGACGTTGTCGGCCTGCTCCATGATGCCGAAATCGACCGAGATGGCCTCGCTGAGGGCGTAGGTGCTGTCGAGGTCGGCGGCGGGAGTCTCGGTGGTGAGGGTGAAGAAGTTCTTGGCTATGTTGGGCAGATAGGTGCGGTAGGCCTTGCGGAGGGTGGAGAGGCGCCACACGAAGATGCCGGCATTCCAGAAGAACTCGCCGGTGGAGATGAACTGGCGTGCCATCTCGACGGGCGGCTTCTCGGTGAAGGTGACCACCTTGTGGAGGTTCTCTGTTTTGGGCAGCGCCGGCTCCTCGGCAAACTGGATGTAGCCGTACTTGGTGTTGGGGTTGGTGGGGCGCACGCCTATGGTGATGATGATGTCGTTCTTTTCAGTCAGGGCAAGAGCCTGCTCCATGTCCTGTTCGAAATAGTCTTGGCCGAAGATGGCGTGGTCGGAAGGGGTGACGATGATGTTGGCCTTGGGGTTGCGGGCGTAGATGATGCTGGCGGCATAGGCGATGCAGGGGGCGGTGTTGCGGCGTGTGGGCTCGCTGAGCACCTGGTAGCACTTGAGCCCCTTAATCTGCTCTCGCACACGGTCGGCATAGAGCTCGCCGGTCACGATGATGATGTTTTCGCGTGGACAAATGCGTTCAAAACGGCTGAAGGTGCTTTGCAGCATAGACTGCCCCGTACCCAAGATATCGAGGAACTGTTTGGGGTTGTTGGATTTGCAAATGGGCCAGAAGCGGCTTCCGTAGCCGCCAGCCATGATGATACAGTAGTTGTTCTCGTTCACGTGGTATTAGTTTTTTTTAGGTTAAGGGCGGCATCCGCCCCAAAAATTTCGTTTAATTATTCGGCTCCAGTGCCTCGCTGGTCGGCTCCAGGTCCTACCTGGTTACACGCTCACCTCGCCTTTGATATGGGGGTGTGGGTTGTAGCCCTCCAACTGGAAGTCCTCATAGTCGAAGTCGAAGATGCTCTTCACCTCGGGGTTGAGGCGCATGGTAGGCAGAGGCCGCGGGTCGCGCGAGAGCTGGAGGCGGCACTGGTCCAAGTGGTTGTTGTATATGTGGGCGTCGCCGAGAGTGTGGACGAAGTCGCCGTACTTGAGGCCGCACACCTGTGCAATCATCATGGTGAAGAGGGCATAGGAGGCGATGTTGAACGGCACGCCGAGGAAGATGTCGGCCGAGCGTTGGTAGAGCTGGCAGCTGAGGCGGCCGTCGGCCACATAGAACTGGAAGAGGATATGGCAGGGAGGGAGATGCATCGCCTCAAGTTCGCCGACGTTCCAGGCGGAGACGAGGAGGCGGCGCGAGTCGGGGTTGTGCTTTATCTCCTCGATGAGCGAGGTGATCTGATCGACCTTGCGGCCGTCGGCGCAGCCCCAGGAGCGCCACTGATGGCCGTAGATGGGGCCGAGGTCGCCGTCGGGGCCGGCCCACTCGTCCCAGATGGAGACTTTGTGGTCGTGGAGGTACTGCACATTAGTGTCGCCGCGCAGGAACCACAGCAGCTCGTATATGATGGAGCGCAGATGCAGCTTCTTGGTGGTGAGCAGCGGGAAGCCGTCATCCAGGTGGAAGCGCATCTGGTAGCCGAAGACGCTGCGCGTCCCCGTCCCCGTGCGGTCCTCCTTGGGCACCCCGTTGTCCAGCACATGCTGCAGTAAGTCGAGATATTGCTTCATAAATATAAATTCTAACTCCCTTAACGCAGAAAAAAGAAATATATTATATAAAAAATGGATTTTTTTTGCGGCAGAAATAATTTGTTGTAATATACCGAGAAGGAATGAGTTCCGCACGCTCCGCCATCAAGGTTTTGTGCTTTTGAGGCGAGAAAAACGATAGTGCTTTGTAAAAAAAAGTTTCTAATTCATTTTTTTTTCGTACTTTTGCGAAAAATTTCGCATATATAAGTTGCATGATATGAATCCTTTCAAATTTGGAACTATTGTTCAGGACGATTTTTTTACTGATAGGAAGAACGAGTTGGCAGAGTTGTGCCACAAGTTGGATAGCGAGAACCATGTCGTTTTGATAAGTCCGCGTCGTTTTGGTAAGAGCAGTTTGGTCTTCAAGGCTTTGTCGCAGATGGATCGTCCGCAGATATGTCTTGATTTGCAATATGTGATGTCTGTTGGCAATTTTTCTGAGCAGCTGCTACGTGCCATATTCAAATTGTACCCTTTCGAGAAGATCAAGCATCTTTTCTCTCATTTCCGTGTTGCGCCGACTCTCTCGACCAATGCTGTCACAGGAGCTTTGGATGTGTCGTTTCAGCCAGTTGCTAATAGCCAGATCCTGTTAGAAGATGCCATGAATCTGCTTCAAAAAGTTGCCCAGCAGTCTGAGCAGAGGATGATAGTGGTCTTGGATGAGTTTCAAGAGGTTGTGAAGATTCAGGACGGATTTGACAAGCAGCTGCGCTCTTTGATGCAACGGCAGCAGGGTGTCAATTACATTTTGTTGGGTAGCCAGGAGTCTATGATGGAGGAGATTTTTGAGAAAAAGAAGTCGCCTTTCTATCATTTTGGACAGATTATGCGGCTGAATAAGATACCCTATCAGGATTTCTACGATTATATCTATTTGCGTCTGCCTGATATTGACGAGACCGCCAAAGGACAGATTGCAGATAATATTCTTCAGTTCACGCAGTGCCATCCATACTACACGCAGCAGTTGGCCTCTCAGGTATGGGAACTTATTGTGTATCGAGGCGTTATAGACCATGTCGTCGATTCTGCTATTGAGGCACTGCAGTGCCTTCACGATCTTGATTTTGAGCGTCTATGGCTGACACAGAACCGCACGGATCGGGCCACACTCAAGCGTCTGGCTGCCTGTCTTCCAGCCAGTGCCCAGCAGCCTTCGAGTACTGTGCAGAGTTCACTCAAGCGCCTTGTGCGGCAGGGCTATGTGGTCAGAACGGAAGTGTATGCTATTGAGGACCCCTTCTTCCGTAGGTGGATTTTGTCGAAGATAAATTAGTATTGCGAAAAATTTCGCAACGAAAAAAATCGCATTGCTAATTTGTTGTAAATAATGTTGTTGTAAGTCTTGTTTTGTGAATTTATGCTTGTAATTCACATGTTTGTCTTGTATTTGAAGCGGTCAAGATTGGTGATGCCTATCTCTGCCAGCAGGGCGGCGCTGCGCTCCACGTCCTCGGGGGTGTTGTAGTCGGGTATGAGGGGCAGGCGGACGGTGATGTGGTCGGGGCCGACGTACTCTGCGAGGTATTGCAGGTTCTTCATCACGCGGCTGTTGTGGCGGCCTGTGTAAGCGAAGTATATCTCGTCGTTGCAGTCCTTGATGTCGATGATGTAGTAGTCGGCAATCGCGGCTATCTCCTCCACGTTTTTGGCGGGCACGTTGAGCGAGCTCTCGATGGTAATCTTCCAGTCGTTGCCGCAGAGGGCGCGGAACTGCTTGATGAAATCGACCCTCAGCAGCGGCTCGCCGCCGCCGAAGCATACGCCGCCGCCCGTGGCGATGAAGTAGAGGTTGTCGATGAGCAGCATGTTGTACAGCTCTTCAGGTGTGTAGCGCGGAAGCCCTTGGGTGGAGCCTTTGCAGTGGGCGTTGAGGCAGTAGCGGCAGTCGAGGGGGCAGCCGTGGAAGGCTGCCAAGGTGGTGACGCCTTCGCCGTCTATCCCGATGCGGTGACGCGATATCCCAATGAACCAGGCGGCGCCTGGAGGCGTTAAGGGGTGGGGACTGTTGGAGGGTGTGTCTTGCATTTCTTTTTTTTGTGAATTGACAAATGACGGCTGCCGCCCTTTCACTATTCACTATTCACTATTCACTAGGTTGGTGAATGTTATGGGGAGGTTGAATTGTGAGCGCACCTTCTTGCCATCCACTTTGCCGGGCTTCCAGCGGGGCATGGATTCTACCAGGCGGACGGCCTCTTTGCCGCAGCCTTCACCGATGTCGCGCAGGATTTTGATGTCCGACAGGGTGCCGTCTTTCTCCACTACGAAAGAGAGGAAGACCTTGCCGCTGATGTGTGCTTTCCGAGCTTCGGGAGGATAGCGGAGGTTCGTTTTGATGTATTCTTCCAAGGCCTCCAGTCCTCCAGGGAATTGGGGGTCTTGGTCGCAGACGATGTGTATCGTTTCCTCATCGGAGACCTTCTTGTCTTCTGTGGCTTTGATGCAGTTGTCCAAGTCGCTCTTGTCCCAGTTCAGGGGTTCGCCATCGCGTTCTATGAGGAGGCGGCTTCCGTCGGGCGAGGTCACGATATCCCATTCGTCATAGATGTTAGGTGGTGTATCTGGCATGATCTCTCCCGTCGTTGCACATATACCCATCAGCTCGTCCGTAATCTCCACTACATCGTTGTCGTGCTGGCTGCAGCTGTTGCACGAGGTCAAGGACAGGGTGGCTGCGGCTATGCCTGCCACGGCGGCCACTTTGCCTGCGGCGATGCGGCGTGAGAGTTCTCGTTCGAGGTACTTCACCTCGGCTTCGCAACGCGGACAGGTGCCGCGGCATTCGCCCTCGAAGGTGCATTCGGGTATCTCGAGTTTGATGTCGTTCTCTTCCGCTATCTTGCGGCGTATGCCTTTGAGCTGTCGGCATATCTCTTTTCCGTGTGATGTCATAGTATGGTTTATTTTTTCCGTATTTTGAAGAGGCGTTTGAAAAATGGTGGCTTCCTTGGACTAATCCGTCCAATCGCTCCGGTCACAAACTCTGCGCCGCCTTCGTAGATATGGACTACGCTGTCTTGGGGAAATTCGATGTCGATGATGCGTGTTGCGCTCACCGGCTCGCCTTCGGGCCTTGCGGCCTTCCAGCCCCCGGACAGGCTCTTCACCACACGCCTGGCTTCCTCCCCGCAGCCTGCGCCGATGTCTTTCACCACGTGGATGTTGCTCACGCTGTCGTCAGCCTCCACGGTGATGCTCACCTGCACGATGCCCGTGATGTTGTTCTCTTTCGCCACTTGCGGCACGCGCAACAAAGTCCGAATCTCCTCAAACAGCTCTTGCTCGCCGAGGCTGTACTGGGGTGTCTGAGTCCGATTGTCGATGATGCCTGCCATGCGTATGGTGTCGAATAGTGTATCCTCATCGCTGGCTGAGGCAGCCTTGGCCGAACTTCTCTTCAGTGCCTTTTTGGGGGGCGGAGGCACAATGTCGCCCTTGGGTGTGGCATGATGTAGCGTTGTATTACCAGCATCCAAAGGCTCCGTGGTGTCCGGGACGTCTTGGCGACATGCTGCTCGGCAACCCGCCCCATCTATCTGTGGCGATACCTCGTCGGCTTCCGCCCCTATTGTCCGTGGCGATACGCCGTCGCCGCAGCCTGTCATGGCGGCCAGCGTGACGGCTATGCCAGCCACCGTGGCGGCCTTGCCTGCCGAGAGGCGGCGGGCAATCTCCCGCTCCAGATACTCCACCTCGGCTTCGCACCTCGGACAGGTGCCGCGGCATTCGCCCTCGAAGGTGCACTCCGGTATCTCCAAGTCGATGTCGTTCTCCTTGGCAATTCCGCGGCGTATTTCCTTCAGATGCCGGCAGACTTCTTTTCCTTGCTTTCCGATGTTTCCCATGGCGTAACATTGTTTGATTCATTGTCTTAACAGCTCGGCATACAGGCCGTTCCGATGGCTTCGGCTTCGAGCAGAGACGATGCAAAGATACACATTTTTTTGCAATATATATCTTTTTTCGTTTTGTTGGCTCCGCAAAACAGTCTTCGGGTAGCCTATCGATCGTTGTTCATGTATATATTAGTCGCAGAAATGTCCGATTTTTTACATCGCTCAGAAAATTTTCTCACACCGGCTTTACTTCGAGGTGAAAAAAAAGACGCATTTTAACACAAGTCTTAACTAAGTCTTAATTTTTTGCCATCGTCAAGACTTCTCTCGCACCACTTTTCAGCCTCGTTCAAGCTCCGCCTTAGCTCCGCCTTAGCTTCGCCTTAGCTCCGCTCTCAGAGCGGACGCAAAGTGGAGTTTGAGAAGGGTTTCGCACTGGGTTGGGCGGAGCTTGACGGGCACTGTCATTTTTAACATTTGCAGTATCGTTTTTCTTGCTATAGCGGGTTGTCATTTCCCTTTCAGCCACGAACGATAGCGTGCCCACACGTGCAGCCATGCTCTGGCTATGGAGTCGATGGCGTCGCTGAAGATGTATCGGCTGTATTCCTCAAAGTGCTCCCATTCGGGCATGCTTTTGTAGAGCTCTTTTGTGAGGTTTGTGTCGTCGTAGCCTTGTGGTATCATGCGGTACGACATGAGGTAGGAGTACTCGGAGATTGCGCTCATGTAGTCCCATGCGTTGTTGTTGCCTGTTCCCCAGCCGTATTGGAACTTGCGGCTTTTGAGGTCTTCTTCCACGGCCTGCATCAGCGGCTTGATATTGTCGGGCAGTGGGTAGCCGTCGGGGTCGTAGAAGAAGCGTTCGTTGTCGGTATCGACCTTGTACGACTTTTTGATTTGCGTTTCCCACTGCGATTCGAGGTAGGCGTGGAGGTCGTCGCCCGAGGAGAAGCTGCGGCTGTCGCAATGCAGGGGCATGTGGCAGTCGGCGATGTAGTGGCTCATGATGAAGAAGCGCATGGCTATGTGGTTGTTGGATGGCGAGATGGGGCAGCCTTTTTCTTCGCTGTGGAGCATCTTGAAGCAATCGACGATGCTGTGCGACAGTGCCTCGCAGCGGTCGGCGAGGTTGCCCGAGAGGATTTCGAATTCTTTGCCGTAGAGGGGCGATTTCTTGCCCAGCTTGTAGAGTTCCATGGTGGTTGGCAGCTTCTTGAAGGTCCGCTTGCCAGCTTCGGTGTTGGGCTTGTACTTGATGACATGGCTTGTGGCCATGTCTTTGAAGACCTCGTCGGGGTACCAGGAGCCTTCAATCACGAAGTCGCGGTAGTTGCGAAACCATTTCACGAGGGTTTTCGCATCGTCTTTGTTGGCTGCGGGGATTTCGGCGAATTCTAATCGTTTGATGGCCATGAAGGCCAGCCAGGCGTGTGTGTATTTTTTCATGTGAATTGTTTTTTGTGTGATCTGTGAACAGTGACTTGTGATCTGAGGGCGGTTGCCGCCAAAATGTATTGTCAGTTCACAGTTACCTGCGGTGACATTGCCTGCGTTCGGCATAATCCGAGCGAGCTCGGCTTCTGCTCTCTCTTTTGCAATGTTCGCTGATCACAGTTCACTATTTCACAGTTGTTTTTTTACCATTTTGTAGCCCATGCGTTTGAGTTGTACGGCGGCACCCATGAGGTAGAGTTGATGGAGGCAGATGACGTATCCTCTGAAGGCTGCTTCTGACCCTGGCTCGAGTTGTTCGTGCAGGTACATGCTGTAGGTTCTTTCTGCGCATTCTTGCACGAGGGTCTCGGTGTTGTCGTATTCGGGTTGTTTGAGGCCGAGCAGGGGGCCGCGGACGTATTCGTCGAGGAGGTCGTAGCCGCCTTTGTCGCGCATGAAGAGGTAGAGGTCTTCGACTTTGCTGTAGAGACCCCAGTCGTCGTCCCAGTATTTTGCCATTCCCATGCCGATGTACATCATCCATCCTAAGCTGGCGGTGGGGTATTTGTCGAATTCGCGCACGCCGTCGGCGAGATAGCTTTGCCCGATGGCGGGCCATCGTTCTTCGAGGTCTATGGCTTCAGGCAGTTGTTCGTCAACTTCGCCCATTCCCAGCAGGTAGTGGTATAGGTTGTCTTTTATGCGTTCTTCAAAGTTTGGTTTCATGATGGAAAGATTTTTAGATTTTAAGACTTTGGGATTTTCAGATTTCTGAATATCTGAACATCTATATATCTGATTATCTTTTCAGGGTTCGAAGAGGAGGGCGCCGCTGACGTTCCAATGGGAGAAGCTGCCTTCTTGGCTTGGGCCTTGGGGTATGGCGACGGTGATGGTGTGGATGCCGGGGGTGAGGGTGCTGAGGTCGAAGTAGGTGGGCTGTGTGGCGGTGCCGGGACACCAGCCGCTGCGTGAGTAGTCGGAGGAGGAGAGGCCGTTCCAGAAGTTGCCGCTGACGGGGTTGTATTGGCGGTAGCGGCCGCAGTCGCAGCGCCAGGGGGTGTAGGTGTAGAGGGGTTTGCCGTCGATGATGATGGTGTTGGGCTTGGGGTTGAACTCGTCGCCGCCGTCCCAGCCGCCGTGGCCTGTGGTGATGTAGCGGAGGCGGGTGTTTTTGACGTTGGCAGGGAGGTAGAAGGTGGCTGAGAGGCTGTCGGTGCCGAAGAGGCGGCCGTAGTTTTGTCCAGCCATCTCAAGGACGTTGCAGGTGTTGAAGAGGGGTTTGGCGAAGGGGGCGTGGCCGTCTTGGCTGCCGGAGAAGTCGCCGGGGTATGATTTGAGATCGACGGTGACGATGTGGCCGCCGCCGTCGTAGTTGCCGATCCAGATGCCGATGAGGACGTCGTCTTGGAGCCAGCGGGTGAGTTCGGTGACTTCTTGTTTGTAGTAGTTTTCGTCTTCCCAGGTGAGGCCGTCGAGTTTGACGCGGTCGTTGAAGTGGCCTACGCCGAAGGAGGTGAAGAAGCGCACGAGTTCGAGGGGCGGGTAGTAGGTGTTGCGGTAGGGTGTGGTGTCGCCTTCGATGCGTATGCCTTGGTAGCGGCGGCCTTCGCGGTCGGTGATGGTGGGCAGTGAGTCGGGGTGTTCGTTGATGCCGCGGAAGAAGCTGATGAAGCTTTCGTCGCGGCCATCGAGGGGCACGACGAAGAGGCTGCCGGTGCGGTCGTAGGCGTCGCCGTTGCTGCGTTGGTGTATTTCAACGAAGGTCTGATAGTGTGATGGCAGGCGGGGCAGGTTGATGCGTTTGAGGGCGAGGGTGCCGCCGGCGAAGTGGAGGACGGTGTCTTCGGGCAGGTTGAGGTAGGGGTCGCCTTTGATGTGGCTGTTCTGTTTGCCCCAGCAGAGCTGCACGTTGTCGAAGATGCGGGTGGTGATGACCATGCGGTCGCGCTTGATGTTGTTGAGTTCGCGGCCTGTGACGCGCTGGGCTTCGGGGATGTCGAATTTGCTGCCGCGGGTTTTCTCGGCCTTGGTGAGGCAGAGCTGGCACTGTCCGTTGCGCCAGTAGCTGACGAGGAGGCCTTTTTTGAAGCGGCCGTAGTGGGGCAGGGGGGTGATGTCGCGGCTGTAGGGCTGTAGGTAGAATTCGAGCTTGTTGCTGTTGATGGAGCAGGTGTAGCGGGTGAGGCCGCCCACTTTGTCGGTCTCGAACTGGATGTCGCTGCGCGAGAAGGGGGCGACGGTGAGGTAGCTTTCTTTGCCGCTTTGCTCGGCGCCGTTCTGTGCTTCGTTGTAGAGGATGGAGGTGAGGGTATAGACGCTGTCGGCCAGTTCGCTGACGATGATATCTTCTACGGAGTAGCCTTGGATATAGTCTTTGTCAGGGATGTAGCCGGGGGTGTATGTGCTGAGATGGCGGTCGAGGTCGATGATGAGGTAGCGGCCGGCGTTGTCGGTTTCGACGACGGTGTATTGCGTATCGATCTGCTCGCCGTAGTCCATGGTCTGGTAGTAGAAGAGGTTGGCGTCCTTGGGCACTTTCACTGGTTTGGTCTGTGCAAAGAGGCATGTCGCATTAAGGACAAGGAGCGATAGGAGGACCAGGTGGGACCTGGAGCCGTTTATTTTTGTTTCTGGTTTTCTGAGCATGTGATTGTCTTTTTAATTGATAATTGATAATTGAAAATTGATAATTAGGGCGGTTGCCGGCGTTTTGTATTGTCAGTTCACAGTTCATAGGGGGAATTGAAAATTGAAAATTGATAATTAGGGCGGTTGCCGGCGTTTTGTATTATTAGTTCACAGTTCACAGGGGGAATTGAAAATTGATAATTGATAATTAGGGCGGTTGCCGGCGTTTTGTATTGTCAGTTCACAGTTCACAGTTCATAGGGGGAATTGAAAATTGATAATTGATAATTAGGGCGGTTGCCGGCGTTTTGTATTGTTAGTTCACAGTTCACAGTTCACAGATCACAGATCACTATTCACATTCTGGGAGGTCGATTTCTTTGAAGCGGGTTTGTCGGCGCTGCCAGCATTCGCGGGCGTATTGCTGCATGTCGGCCACGTCGTCGCGTTCGTCGATGATTTCGAGGCCGAAGATGGTCTCGATGATGTCTTCGAGGGTGAGGATGCCTTGGAAGCTGCCGTATTCGTCGATGATGCAGGAGATGTGTTCTTTTTTCTGCATCATGACGTCCCAGATGTCGTTGAGAGCCATCTTCTCGTTGAAGAGGGGTATCTCGCGCTTGATTTCGCCGAGGCGCATGTCGAATTTGTCTTCGGTGAGGAGTTCGAGCACTTCGCTGCGGAGCACGTAGCCGGTGATGTATTCGTCGCTGTCGTTATAGACGGGTATGCGGGAGAAATGCGAGAAGCTCTTGATTTTGTAGAACTCGCGGAGTGTCATCTTTTCGGGGGCTATCTCGGCCACGGTGGTGGGGGTCATGACCTCTTCGGCCTTGACGTCGTCGAGGCGGATGACGTTCTGGATGATTTTGTTCTCGTCTTCGTCAATGACCTCTTCGTCCTCGGCCATGTCGGCCATGGCGGCGACCTCTTCGCGGCTCACGGTGGCTTCGTCTTCGTCGGAGGCGGCTATGGTGCGGGAGAGTTTTTCGACAATCCACACGATGGGGAAGAGGATGATGATGAGCAGGCGGAGGGTGGTGGTGGTGAAGCCCATGAATTTCTTCCAGTAGCGCGAGCCGAGGGTCTTGGGGATGATTTCGGAGAAGAGGAGGATGAGGATGGTGGTGATGGCGGAGACGAGTCCGAACCATTGGCTGCCGAAGGTTTCGGTGGCTTGTGCGCCCACGCCGGCAGCGCCGATGGTGTTGGCGATGGTGTTGAGCGAGAGGATGGCGGCTATGGGGCGTGCGTTGTTGGTCTTGTAGTCTTTGAACCGCGTGGCGGGCTTATAGCCCTCGTCTTCGCGCATGTTCACATAGGAGAGGGGTGTGGACATGAGGGTGGCTTCTAACAGAGAGCAGACGAACGAGATGGTCATGGCTCCAAGAAGAAAGATGAGAAGTAGTGTCATTTTTTTTAGATTTTATTTTTAATGAAAAATGAAAAATAAAGGAATAAAAAGTAAGGGGCAAAGCCGGCGGCAGCCTACTTTTTATTCTTTATTCATTAATTCCTCCATTCATTTATTCATTTAACTATTATTTCGTCAATCATAATCCATGCGGGGCTGCCGGCCGATTCGTGCCATGCGGGCAGGGCGGCTTGTCCGTGGAGGCGCAGGCGGATATATTTTACTTTGTGCGCTTCGGCTTTCTTGAAGAGGCCTTGGCGCGGCAGGAAGCGGTGGGTGAAGGTCTGTCGGCGGCTCGTATGCTGCGGCTCGTCGAAGGTGAGGAGGGGGGTGAGGGTCTGCCAGTCGCTGTAGCGGCGGCCGTTTGAGGAGAACTGCATCTCGATGCTGTCGGGCATCATCACCCAGTCGGAAGGGCTGTGGCAGAGGCCGATGGCTAACTGCTGGAGGGTGGCGGACTTGGCGAGGGTGATGTCGAGGTCTATGCTGTCGCGGCCGTAGAAGCCTATCCAGCCTTCGCCGTAGTTGCCGGCTATGGCAAGGCGGCTGTCGTGCAGCACCGTGGGGAAGTCGCGGCTGTAGTTGGGGTTGGGGAGTGTGCGCGGCTGCGTGGTGTCGCCGTAGGCGGTCACGGTGAGGGTATCGACCAGGTTGAGCTGCGTGGCGGGCATCTCTTTCGTGGCGGGTTTGTCGAAATAGTAGCCGCAGAAGGGCCAGAGCTTGAGGCTGTCCTGTGCCAGCGAGGGCACGACGACGAGGCTGAAATGCTGGAGGCTGTCGCCGCTGATGCGATAGGCGGGAGCCACGCCGGGGCCGCAGGTTGCGGTGCCGAGGCCGGCCTGGCGGCTGTCGATGTTGACGATGTAGTGGTTGCTCTTGCGGAGGTCTTTGATGCGGCGAGCTGCCGTGATGGTGCTGTCGTCGTATTGGCGGATGCCGAAGCTGATGGGTTTTTCTTCAGTGGTGGTGCAGAAGGCGAGGCGTTTGTCGCCGACAGTGAAGGCGGCCCAGTCGGCGTTGCGGTTGCCGCTCTCTTGCGGCACCACGTGCATCTCGCCACACACCTCGTTGGGTGCGGCGGTGTGGTGGCCGAGCCAGAGGGCTTTCTTGCGGTCGGGGTAGGTCTCGTAGAAGTTGCCCCACCATTCAATCTGCTGGCAGGAGGTGTCGATGCCTGCCTGTATGCCCAGGCGGGGCAGGGTGCGGTAGTTGCCGCGGGTGTCGAGGGTGTAGTCCAGCTGCATGCGGCCTTCGGCATCGACCTCAACGCTTTCGCGAAGCGTGAGGGTGCGGCCTTCGGGGGTGGAGAGTTCGAGCAGCATGACAACCTCTGCCATGCGGTCGGGGGTGTCGAACTTGTGCACTTCGCAGCTGATGGGCGAGGCCGTCAGCTGGTCCAGTCCCTCCCAGGCGCGGGAGCCGTAGGCGTCAACGAGGTCGTTGAGCGTTGGCGGACGCCAGAAGTTCCATCTCATCGGGCGTTGCAGCAGCTCTTGCCCGTGGTATTTATAGGAGGTGATGTATCCGTTCAGGGTGTTCAGGGTGATGCTGAAATGCTCTCCGCGAGCGAGCACCACGGTGCCCTCCTGCTTGTCTTGGTGAATGGTGAAATGCTGTGTGGCGGCGGGGATGTCGATGCTGTCGGTGGGCACGTCGAAGCCTTTCATCTCAAACTCGTCGTGGCAGTTCTCGGTGAAGCTCCAGTAGGTGCCGGCATCGTAGGGGTCGTCCACCTCGTAGTTGTCGCCGTCGAAGTTGAAGCGGATGAAGAAGCGTTCGCCGGGCAGCGGCGCGGGCATCTGCGAGAGGTCGATATTCAGCTGGCAACTCTCGCCGGCGGGGAGATGGGTGTGGAGGGTGTCGCTGAAGATGCGGTCGCGCAGGCTGGAGAAGATGCGGTACTGGCAGATGAAGTCGTCCGAGTTGCGGAAGTCGAAGCGGTTGAAGAGCGTGTATATCTGCTCGCCCGAGGGCAGGGTGCCTTGCTTGACGCAGAGGTTCTGATAGACTTTCTGCACCTCGTTGGCGTGGGCGTGGGGGCGGCGGTCGCTGCTCACGATGCCGTTGGCGCAGAAGGCGTCGTCGTCTTTCACCCCGGGCAGGCTGCCGAGGTCGCCGCCTACGGCATACCACAAGCCCTCTCTGTCAGAGCCTGTGGGCAGCCAGCCAATGCGGTTCCTGGCAGGACGGCTCTCGTCCGAAGCCGGCTCCAGCGTCTCGCTGACGGGGAAGCTCTGATCTACCCAGTCCCAGATGAAGCCGCCTTGCAGCGGGGGGTATTTGTAGATGGTGTCCCAATAGTCTTGGAGGCCGCCCATGCTGTTGCCCATGGCGTGGCAGTATTCCACCATGATGTAGGGGCGCAGGGCGTTCGTGTCTTTCAAGAGGTTCTTGAATTTATCAGTCTCAGCTTCAAACAGCTCTTCATCTGACGAGGTCTCGCTGTCCGCTTTGGTGGGGCGGTCGGCTCTCATAATATCTCCAGGCATTGCCTGGCGCCAGTCGTGGCAGTATTCCGAGAGGTAATCTACGCTGGGGTACATCACGCCGACGATGTCGGTGTTCCAGTCCAGCACGGCACGCTCATACGCCACGGGGCGGTGATGCTCGCGGGCCTTGAGGTAGCTGTAGGCTCGCTCTGTGGCCACGCCGTTGCCGCATTCGTTGCCCAGCGACCAGACTATCACGCTGGGGTGGTTGCGGTCGCGGCGGTACATGTTGTTCACGCGGTAGATCATCGGGTCGGCCCATTCTGCCTTCTTGGCCAGGCTTCCCTCGCCGTAGCCCTGGGCGTGCGACTCCACGTTGGCCTCGTCATAGACGTAGAGGCCGTAGCGGTCGCAGAGCTCGTACCAGTACTCGTCATCGGGGTAGTGGCTCGTGCGCACGGCGTTGATATTGAGGTGCTTCATCAGCATGATGTCGAACTCCATCTCTTCGCGGCTCACATAATGGCCGCCCACAGGGCTGTGCTCGTGGCGGTTCACGCCTTTGATGGTGATAGGCTTCCCGTTCACGCACAGCTGGTTGGCCACCAGTATCGTGTCGGCCACATAGTAGGGTATGGGGCGTATCTCCACATTGCGGAAGCCCACCTTGCCGCCTATCGTCTCCATGCAGGTGCCGCCCTCGTGGCAGAGGCGCATAATCATGGTGTAGAGGTAGGGTGTCTCGGCCGTCCATGGCTTCACTGAGGGGATATCGATGTTTGAAAACGTTGTCGAATATTGATGTACGTCAAGCACTTGCTGCTGCTGCACCACCACGGCGCCGTCCGTGTCCTGCAGCTCCAGCTCAAGGGTCATACGGTGCATCACGGGCGACACTAACGACACCTCCACATTCATGCGTCCGCTCCCCTTGGCCTCGTTGTAGTCGGCCACGAGGCTGTAGTCTGTGATGCAGACCTTCGGCTTCGAGTAGAGGCACACGTCGCGTGTGATGCCGCTCATGCGCCACATGTCCTGGCATTCCAGATAGCTGCCGTCGCTGAAGCGTATCACCTCCACGGCCAGGCGGTTCTGACCGGGGTGGACATACTGCGTGATGTCCCACTCCGCCGGCGTCTTCGAGTCTTCCGAGAAACCTATCTTGCGACCGTTGATGTAGAGGTACATGGCCGATTTCACTGCGCCGAATTTGATATACACCCTGCGGCTCCGCCAGCTCTCGGGCACCTGGAAGTCATGCACATAGCACCCCGTAGGGTTGAAATCCGTAGGAGCGTAGGGCGGGTTGGAGGGAAACTCGTTGCGTGTGTTCACATACACCGGCACCCCGAAATAGTCTCCGGATGGCTCCTGCCCCATATTGGCTCCGGCTCCTCGCCGGCCTTGCAGCTCTATGTTGCCGGGCACCTGTATGTCGCTCCATGCCGAGACGTCGTAGCCCACCGAGAAGAAATCTTTCGGACAACTGTCGGGATTTTCAGCCATGTAGAACTTCCATGTCCCATTCAGGCTGCGGTAGAAAGGCGACTCATAATAGCGCAGTTCCGCTATGCCGCTCTCGTCGGCGTAGGGCACCACATTCGTGTGTGGCGGCACCTTGCCTATCGACGACACACGCACATCATTCCAGTCCTCTTGCCCCCACACATAATTGCCATGTATCGATAGTATGCAGAATATCAGTGATATATTGATGTATAAAAATCGTTTCATATATAAAAATAAAATGCAAAGATACGAAAAAAAATTCAATTATCAACCTTCAATCATCAAAAAGTCCTCGCCTCCGAAAATTCCGCCCAGTTTATCCGCCCTCCCAAAAACGCTCTACCTCCGCCGTACATTGCTAATGCATTGCTACTGCATAGCTACTGATATGCTATGCCATAGCAATGCAGTAGCAATGTGGAAGCAATGCAGTAGCAATGCACGGCGGAGCTAAGCCCTCTTTGTGGCGGAGCCTCAAAACGCCCTCACAAAGGGTATTTCGCGGGCCATTCCTAAAAAATCAGTCGAGAAATGCTCTTCATATCAAAAAAAAATCGTACCTTTGCAAAATAATTTGCTATTCTCAATTTTCAATTCTCAATAGGAAATGACAGGTTTAGTCCTCAGAACTACAGGAAGTTGGTATAAGGTTCTACCCATCGAGCATCAGGCCGACCTCGCCTCGAATGGCTCCTTGTCCAGCGTGGATTGCAGGCTTCGCGGCAACTACCGCCTCCGCGGCAACAAGCAGACCAACCCTGTGGCGGTGGGCGACTGGGTGGATTATGAGCTGGAGGAGGACGGCACGGGCGTTATCTCCGAGGTCCGCGACCGCCGCAACTACATCGTCCGCAAGGCCACCAAGCTCAGCAAGCAGACGCAGGTCCTCGCCTCCAATATCGACCGCCTCTGTGTCGTCGCCACCCTCGGCTTTCCGCGCACTTCCACGGGCTTCATCGACCGCCTCCTCGTCACCGCCGAGGCCTATCACATACCCGCCTGCGTGGTCTTCAACAAGGCCGACCTCTATGGCGAAGAGGGCTCCGAAGAGTCGCTTTGGGATATCCATAACGAACTGAAAGACATATATGAAGCGGCAGACTATCCAGTCTATGCTGTGAGTGCCCGCACGGGCCAGGGACTCGACCTTCTCCGTGCCGCCATCAAAGGGCAGACCGTCCTCTTCAGTGGCCATTCGGGCGTGGGCAAGTCCTCGCTCCTCAACGCCCTCGCGCCAGGCTTGGACCTCCGTGTTGGCGAGGTGAGCGACTGGAGCCTCAAGGGCAAGCACACCACCACTTTTGCCGAGATTTTCCCCATCCGGCTTGCCGGCGAGGAGGACTCTTATACCTATCTTATCGACACCCCGGGCATCAAAGAGTTCGGCATGGTTGACCTTGCCCCCGAGGAGCTCTCACACTTCTTCCCCGAGATGCGTGCCGTGCTCCACGACTGCCACTTCGCCAACTGCACCCACCGCCACGAGCCCCACTGCGCCGTCAAAGAGGCCGTCGAAGAAGGCCGCATCAGCGCCGAACGCTACAACAACTACCTCGGCATCTACGACCAGATAGAAAGCGGCAACCTCCCCTGGTAGCAGGAGCTCCTTATTGGAGTTTGTCGCTCATTAATTCTCGCTTCAGGCTACCTTTTCGTTACGATGTAACAATATAAGGAGTGATTACTCGCTGACTAATCATTCCTTATTAATAATACGGCCTCGTATTGCGCTATCTTCTTTTCCACTCCTATACATAACCACACGCTACTATTTTTTGAAAAAGATACAATAAAATGGAAGAATGTGCGTTACATGCTGAAAAACAAGTCATGAATCAGGCCGTTGTACAAACTATCAGAGACTATTTTTCCACCCAGCCAGTGCTGAAGGCTTGGGTGTTTGGTTCGTTCTCTCGCGGAGAGGAGACTAGTGAAAGCGATGTGGATATTCTTGTGATTTTTGACCGCTCGCTCGGTCCGATAGGCCTGATGCAACACGCCCGCATGATGCTGGACCTTGAGGAACGTCTGGGTCGCAAGGTCGATTTGGTAGAAGAAGGCACACTGCTCCCCTTTGCGGTGGAGAGTGCCAATAGAGACAAAATCATGGTATATGAGAGAGCCTGAAAGAGACAAAGAACGCCTCCTGCATATCATGGAGGCAATTGACCCTATTGTCGGCCTCCCCGAACAAAGGAATCTTAGCGATTTGTCCACCGACAAATTGTTCTTTTGGGGTGTGGTGAAATGTATAGAGAACATCGGTGAGGCTGCCAACCATCTCACCAAAGAGCTACGCGACCAGCATCCAGAAGTGGAGTGGCGTCTGATTGTGGGAATGCGAAACGTCATGGTGCATGGTTACTATCAGGCGAGTCCTGAGGATATATGGGACACGCTCTGTCACGACATCCCAGATTTACAGGCCAAAATTTCGAACATTCTCGCCGAAATAGAATGACTTTTTCGATACAACAGCATCCATCAGAACACCCCTGAGAACGGAAAGACTCTTTTTAGCAATTTACATTACTTTATTTCTTTCCTTTAATTTGTTTTCAATATATTCTTTCCTTTCTGCAAGATGCTTGTCAAAGGATTCTCTGTCATCTTTTTCACATCGTGCATTATTGATTTTTTCAATCAAAGCAGTTGTTTCCTCTTGTAGCTTTATATACCTTTCATCTTTTTTACATTCTCTCAATAACATATACTGCTGAATATCTGGATTTTGAGTTGTCCATAGTTTATATTGCTCATTATTCTCCTCTAATTTGTTGTCAATTTCATTTTTTATCGCTTGCTTTTTATTTTGTATGATTTCGTTTTGAGCATACAAAACATCTAGTTGCTCATTTAGGACTTTAATCCTCTCTTGTAAATCATTCCGACATAATGTTATTGCTGGTACTAATTCCGCATTATATTGTACAATGGTTTCAATGTGGTTGAGAATCGAAGCGTATATGTTTTGTATTGCTGTAAGATCCTCTAACAGCGCAAGGGCGGCAGATAGTTTGTCTACTTGAATTGTGAGCAAAGTCTCATGTTCATATATTTTATGACGTTTGATGGTTAAATCGTCCACAAATCTATATCTAATTATTCTTTGAATTTCTTTATGTTCTTTTTCGATTTTCTTCTCATCCTCTTCTTCTTTTTCCTTCGCTTCTTTTTGCTTCTCATAGTATTGGGCAATATCATTATTGATGGACTTCAGACCTTCCATCATCTTCTCAACTTCATTAATAATCCATTCCTTCTCAAACTTTTCGCTGTCTGTAGTAATAAGGTTTGAGACTTCTTCAATAAATGATAACGCGTTCTCCCAATTATATCGTCTCGGTTCATAGTCCCTTGTATAACGGACATGATCCATCATATTTGACCAATAGTAATCGATAATATCTGTGTATGGCAGAAT
>JAKSML010000022.1 GCA_024400665.1 Bacteroidales bacterium
AAATTTTCCGACATAACAAAATGATTAACATTATTTTAATTTATAGAACTCCCCTTAATAGAAAAAGTGAATCGTGGCGTCTTATTTCTCATTGCTAAAACGGCTTCCGCCCCAATTGTCAGAGGCGACACGCCGTTCAAAAATCCACTTCCATCTCGACGGTGGTGCCGACGTTCACCTTGGAGGTGACGTTGAGGCGGTCAACGTTCTTCTGCATGTTGGGGAGGCCCATGCCGGCGCCGAAGCCCATGTCGCGCACCTCGGGGCGTGCCGTGGAGTAGCCTTCCTGCATGGCCAGGGCTATGTCGGGGATGCCAGGGCCCTTGTCGGCCACGACCATGCGAATCTTCTGGGCGTTGATGTCCACAGATACTTTCCCGCCGTATGCGTGGGCGATAGCGTTCACCTCAGCCTCGTAGAGCGCCACCACGATACGTTTGATGACGGGGGGCGCCACATTGAGCTGCTTGAGGGTCTTCTTGACGGAACTGGAGGCGGTTCCAGCATTAACAAAGTCGCCTTCTATAACAGTGAATTCTAAATGCATAATGTTTAATGTTTTTGTTTATAATTGTCTCGGTAACATGCTGTTAGAACAAGGACTTGATGCCTGCCTGGTAGAGGATGCCGCAGGTGCGGAAGAGGGAGTACTCGGTGGTGATAACGACCATGCCGTTATCGTTGGCGAGATTGATCATCTCCTCGGTAGGCTTCTTGTTGCGAACGATGATGATGTAGCTGAGGCAGGCCATGTCGCAGGTACGGATAGTCTGCATGTTGCAGAGCCCCGTGATGAGCATGGGGGTGCTGGTGAGAGTGAGTACGTCGCTCATGAGATCGGAGGCAAAGGCTTCGGTAATCTCGGTGTCGAGCTGCGATTCGCCTATGCAGACTTGTCCGTTCAGCAATTGGGTGATTTCTCGAAGGGTCATATCTATATAAAATCGTTTATTTCTATTACTTTGTATTTGTGGTTAAAAAAAATTGACCTTGCAAAATTACGTATATTTTTTGTTTTGCGCAACTTTTTTATATGTTAAAAGTTCCACGAAGTTCACTTTCAGTTCAGCGATAGTTGAAAAACAGAGCGTTACGGGTACCCGTTTTTTTGTTAAAAAAAACAGGCAGGAGGTGTAAGCTTCGCTATTTCTCATGCTTGATGCCATCCCTAAATCGAGAAAAATGCGAAGGTTGTGGAGCCTCTTTTTTTTGCCTTGTTGGGGTCAAAAAACGAGTCGTCTCTACCTCCGCCCTACCTCCGCATTACTTTCGCTCTAGGTCCGACAAAATGGGCGAGCATAGGGACGGTGTAGGAGGGGGCTTGGGCGAGGTTTGGCATAAGGCGATTCAGGAGGAGGAAGAGAAGGCTCTTGGGGTCAAGAGTGAAGAGGCATGCAGGACGTGAAATGTTGCATTATTTGGCTGCTACAGATGTGGTTTGAGGAGGGGTAGATGAGAAAGGCGTGGCAGGGGATGAAGAATGTGGGATGAGGGATGGGCAGAGTGGTGGAAATCATTGGTGGAAGAAAAATTTTTGTCTTGTGTAGTACTTGATATTGAGGTAGATGCGTCATTTGGTTAAAAATTTATAATAAAATATCCTCTACAATTCATAAAATATGCGTATCTTTGCATTTGGTTTAAATTCTATAAATAGAAGTTAACAATTTAGAATTCATTATATTAATTCAAAAAAACGAAATACACATGACAAAAGTAAAATCGCTGGCCGACCTCAAGGCTATGAGAGAAAAACTTCAGTCGAATCTGGATGTCCGCGAGAAGGCGGAGAATCCCGAGTCGCTTGTGCAAATCAAAGTCGCTATGGCAACCTGCGGTATCGCAGCCGGTGCTAAGCAAGTTATGGAACACATGATGGCAAAAGCTGAAGAGCTCAAGATTGCCGCCGTCTTCACACAGACGGGCTGTATGGGCTACTGCCACGCCGAACCCACCCTCGAGGTGCGTGTCCCTGGCAAAGACCCCATCGTCTTTGGTCACGTTGACAACGACCGCGCTGATGAAATCCTCTCCAAGTATGTCATGAATGGCGAACTGGTCGAGGGCATCATCCCCGTGAATTACGAAACTATCGACAAGTAAAAAAACGGAGGACTCACACATGGCAAAATACAAAATGCACGTTCTCATCTGTGGCGGTACTGGATGTAAGTCCAGCAACAGCCTGGATATTATCGAAAACTTCAAAAACATCCTCAAGGAAAAGAACCTCCAGGACGAGGTGCAGGTCATCAAGACTGGCTGCTTCGGTTTCTGCGAGAAGGGCCCCATCGTTAAGATCATGCCCGACAACACCTTCTACACTCAGGTGAAACCCGAGGACGTCCGCCGCATCGTTGAAGAGCACATCATCAAGGGCCGTAAGGTTCCCGAGCTGCTCTATATGAACCCTGAGAACAAGGAGCACGTCTCCGACTCCAAGCACATGGAATTCTACAAGAAGCAGATTCGTATCGCTCTGCGTAACTGCGGCTTCGTGGATCCCGAGAACATCGAAGAGAGCATCTCCCGTGGCGGTTATGAGGCTCTCGCCAAGTGTATCACCGAGATGACTCCTCAGCAGGTTATCGACGAGGTTACCAAGTCCGGACTCCGTGGTCGTGGCGGCGCTGGCTTCCCCACCGGCGTGAAGTGGGGTCTCTGCGCTAAGAACCAGGCTGACCAGAAGTACGTCATCTGCAACGCCGACGAGGGCGACCCCGGCGCATTCATGGATCGTTCCATCCTCGAAGGCGACCCCAACAGCATCGTTGAGGCTATGGCTATCTGCGGCTACGCTATCGGCGCTACCAAGGGTTTGGTCTATATCCGTGCTGAATATCCTCTGGCTATCGAGCGTCTGAGAATCGCTATCAGCCAGGCTCGCGAATACGGCCTCCTCGGCGAGAACATCCTCGGTACCAACTTCTGCTTCGACATCGAGCTCCGTTATGGTGCTGGTGCATTCGTCTGCGGTGAGGAGACTGCTCTTATCCACTCCATGGAAGGCCAGCGTGGTGAGCCCACTCTGAAACCTCCATTCCCCGCTGTCAGCGGCTACATGGGCAAGCCTTCCAACGTCAATAACGTTGAGACCTTCGCTAACGTCCCCGTTATCATCACCAAGGGTGCTGACTGGTTCAAGACTATCGGTACTGAGAAGTCTGCCGGTACTAAGGTGTTCGCTCTCGCAGGCCAGATCAACAACGTCGGTCTGATCGAGGTTCCCATGGGCATCACCCTCCGTGAGATTATTTATGAGATTGGTGGCGGTATTAAGAACGGCCGTCAGTTCAAGGCTGTCCAGACCGGTGGCCCTTCCGGCGGCTGCTTGACTGCTAAGCACCTTGACACTCCCATCGACTACGATAGCCTCGTTGCTGCTGGCTCTATGATGGGTTCCGGCGGTATGGTTGTCATGGACGAGACCAGCTGTATGCCCGCTATCGCTAAGTTCTACCTTGAGTTCACTTGCGAAGAGAGCTGCGGTAAGTGCTCCCCCTGCCGTATCGGTAACAAGCGCCTCTGCGAAATCCTCGAAAAGATCACCGATGGTCGTGGCACCATGGAAGACCTCGAAGAGCTCCGCAACCTCGCTGCCGTCATCAAGGATACCGCTCTCTGCGGCCTTGGTCAGACTTCTCCCAACCCCGTTCTCAGCACCCTCGACAACTTCTGGGATGAGTATGTTGAGCACGTTGTTGACAAGAAGTGCCGTGCCGGCGTCTGCAAGAAACTTATGAGATACGAAATCGACCGCGAGAAGTGCATCGGCTGCGGTAAGTGCGCTAAGGGCTGCCCCGCCGACGCTATCACCCGTACCGACTACACCGCTCCCGGACACAAGCTGGCTTCGATGGTTATCGACAGCGAGAAGTGCCTCAAGTGCGGTGCTTGTATCAGCGGCTGTAAATTCGGTGCTATTTCAGTTAAATAATAACCTTATATAATCTAAAGAATAAAATGATTAATGTCACTATAGATAACAAACCGGTTCAAGTTCCTGAAGGCACTACTATTCTGAAGGCTGCCCGCATGGCCGGTATCGATATCCCCACCCTGTGCTACTTCGAACTCGATGGGATGAAATTTGAAAACAAACCTGGCGGATGCCGCGTTTGTGTTGTCGAGGTTGTTAAGGATTTCAACGGCAAGCCCCGTCGTAACCTTGCTCCCGCTTGCGCTACCGACTGCGTCGAGGGTATGGAAGTCCTCACCCACAGCGCTCGCGTTATCAACGCTCGCAAAACTGTCGTAGAGCTCATCCTCTCCGACCACCCCAATGACTGTCTCCAGTGCGAGAAGAATGGCGACTGCGAACTCCAGGCTCTCACCAAACGTCTCGGCATCAAGGAAATCCCCTTCAAAGGTGCTCAGTCAACCTATCGTAAGGATACCACCCTCAGCGTTTATCGCGATATGGACAAGTGCGTCATGTGCCGCCGTTGCGAGACCATGTGCAACAAGTTCCAGAGCGTAGGCGCCCTCAGCGCTGTCAACCGTGGTTTCCAGGCTGTCGTTTCTCCCGCTTTCGAGCAGAACCTCGCTGACTCCAGCTGCGTCAACTGCGGCCAGTGCGTCCAGGTCTGCCCCGTCGGAGCTCTCACCCTCGTTGACAACATCAGCGATGTGATGAAGGCTATCGCCGATCCTACTAAGACCGTCGTCGTCCAGACCGCTCCCGCAGTCCGCGTCGCTCTCGGTGAAGAGTTCGGCATGCAGCCCGGTGAGATCGTTACCGGTAAGATGGCTGCCGCTCTCCGTCGCCTCGGCTTCAACTATGTTTTCGATACCGACTGGAGCGCTGACCTCACCATCATGGAGGAAGGCACTGAGCTCCTCGGCCGCGTGAAGGACTTCCTCGCTGGCAAGCCCACCCACCTGCCCCTGTTCACCAGCTGCTGCCCCGGTTGGGTCTCCTTCTATGAGAAGAACTTCCCCGACCTGCTCGAATATCCTTCGACCGCTAAGTCTCCTCAGCAGATGTTCGGCGCTGTCGCTAAGAACTATTTCGCTCAGAAGATTGGTGTGAAGCGCGAAGACCTCGTCGTCGTCTCCATCATGCCCTGCCTCGCCAAGAAGAGCGAATGCGCTCGCGAAGAGTTCAAGGTCAATGGCGATCCCGATGTGAACTTCTCTCTCACCACTCGCGAACTCGCTCACATGATCAAGCAGTGCAACCTCGACCTCAACAACATGCCCGAGGAAGACTTCGACAGTCCTCTCGGCCAATCTACGGGTGCTGCTGTTATCTTCGGCGCTACCGGCGGTGTTATGGAAGCTGCTGTCCGTACCGCTTACGAGATCCATTGCGGCAAACCTCTGCCCAACATCAACCTCGAAGCCGTCCGCGGCATCTATGGCGACAGCGTTCGTACCGCTACCGTCGATTTCAACGGTCTGCCCGTCAAGGTGGCTGTCTGCTACGGTCTCTCCAACGCTCGTCAGCTGATGGAGGAAGTCCGCAACGGCAACCCCAACGGCTACCACTTTGTCGAGGTTATGGCATGCCCCGGCGGCTGCATCGGCGGCGCAGGTCAGCCCTACCACCACGGCAAGAGCGACATCATCAAGAAACGTATGGAGGCTACCTATCGCGAAGATGCTGGCAAGCCCATCCGCAAGTCGCACGAGAACCCCGACATTATCGCCATCTACAAGGAATACTACGGTGAGCCCTGCGGCCATCTCAGCCACGAGCAGCTGCACACCCATTATTTCGACAGATCCGACAAAGTCGAACCTACAAAATAAATTAAAGAATAATAGACTGTGGAATGTAGGGTGGCCCTGCCACTCTACAGCCCGCAGACTAAAATATAAATAAAGAATTATGGCTAACATTAGTTTATCTGAAGATAAGATCAAAGTCATCAAAGAGATTGCTGCTTCTTTCGGCAATCGCGCTGGTGAGGTCATCAATGTCCTCCACCAGATTCAGGGTAAGTTCGGCTATCTGCCCGCTCCCGTTCAGGAAGTTGTCGCTCACGAGCTTAACATCCCCGTTTCCCGCGTCTATGGTATCGTTTCCTTCTACTCCTTCTTCACCATGGAGCCCAAGGGCAAACACCCCATCGATGTCTGCCTTGGTACTGCTTGCTACGTTCGTGGCGCAGAAAAGGTTCTCGACGCATTCCAGCGCAACCTCAATGTCGAGATTGGTAAGTGCACCCCCGACGGCAAGTTCTCTCTGAATACCCTCCGTTGCGTCGGCGCTTGCGGTCTTGCTCCTGTTGCTATGATTGGCGACAAGGTCTATGGCCGTCTTACCCCCGACATGGTTCCCGGCATCCTCGCCGAGTACAACGACTAATTTCTGTCGATAATAATAAGCCCCCTGCTTTGCGCGGGGGGCTTTATTCCTTATTATAATAATGTAGGCACATCGGCTTATCGGTCATCGGTAGTGCGATTTGTGTGTCCGAAACTCTAATTTTTGCTGGTCAAACTGCCTTTATGCTCACTCAAGATTATCAATGGGTGGCTGTCTATACGTCACCTCGCTCCGAAAAAACAACAGCTGCTCGTGTTGCGCAAGACTTGAAACTTGAGACATACGTCCCTCTTCATCGTGTTCTGAGAAAATGGTCGGATAGGATGAAGAGCGTGGAGGTTCCGCTCATCCCATCTTATATCTTTGTGAAGATGAGAGAGTGTGATATCTTCCGTGTCAGTGAAGTGAATGGCGTCGCAGGCTTTGTCCGTTTCCGTTCAACGGGTATCGCATCTATTCGAGAAGAGGAGATTGAGGCACTTCGCCGTCTGGCCGATTCTATGGAGGAGGTGCATGTGCTCAACACCGACCAGCTGAAGAAGGGTGCCGAAGTGCGTATCGTCGCTGGACCTTTTGAAAATCTCACGGGCACGATTGTCAAAGATTGCAAAGACGGCAACTTCTCCGTTCATATACAGCACCTCAACATCAGCCTCGTTATCAATATTGAGCAAGATGTTCTGGAGGCTATCTCTTAAATAATCAGATCTTTTGTTCCGATTTTCGGGACATAATGCATCCCATCTTTGCGGTAGTAGGCGTGGCTCTCGTCGGGAGCGATAGGGGTGAGCTCAATCTTTTCGATGCCTTTCCCTACGGCGATAATCATCAGCGGCTCAAAGGGTAAGTCGAAATCTTGTTTGATATTACCTTTGTTGAAGGCACCTATGCAAAGACCGTTCAATCCCATCTCCACGGCTTTCAGCAGCATGCTCTGGATGGCTATGCCGAGGTCCACGTCCACCAACTTGTTTTCCGCTACAGTGCTGCAGATGACGATAAAGGCCTCTGGCTCAGTGCCGGGGAAGGGAAGGTGCAACTCGGGTAGTGCGGCACCAAGACGGATGTTTTCGAGCACTTTTTCTGCTCCAGAGTCCTTGGCTACCAAGTGGAAGCGCAGCACCTGCTGGTTGCAGGCAGAGGGTATCTTGTTGCACACGCCGACGATGCGTTCCAGCTCTTCGCGTTTTACGACATAGTCTTTCAGGTAGCCGCGCTGACTGCGATTGCGGAGCAGTAGCTCGTCGAGGGTGTGGCCTACTTTTTTGATTTTTGTGCGGCCAGCACCGAACACTTCTTCATAGCGTTTTTCTAAATAATTGTCTGCCATAATGATGAATGTATTGGACGTGTTGTATTTTAGAATGCAAAGATACGATTTTTTTTGTTACTACAAATGCGAGGCTTCATATTTTTATTCGTGATGTCTTTTTGTGTGTGGGGGGCTGCATTGGTGACAGCATCCAGTTGTCGCTCTTTTTGTAATGCAAAAAACGGAGAGGTGACGGTCTTTGATATGTTGAATTCTGGGTTGCAACAATGGCTCAAAATGGGTGAAAATCGGTTTTGTAATGGCCGATTTTCGTCCCATTCGGCACCAGATATGTGGGACGAATGACTATCTGGAAGCCGTTTTGCAGTCCGTTTAATCCCTAAATCACACTATAGCGTGTTTTCGTCCCAAAAATTGTATGGTGTCACGTTTTCTTTTCTGTCTCGTTAGAATGTTGTAATTTTGCAGCCGAATTTAAATCAAAATTGATATGGTATTTGCATTTGGAGATTCTATAATGAAAGGTATCGTGACCGATTCGAAACAGATTTGCGACGGAACGATAAAGTATGTTATCAGCGACAATGCCTTTATGTCTCGCGTAGGGGCGTGTAGTGGTAGTGCGGTACGTAATCTCTCACGTTTTGGTAGTACAATATTGGGCGGTTTGAACAATCTTGACCGTCATCTGCGAGAGATACATCCTGGCGACAAGGTGGTGCTTGAATTCGGAGGCAATGATTGCAACTTTGATTGGAAGGCAGTGGCTGCCGATCCCGAAGGCAAGCATGAGCCGGCTGTCACGTTGGAACGGTTTCATAATCTGTATGTCCAGATGATAGAGCGGGTTCGGTCGGTTGGTGCAGAGCCTGTTTTGCTGTCGCTTCCAGCACTGTTGCCAGGCCGTTTTTTGGATTTTGTGAGCCAAGATTTGGATAGGCAGCGTATTTTGCGTTGGTTGGGAAATGATGTGAACACGATTAGCAATTGGCATGAGCAGTATAATCTCGAGATTTTCAAGTTGGGAGCACAATACAATGTTAAGGTAGTGGATATCAGTACTGTTTTTTTAGAGCAAAGGGGGTTGGATGAATATTATTGTATAGATGGAATGCATCCTAACGAACGTGGACACGCATTGATAGCAGAAGCAGTGCTGCATAGCGGTTTGACATAGTCTGTAGATTTTTTGATGACGCGATTATCGAGTATAAACAGGCGAAATCGTGGCGGTCAGTTTGTTACTTTTTGCTCCGATTTGCGTATGTCAGAAAAAATGAGTATCTTTGCAATCCGAATTGTGTCAGAAGGCAGTTCTGTATATTGTTAAGGAATAATAAGTTGAAATGCGTTTCCTTGGAACATGGGCTGCAAGCATTCCATAATTTTATCAATAATGTAAGGTATAAATTTATTATTATGTCATACGATAATAGAGATAGTATCGATTTCGCAAAAAGCAATATTCCGCAGCTGTTCCGCAGCATCTTCATTCCGACTTTGCTGGGAATGCTTTTCAATGTGGCGTTCACTCTCACCGACGGCATCTTTGTGGGAAACGGTGTCGGGCCACAGGGATTGGCAAGCGTCAATCTGGTCGCACCCATCATGATGATTATGACAGGACTGGGTATGATGTTCGGCATCGGAAGCAGCGTGGTTGCAGCCATCCATCTCTCGCAAGAGAATAAGAAGGCAGCCCGCATCAACGTGACGCAGGCATTCTTGGCTGGTGGTGTGCTGGCCTCGCTGCTGGGGATAGTGCTGTATCTTTTCTCACGCAATGTGCTGGTGCTGCTCGGTGTGACGCCTGAGCTGATGAACATGGTGCATGAGTACTACGTCTGGTTCATTCCCACGTGCCTCTTCCTTATGTTCCAGATTATTGGCGAGTTTGTCATCCGACTCGACGGTTCTCCTCGCTACGCCATGTATGCTAATATCATCCCAGCTGTGGTGAACATTGTGCTTGACTACCTCTTCATCTTCCCGTGCGGCATGGGACTCAAAGGGGCAGCTTTGGCCACTGATATCGGTGCTGGTGTTGGTGCGTTGATGGCATTCTACTATATGGTTTTCCGTGCTGAGAACCTGCGCTTCTATCGCTTGAAATGCAGTTGGACAAGCCTGCGTCTCACCCTCCGCAATGTTGGATATATGATTAAGTTAGGCTTGTCGGGTTTCGTGGGTGAGCTGGCCATCTCGGTGATGATGCTCACGGGCAATATCGTCTTTGGCCGCTATTTGGGCGAAGAGGGCATTGCCGCTTACAGCGTCATCTGCTACCTCTTCCCGATGGTGTATATGGTCTATAGTGCTGTTGCTACGTCGGCCCAGCCCATCATTAGTTTTAATTATGGTGCTGGTGAGAACGAGCGTGTGCGCCATACATTCCGCCACAGCGTGGTGGTGAGCCTTATTTTTGGTGCCGTCATGACAATGCTTTTCTGCTTCCTTCCCCGCACCATCATCGGCATCTTCCTCCATCCGGGTGTTGCCTCCTTCGGCTATGCCGTACAAGGACTGCCGCTCTATGCTTTGGGCTTTGTGTTTGTGGCATTCAATATCTCGGCTATTGGCTATTACCAGAGCACGGAGCAGGCGGGTTTCTCGACGCTGCTGATGTTGCTGCGCGGCATGGTTCTGCTTGTTCCGGCCTTTTTGCTGCTGCCGTTATGGCTTGGCGAAAGCGGACTGTGGCTGGCAGTGCCGTTGGCAGAGGTCGTCACATCCGTCGTAGCCTTTATCCGTATTCGCAAATAGATGTGAGAACGACTGTCATAGAAAAGGGCGTACATGTTTTATGTACGCCCTTTTCTATGTTGTATTATAGATTGTTAAGTTGGGATTAGCGAGTTTTAGAGATGCAGCATGTCTTGCAGAAGTAGTAAGGGTGAGAGAAGAGAAGGCGGTCGGAGCGGTCGGGGGTGATGAAGATGTTGGCGGCGGCCATGTCGGCTTTGCCGTTGAGGACGATGCTCATGACCTCGTCGAAATTGTAGCCGCTGAAGTGGATGGGACGATTGGCAAAGATGCCGAAACGGAGCATCATCTCAACTTCGAAGCCTGTGAGGTTGTTATTGCAATAGAAGCTGAAAGGAGGATTGTCGGAGAGCGTGGCGACCTCAAGAGGATGGCCTTTGAGCTGTGGCAGCTCAGGGAGGACAGGCATGGCGGCGGTGTCGAGAGGACCGTTGCACCAGCGCTGTATCATCTCGTCGAGGGTGCCGTCGGATTTAATCTGCACGAGGAAGTCGTTAAACTGATTGCAGAGTTTCTTATCGTCATGTTTGAAGGCTGCGGCAACATCGAAACCGCCAGGCAGGTTGAAGTTGGAGGTGAGACCGAGGCTCTGCATGCAGAGTGAGTTGAAGACCACGGTGTCGGTGATGGCGCACTCCACAGAGTCGTCCAGAAGGGCGGCAACGAGCTGTGCGGAGGTGCTGCAGCGAAACAATTTGATGTTGGTGAAATTGTTGGTGTCGCCAAGGAGGAGGTCGGAGGTGCTACCCGCGATTACGGCTACGGAGTGACCTTCGAGACTCTCAAGATTGGTGAAGCTAACCTCTTCGACGGGTTCGCTATTGTTGTTGCAGGCAGCCAGAAGCGCGAAGGCTGCCAAAAATAAAGAGGATAAGAGACTCTTTAAATAATGTATGTTTTTGCGTGTCATTTTGTTACTGACTTTTTCAGTGTTTTATTTCAGTTTGCAAAGATACATATTTTTTTTGAGAATAATAATTTATTTTTTAGTTGAGGGGATTGACAAATCGGATATTCAGATGTTCATACGTTCGGATTCTGATAGCCTGGTAGTCTGAAAATCTGAATATCCTTTCGTCTGAAAATCTAAAAATTAGAGTTGATGAGGCTGATAGAATTAATAAAATAGAATAATCTGTGACCTGAGAGCGGCTGCCGCCAGCTTGTATTGTCAGATCACAGATTACTTTTTATTAGCCTATGGCTTTATCAATTTTGCTCCAGCAGTTTGAAACGGAGACGCCAGGTGCCTTCGTTGAAGTCGTGGCTGATGATTTTGAAAGGTGCAATCTCGGAAGTGTTCTGCACATGGGTGCCTACACAGGCGCAGACATCATAGTCGCCAATGCGGACAAGTCGGAGGGTCTCGCTGGCATCCCCGGGCAGTTTGGAGAGGTCCACCTCGGGCGGGACATGGTCGCGATCTACAAACTCTACAGTGACATCCAAGTGTCTGTCGATAACCTCGTTCACGCGAGCCTCAATCTCCATCACTTGAGTCTCGGTAGGTGCTGAGGTGAGCTGGTAGTCGCACTTGCTCTTCTTGCGTTCGATATGGGCGTTCCGCGAACGCGGGCAGCCAAACATCTTCACCATAGTGGCGTTCAAAATATGTTCCGCCGTGTGCATCGGCGGGTACTCCTGCTTGTTGTGTTCGTTTAAGATAGGTTGATCCATAATTGATGATTAATATTTGATTGTTCCGTCTTTTATTCGGGTATAGATTTTGTCGTATTCGATTTCGTATGGATAGGATATCTCGAACCAGTTTTTCATGTCGATGAAGTCGAACTGGCTGACTTGTGACATGGGAACCATAAGGGAATATGCCATTGAGCCATATGTGGAGGTGATACGAATGTATAATCCTTTGATGTTTTTCACAGGGCGGATGGTTTCTGTTATCTCGTCTCCCATATTGTTTAAGAACGAATAGGAAAAAGCTCCATGTTTTAGCTTGTTGAAGGATGTCAATGCACCCGCATACCAATCCATACTCTCAAATACCACTACGCTGTCGGTGAAAAAGATGTGAAAGGAATTGTCCCAAGTGTGATAGGGCTTTCCTTGATATAATTCGATATAACACCATTCGCAGGGAAAGTCATGAAGGTCAAAATGGCTAAGGGGGCTATGCTGCCGAGTGAATACCTCAATGTAGTCTATGTCCAGACACTCGTTATGCCAACGCCCGTTGGCGTATGTCGCTAAGAGTTCGGATTGTTTTTTTATATTTTCGGGGCTGTTGGCGGGAATGACATAGCGGCTTTGGGTCAGCGTATCGCCATTTACAATTGCTGTATATCTGTCCAAGAAGAGAGTGTCATTTTCTGCAAACGGCTTGTTGACATAAGAAACCACACTGTCGAAATATTGGGCATAGGATTGGTTGCCAGAAGTCAAAACAGTTAAAAACAATATGAATCCAAACAGCTTGATTAAGGATGTTTCAAATATCGCCGTATGCATCGGCGGGTACTCTTGCTTGTTGTGAGCATTTAATGTGATTCCTTGTTCCATAGGTGATGTATAATGATTATTCGTTGTATTCGTCAATAGACCAAAGTGAGTGGATTATCTTGTAGCCATCCTTTCTCGCCTGCTTCTCATAGCACAATGGATTATTCTCTATCCAATGGTATTTGATGCAGGCATCGGTAAGTTCTGGATGGAAACAGTCGGGTTTATTTCCCATAATGTGCAATGTGTCACCAGTCACCTTGAAGTATATAGGTTTATAAAAGACGGCAATATTATCACAGGAATCCCCAAGCTCGTGAATATTATCTGTTGTTGACAGAAACAGTTCATCATGGTCGCCATCTCTAAAATAGACTGTCGATTCTCCACCATCACTATTTTTTACGGTTATTGGTTCTATTTTTACCAGAAGGGCATCGATACAAGATGTAAATCCAAATGCAGAAAAAAGAATGAGTATCAATAGCCAGATGAGTTTTCGTGATACCCTATTGATTAAGGCTGTGTCAAATCGCGCCGTATGCATAGGAGGGTATTCCTGCTTGTTATGTTCGTTCAGTATGATTTCTTGTTCCATGTTGCTATTGGTTGTTCTGATTGATTAGGTTCACAACCAGTCTGATGATGATATCTTTTTCTTCGGGTCTTGACTCGGCAATCATCAATGTGAGGGCCACGAGAGTGTTGTCGGCGATGCGCTTGTGACCGTCGGCAGCGTAGAGCACCTTGTTGCGGTCCATAAACCACAGGAATAGCATGGCGGCGATACGCTTGTTGCCGTCGCTGAAAGAATGGTTCTTCACCACCAGATAGAGCAGCGTGGCGGCCTTTTCTTCAACCGAAGGATAGAGTTCTTCGCCACCGAAGGTCTGGTATATCTGCCCAATGGAACTCTTGAAGGAGTCATCTTTCTCGTTGGCGAACAATGCACTTCCACCGAACTTGGGCTTCAGTCGATTGATAGCCTCCATGGCATTCTCGTAGGTGGCATGGAAGGGCTCTTCTTCAGTTGTTTTTTCAAGCGTCAGCTGCTGGAAGTCGTAATGGTCGAGGGTGTCGAGCGCATACACATAGTCGCCAATCATGGTCAGCAGGCCGTCAGCCTCCTCTGTTGATACCGATTCTTGCAGCTGATAGGTTCGTGACATCAGCCGCACCACATCCTTCAATTCTTCGTAGCGTTGCTGGGTAATCTTCTGGTTGACAGCATAGCCTTTGATGAGGTAGTCCTTCAACACTTTGTTTGCCCATTGGCGGAACTTAACGCCTCGTTTGCTTTTCACTCGATAGCCAACAGAGATAATCATGTCAAGATTGTAACTCTTCAACTTCCTAGTGATTTGTCGGGCACCTTCTGTTCGAACATGTAAGAAATCCTTACAGGTTGAATTTATATCTAATTCTTCATCTTTGACAATCCCATGAATGTGCATTGTGATGTTTTGAGGAGTGGTGTCAAAAAGTTGTGCCATCTGACTTTGTGTGAGCCAAACGGAGTCCTCAGCAACTTTTACGTCTAGCGTGATGCTTCCATCTTCCGTGGTGTACATGACGACAGAGGGCACGTTGTTTTTCTCTGAATGGGATTCCATGATGATTGTTTTTGAGTAATGAATAATTAATAATGAATAAAGAGAGGGGCGGGAACCGTTGGTGTTAATGAAAAATAAAGGAATAAAAAGTGAGGGGCGAAAGTCGTCGTGCGGTAGCCTGTACAGATGTAGCGCGCTACGTCTCTACTCTTTATTTTCTATCTATTCATTATTCGATATCAGATTGTTCGACAGCTCACAGGCTGGCTCTACTCGGCATCGCAGACGAGGCGTACATGGCGGCCGTAGTCGCGGGGGTTGTTGGGGTCGGAGGGAAGGAGCGTCTCGCTGTCGAAATAGAGGCTGTAGGCGCACCATTCGTCAAGGTAGGCCGTGCCCTGACAGCGTGTGACGGACCAGTAGCGGCCAACCTCGCCCACATAGATAATCTCCGAAAACTCCTGTCTCACACCGCCTGCGGGCAGGAACACGGCACCGTTCTGCTCCATTTTCTGCCATTGGGCCGAGGTGTAGTTGTTCTTCTGGGCAAAGTATTCGCGACCATCGCCGTCGCCCATGCCGGCGTTGAAGGTGCAGCCCTCTGGCAGAGTCCAGTTGTCGGGCAGCAGCACCAAGCCGTTGAGCCCATCCACGGCGCCGGCGGCATATTTCTTCTTGGCATCCTGTCGCTGGGTGAGGAGGTATATCCATTCTTCCGAGCTCAAGGTGCGCCACAGGCCGGGTTTGTTGCCGCCGTTCGAGATGGCGTTATACACGCCCCAGTCGCAGTTGGCATACTCGCCCACGAGGTCGTGGTCCCTCGAAGGCAGCGGGCCGTAACCCATGCCCAGGTCGTAGTTGTCAACAAAGCTGTGGTCATAGGGCATGTAGTAGGTGTTGCCGCAGTCCCAGCCGCTGGTAGCCCAGCCAAAGAGGTCGATCCAGCCACCGTAGTACTGCGAGATATTCTCGTTGTCAGCTCCGATACGGTCCCACTGGTGCTCGGCGAAACGGAACGTGGCCGAGGTGGCCTGATATTGCAAGTTGCCTTTTGAGAAACGCACTTGTTGCTCGGCACTCACCGAATATAGTGCGTCGATGGCGCCTTCGGTCACGTTGCTGACGGGTGTGGTGTCGTTCTCTTCGGGGTCGATGTCGATCTCCTTCTTGCAGGCCGTCATCATGCAGAGGGCGGCGCAGATAAGCATAATGGTCTTTTTCATAAGGATAAATGTTTTTTGTTTAAATAACGTAGTGTGACATGTTTTATTGCCTCAATAAGCCTCTCAGTTTTCCCCTCGACCTCTATCCCATTCACCAATTATAGGTTATAACAGGGAGGCTAACAGCTCAAAATCTTCTGGTCCGTACCATGTAAATCCCTGCCGTGGCTCAAACCATAAGAGAAAACGTCGCCGGGCTTTCTCAACGTTGACGACGACAATATCGTCGAACTGAAATGCCACCTCCATCCTGAGACGTTTGATTTTCTTGATATCCACGGGCTCTGAACATACAATAAATGATGCGCTCCAGTCCGAGTCAAGCCCGCTCTGGGGTATGCACCAGGGCAGCGAGTCGGTGGTATAGTTATTGATAGTGGTACGCTTGCTCTTTTTATACCGGGAGTTGGAGTCGAAAGCACTTGAGGCACCCTCTGTTATGACCCACGACAGTGTGTCGCTGTTGTTGACTATGATTAGGATGTCTTTCAGAATGGCTTTATTGTAGTGGATGGAGTCTCGCCTGCCTTTTGTTTGCTCTATATGGCCATAAAGTTTGAACGCATTGCCGCAGCAACGCTCAGTATCACGCTCCCAGCTCATCATCAAGTTCGAGTAATAGGATCTTGTGTTAATCTTCGACGAAAGGTACGAGTAGTTGTATGGCATAGTGGTGTCGGTGCTCAAATCCACAATATAGTCATAATTACGCAGCCATCTATGTTCCAGTCTGAAAGAGGCCGAGCAGCTGCCAAGAAGTAAGCAGGAGGCTGCTGATAATAGGAGGAGCCAGACCTTCCGTTTTCGGCATACGGAAGTTGTAGTCCTTTGTGGGCAGTCCATCCTTGAGTTTGATATGATTTCGTGTTTCATCTTCGGTTTGTAATAGTAAGCAAACGTCCTATATGATATTAGTCGCAAACGGTCTCAATTTTTTACATCACATGAGGAAATTTTATATTCAATAACGTCGAAAATGACAAAATATTGTTCTGTGATGGCATAAAAAAATGACATTTTGAGCCTCGTTTTTTGTAGGGATGATATCTTTTTTCATGGCTCTGAACTGCGATTTCTCCCGTCTTTTTCCCATCCACTTAGCTCCGCTGTAGCTTCGCCTTAACTCCGCTGTGACTTCGCTCGGAGGGCGGCTCTTGAACGAAGGTTCTGAGGGGCGAAAATGAGGGTGGGGAAGAGGTGTCGTGAAAAATTTTTTCTTGCTATATGAAAAAAAAGTTGTAATTTTGCAGCCGATTTGGTCGCCACGAAGGCGTCAAAAGGGAACCAGGTGCGAGTCCTGGACAGTCCCGCTGCTGTAAGCCTCATGAGCCGAGGTCTGAATTAATTGAGAATTGAAAATTGAGCGGAAGCCATCCTTTAAATCTCCAATCTTCAAATCTCAATAACAAGAGCCACTGTGCGGCGCTATAGTCGCATGGGAAGGCGGCAGACCGAGGCGAGACAAAGTCAGAAGACCTGCCAAACCGTAATTTAACCGCCCTCGAGGAAAGGGAAGTGAATTTTATGAGAACCAACAAGATAATAGTCGGTCTAATGACCATGATGGTGGCGCAGCATCTTCCTTGTGCCGCGCAGGATACCGCCAAACGGATGCCCACCCTTCCCGAGGTGAGCGTGGTGGAGCGCAACGACCAGCCTTCCGTCACTTTTGCCCAGACCCCTTCGCAGGTAGCCACCTCCGAAGAGATGGCGCGTCTTGGCGATGTGCAGCTGAGCGATGCCATGAAGCGTTTCACAGGCGTGACCCTCAAGGATTATGGCGGCGTGGGCGGCGTGAAGACGGTCTCCGCACGCGGTCTCGGCAGCCAGTTCAGCACCTTGGTGATTGACGGCGTGGCGGTGAACGACTGCCAGAACGGGCAGGTCGATCTTGGACGATACATGCTGGCAGGAAGTGCTACGGTATCGTTCTACAACGGGCAGGAAGATAATATGTTGCAGTCGGCGCGAGCCTATGCCGCGGGCAGCGTCCTGAGCATGACTTCCGAAGAGCCTGTGTTCTATCACCGCCCTTTCAATCTGCGGTTAGGGCTTGAGGGCGGCTCCTTCGGATTCTTGGCTCCTTCGCTCACCTACAGCCAGAAGATAGGACACCGCAGCAAGCTCTCCCTCTCCGCCAGCCATACGCGTTCCGAGGGCGACTATCCCTACACGCTCTACTATACTGCCAGCCATGCCGACAGCTCTTCGCGTGAGGTGCGAGAGAACTCGCAGATGCACCTCACGACGTTGAATGCCAACTATTTTCTGACAATAGACAGAAGTCGTAAACTCCTCGTCAAGGCTCACGCCATGAGCGGCTTCCATGCCCTGCCGGGTCCCGTGGTTTATTATGCCACCAAGGGCTCGGAGCATAGCGAGGAACGGCTCTTCTTCGTCCAGGGCGTTTATACCCAAAAGGGCGAGATCCTCGACATCCGCCTCGTGGGGAAATATCAGATGAGCGGCGACGTCTATGAGGACACGGCAGCCCGCACCCCCTCGGGACTCATCCATAACGAGTACGCACAGCAGGAGGGCTATCTCTCGCAGGCTTTCCGCTATCGCCTTTTCGACGACCGTCTCTCGCTGAGCTTCTCTGCCGATGAGGCTGTGAGCCACCTCAGCAGCAATTTGGCCGACAATAACGAGGTGCAGCGCCTTTCTGCCATGGGCGTGCTGGCCGCCGAATATAGCGAGGGGAATGGCGACAAGGGCCTCCGCCTCAATGCCCACCTTCTCGGCACTTTGATTGGCGATGCGTCGGAGCCATTAACCGGCGAGCCACTGGAGGCATTAAGGGGCGAGGTCTATAAGCGGCTGTCGCCCTACGCGGGAGCCTCCTATGCCTTCGACCACCTCACGCTGCGCTATTTCTTCAAGGAGACATACCGCGTGCCTAATTTCAACGAGCTCTACTATTTCACCGTAGGCCGCAGCCTCCGCCCAGAGAAGGCCGCCCAGCACAACATAGGCCTGACCTATCACGACTATAAGTACTATCTGAACCGCCTCGGAAAGCACTTCTATGACAGATATTGCAACGTGTCTGTGAACGGATACTACAACCGCGTGAGCGACAAGATTATAGCCGTCCCCACGCAGAATATGTTCCTCTGGTCTATGGCCAACCTTGGCGAGGTGGAAATTCTCGGCCTCGATGTCATAGGGGACTACAGGGTGGAACTGCCAATGAGAAAGGTCGGCATTGAGCTTCGTGCGGGCTATTCCTACCAGTATGCCGTGGATGTCACAGACCCCTCCAGCAAGACTTATCGCAACCAGATACCCTACACCCCGCGCCATAGCGGCAGCATCGCCCTCACCGCCACCTCGCCCTGGCTCGATTTGGGCTATGCCATCACCCTTGTGGGCGATCGCTATGCCATGCAGCAGAACACCGAGGCCTGCCGCCTCCAAGGCTATGCCGACCACGGCATCACCCTCAGCCATGAGTTTCAGTTCCGCGAGAGTTCCCTCAAGCTGAAAGCGCAGGTGCTCAACCTCTTGGATGTGCAGTACGAGGTGGTGCGGAACTATCCCATGATGGGCCGCAACTTCCGCCTCGGCCTCGTATGGTCCAGCCTGTAGCAGCCCGAAAGGGTCTTTATGGAAGGAAACGCCATTATTGCCATCAAAACTATCAAAGAAGAAATCAAAAAAAATAATACCATGAAGAAAAATCTTGCTAAATCATCGATCATCAATCTCCAATTGTTAATCCTTCTCTTCGGCTTCTGGAGCTGCGAACGCGAAAAGCCCAATACCGATCCCGTCGAGACCTCTAACACCCACATCGCCTATATCCTCAACGAGGGCGTCTGGGGCAGCAACAATGCCGAAATCAGCGTGCTTGACAGCAATGGTGTCGTCAATGACTGGTTCAGCCGCAACAATGGCCGCGGCCTTGGCGATGTGGCACAGGACATGATCCATTATGGCACGAAGCTCTATGTCTCAGTCTATATGTCGAACACTGTCGAAGTTGTCGATGCCGCCACGGGGAAGAGCCTCAGGCAGATAGACATGGGCCAGCGTGGTCCTCGCTACATGGCGGCCCATCAGGGCAAGGTCTATGTCACCTGCTACGACCGCAGTGTGGTCCGTATCGACACTGCCACGCTCTCCATCGAGGCCTCGTGCCCCCTCAGCGGCATGCAGCCCGAAGCCATCTGCGAGGCTGGCGGCAAGCTCTATGTCTGCAACAGCTGGCAGTATGACGAGAACGGCCACGTGGTTTACGACAACACCATTTCGGTGGTCGATATCGCCACATTCGCCGAGGTGGAGAAGATTACCGTATGGACAAATCCCATCAGGGCGAAACGCCTCGACGACAACACCATCGTGGTGGCTTGCGAGGGCGATTATGGCGACAAGGAGCCCCGTACCCTGTTGCTGAACCTGACCACATACGGCTTCGCTGTCCTCCCCGTGGCTGCCACCAATTTCGACATCAAAGGCACCGACATCTATCTCTATAACATCAGCTATGGCGCCGACTGGACGCCCGAGGCCCATTTCTATCGTGTCGCCTCTGCCACGGGCACCCCTACGCCTATCCTTGCCGAATACGGAAGCCGTCTCAACAATGCCTACGGAATCAATGTCCATCCCACCTCGGGCGAGCTCTTCGTCACCACGAGCGTCTATGGCTCCAACTCCGACCTTTTCATCCTCTCCGAGGGGGGCGAAATCCGCTCTCACGAGGTTGGAATCTATGCCTCAAAAGTGGTATTTTAAAAAAAATATTTTCTAATTCAAAAAAAAATAGTAATTTTGCATGTCCAAACGATGCCCTCAAAGCATGGTTCGGACATGCTTAATTTATCAACGTTGAATTAATAATACATTATAAATGAAAAAGATACTTCTTTCCTTAGCCCTTGCAGTGTTTGCTTTTGCTGCTAACGCACAGCTTGTTGTAAGTGCCAATATTGGCGGCACAATGACTTCTGGAAACCTCCAAGTCAAATCTCATGTTACCGAACCTGTCGATTCTTTGGCAGGCCCCGTCACCACGCCTCTGGACAAAGAGACGGGCTTCACCGGCGGCTTGAAGATTGGCTATAAATTTGGCCGTTGCCAGGCAGGTATCTCGGGCTCCTACAACATGTATTCCACCACCACTGTCAACCTCGACCCCAATCTGGTTCCTGTCATGCCTGCCGCTGCTGGCATGATGACCACGGGCACTGTCGTCACGAAAGGCAGCTCCTACACCATCGCTCCCTATTTCCGCTACGACATCATCCAGACGGGCGATGTGTCCATCTTTGCAGAACTCAGCGGCTGCTACACCAAGATGAACGACCCCATCGTAAATGCCACGCTGCATTACGCTTCCATAATCCCCACCCGTCCTATCGAGATGGACACCGTGATCTCTTCGCCCCATCCCCTCAACAGCACCACCATCGCCGTGCGTGTCACCCCCGGCCTCAGCTGGCAGCTCTCCAAGCATTGCGGCATCGACCTCTATCTCGACTTCCTCTCGCTGGCATACGCCAAGACCAATACCCAGCGTATCGACCCCACCTATACCTTCGACTACGCAACCCTCAAGGTGACCATGGAACAGACCGAGGTCGTCACTGAGGAGTCCCGCTTCGGCGGCGCCGTCACTGGCACCCCGCTCCTCACCGAGCTGGGCGAGAACAACTGGGTCCGTGTAGGTTTCAACTTCACTTTCTAAGTTCTGACGCGCTATGAAGAAATTGTTACTAACCATCAGTCTGCTGGCTGTCGTGGCTGTCGCCAACGCTCAGTTTGCAGCCAGCATCCAGCTTGGCGGCTCCCATGCCGTGACAGGCAATTCCACCACTATTGTGCAGACGTTCGACACGCTGGGCGTCCCTCAGTTCGACACCATCTCTACGATCCCCGTCACAAGCAACAGCGCCACCTTGGGCCTCAAGTTCGGCTATCAGCTGGGCCGTGTGCAGTTCGGCATCTCGGGCAGCTTCACCCAGTATTTCTCTAACGGCGAACAGACCGCAGAGCAGTATATCCAGGCCAACCCCAACAGCCCCTATATGATGGAGCAGGTGTGGGTCGCCGCCACGACCTCGGGCAAGCTCGTCAACTACCTCGATCAGATTACCGACTACGAGGGTAATTTCACCGAGCGCTACAACGCCTTCACCATCGCCCCATACGTGCGCTTCGAGCTCATCCAGCTCGGCGACGTGGCTTTCTTTGCCGAACTCAGCGGCTTCTTCTCAAAAGTCAACAAGCCTGTGCATCACGACTACCTCGACTGGTATGCCTTCGAGATGCACAATATGATTGATACCACTTTCACCATCGACCGCTCCACTACGGCCCTGGGCGCCAAGATCACTCCGGGCCTCAGCTGGCAGCTCACCGAGCACTGCTGCCTCGACCTCTACTTCGACCTCCTGGCTCTGGCTTACCAGAAGACCGTCCTCACCGAGAATATCCTTGTTGAAGACTACACCAACGTCTGGGAGGAGCGCACCCGCTACCTCCAGTATCAGGAGCGTATCAACCGCGTCACCACCGCCACGGCTCTGGGCTACAACCTCGTTGGCCTCCCCGGCCTCAGCGACGCCAATCGCAACTGGGTCCGCGTAGGCTTCAGCTACACCTTCTAACGGCTGCAAAACATGTCCGCCACGGACTGCCGCAATATGCCCCTCTCTTCTCTTCTCAGCAAGACGGAGAGGGGCTTGCTTTTGCTCTTCCTCCTCTTGTCGCTCACCGCCTCGGCACAGCAGCCTGTCATGGATAGGTTGCAGGACTGGCTGCCCGACACCCTCTCGCCGCAGGGCAGCATGCAGGGCATGGCCCTCCATGGCCGCTATGCCGTCACCCTCCGACATGGCGGGCAGTGTCTCATCTTCGACCTCCGCAGGCACAGATGCGTGGCATCCTTCTTCCTCGAAGGCAACGCCACCCATTGCAACAACGCCTCCTTCTCCCGCCTCCGCCTCAGCCGTCGCGACCCCTTCCCGCTGCTCTACATCTCTTCGTGCTATGGCGACAAGGCATGCCTCGTCACCCGCCTCACCCTCACGGGCTCGCAAATCGTCCAGCGCATCTATTTCGACAGCCCCGCCTTCCCTGTGGCGCAGGACTGGTGCCTCGATGCCGACAGCGGCTTCCTCTATGCCTACGGCGGCAGGATGGGCGGCACGATGTATTTGAAGAAGTTTCCGCTGCCCGCCTTGGACAGCGCGGAGGTGCACCTTACCGAAGAGGACGTCCTACATACCATCCCCGTCACCTGCGTCAAGGTGGCACAGGGCAGCAAGGTGAAAGGCCGCCGTGCCTACCTGCCCGACGGCAACGAGAGCGGCCACTACTGGCTGCATGTCCTCGACATGGAGAGCGGACGCGAGCTGCGCACGCTCGACCTCAACGCCGTCGATATGGAACCCGAGGGAGTGGATGTTCGCGGCCGCTGGCTCTATCTCAGCTTCCATTCCCCCAATCCTTTGCACAACAAAATCCTCCGCTTCCGCCGATAGCCCCGTTCTCGCAGCAGCCTCCCATCCCGCCGAGCGGCATTGAGGCAGGCCGCGATATCGCCCTTCTGCTCCTCGTCCTTGTGCAGTGCTGATGGGTGTATATAGATTATTGTCACATAGTTACCTTCGGTGGCATTGCCCGTGTTCGGAATAATCTGAGCGAGTTCGACTTCTGCGCACTCTTCCGCAATGTCGCACTTGAATGTTACAATGTTACAATGTGAAATCGGTGCTTCTATTATTTCGCATTGCCACAATGCAGAAGAAGATATGTAATATATTATATATATATTATTATTATTTATATATAGTATGATTATTATCATCTCTCGCTTCTTCTGCTTTTCCTCAAACTATAGAAATAACATTGTAACATTGTGACATCTAAGATAGCCCCCCACCCACAGAATAATGAATGGCGAGTGGGCGGTGGCTGCCAATGCTCATTATTCAATACTCAATCTGCTCGCCCTTGTGCCGCCGATATGCACAGGGGCGGGGAGAGGAGGACTGACAAAATGTCAGTCTCGGCTTTAGGTCGTGGTAGGCTCGGAGAAGCTCCGCCTTAGCTCCGCCTTAGCTCCGCTCTGGCTCCGCTCGCAGGGCGAAGAAAAAGCGGGCGAAAAGTACCCCGTCAACGGCTTCTGAGCGAAGAGAAAGCGACCTGATACTGACAAAATGGCAGATTTTCATTTCCCCCAAAAATGATTATGGCGGGTTCTTAGATTCGAAAATAAGCGACTTTTCCTCGCTGAGCAAACTCAGCATTGGACTTGTAAGTTTGCCATGGCAGACTACAGGCAAAAAGCATTTATTGAACCCATCAAAAAGGAGTGGGGCGACAGTGTCGGCAAGGCTGATTTGAGGGGCGAAAGAGTGTGTGTCATGTGCGTGTAACTGATTGAATAGTAATGGCTATAAAAGTCTGTTCTTGGCGAGGGGGATTTTTTTTGAAAAAAAATTTTGTATGTCAAAAAAAATGTGTATCTTTGCAGATGAAGATACTATTCACTACAAAATATAACAATATGAAAAAGAGATTACTATACTTTTTACTCCTCGTTGTTTCTTGGACTAATGTTTGGGGACAAGTGCCTTTCACTTCGGTTTGTATTGAGGGTATGGATTCCTCCGCATCAATAGGTATTGTTCGTTCGTGGAAGCCTAATTTTGCTGTGGCTTATAAGACTGATGGCACGAATCATTACTTTTCCATTATTGAGAACTATAATACAACTATGAAAACCGTTAAGTTCTCTGACAACAGACTTGTTGTTAACGATATGCAGATACTCGGCGATACACTCTACTTCTGCGGTTCGCAAGACGGTGCAGGATATATAGGCTGTTTCCGCATTAACAAAATTTTGGATGGCTCTCCGATAGATGCCCAAGGGAAAAAGTTCAGCCTTGACCCGACACTCCCTTACACCGTCTCACGTATGGCTGTTTATTATGATAATTTTGGAACACAGCATGTTGCGGCTTTCGGATACTGGGAAGAAAGCGTCAGCCCATACGTTTATCGTCGAGATTTTCTGGTTGAAGCATACTTCCAGCCAGATGTATTCACTGCAGAATGGTCTGTGTGCAATGACGATGGCAGTTTCATCAGCGGTCCAATCAATGACGTGGTTGTCACTGATAACTATGTCGCATTTGTCGGAGTTGATGCTGGGTATTCTACTCTTGGCATCCGCAGAGTGAGCAGGAACTATGTTCTTGCTGCGCTGCACTATATATATAAATACAATTGTCCGATGATGTGTCCGCCAGTAGCTACAGCGATGAACCATGACGATATTGCAGTGGCAACCTCGTATGACATATATCCGTCGTCAACCAATCGGATTGAGATACGCTCATTCAAGCTCGGCACGATGAATATGTATGACGCACAGGGATTTTTTGTTCCAGACAAGAGCACAGCCGAAGATATAATATACTCGCCGCGTGCTAAAAAACTGTTGCTTGTCCCCATGCTGTGGGACGGGGCGAGGGCGTCCTACCCTGTAGTATATATCGATCCAGGCAGGACTACGCCATACAATACGTCAGCGATGACTTCAACCAACATACAGACATGGCAGATCAGTCTGCATGATAATGATTATTTCCTTCTCTGTGGTGGGAACAAAGTTTTTGCCCATCATATTCCGTCATTAGACTCTGACGACGGCTGTATCAGCATTGACGACTATGAGATTAAGGCAGTCGATATGGTCGGATTTGCAGATACTACTTGTAGGCTGCAACGTAAAGCTCCTCAGGACCATATGATTAGGATGGTCCCAACAGACAGCCGTTATGTTCCCTTATGCGTCTATAATAATTAATACCATATCATTATGAAGATAATCAATACCAACTTAGCCATACGCCTGATGCGGGGCGTGCTTGTCGTGGCATTGCTGTGCGGATTAGGCAGCAAGGCGCAGGGGCAGAGCATCCGTGTGCAGTATCCCAGTCCGCGATATTTTCATGCCGATGTGCCTTTCGACACAATCCAGTCCCCGGACATGTACACGTATTCTGTAACTTATAGCCCTCCCGATTTTGCGTGGTATCATTTTTTTGAGGTTTTCCATTGCGACGAGCCTGTGGATATAGCGGGCATAGCCTTTTCGGGCTATCTGAACGAGTGTCGCCACAAGGATGCGAAGGCATGGCTGTATCTGATTGGGTTCGAAAAGCAGAGCGGGAACGGGGAGATGGTGATCCTCGACTCCGTGCTGTATAATGCGGAAAAAGAGCCCGTCATATTGGAGTATCCCTTTACACGGGGAGCAGACAGCACGGCCCCAGCCCTTTCCATACCTCTGTGGGAGATGTTGTTTGCCAACACGCATGTCGTCTCAGACTCGTTCGCTGTCGCATTTTCCAATTTCGAGGTTGAAGGGCTTATACCAGATCCCTCTGGCGATTGTCATGAATATATTGGTGATTGCTATATCGATAGTTACAGATGCGGCGCCCGCTTGAATGCTTTTTCGCCTGATAATCCAAGGCAGAGTTTGCTGCGTGCAGAGCACGACTATGTAATTGATGAGTGGTTTGCCGGCATGAATAATACTATCGGCGAAATTTTAGATGAATGGGGATTGGAAAGAACGGCTCCGGCCCGCTATGCATACGAGGGAGAGTTCGAGCCTATACTTGCCTCTTCCTGCCCGACGATGCAGAGCGTGCGCATCGACAGCACGGATGCCACGCAGGCGTGGATTTCCTGGCCCAGCAGCGACTCGGCAGCCACATACCGCGTGGAGTATATGCTCCACGGCGGCCACTTTGGCGACGGGCAGTGGGTGACCGGCATCACCGACACCTTCTGCTGCATCCAAGGGCTGACACCCGGCATGGCCTACGACATCTACGTCCAGGCCTTCTGCCCCGGCCAGCAGCAGTACGGCCTGCCGTCCGCCCCCGTAATGACTGTGATAGGCGACATGGCCACGTGCCCCGATGTGCAGAACCTCCATGTCAGCTGGCGCAATCCCAATCTGGGTGTTGCCGCCTTGGCTTTCGACAGCCTCCCCGATCATCTGCGCTACCAGATATCGATATGCCCCTACGATTGCGGCAGTCCCGACATGGGGCACATATACGATGTGTATGACAACCCCTACTACCTGCTGGACCTGGACACCAACATCTACTATGCTGCCTACGCCCGCGCACAATGCAGCCATAGCTGCTTCGTGCATCACGACTCCCTCTTCTGGGGCGGCTGGGGCGAGCCCATATACTTCTACCTGGGCCACAACAATCCCCTCGGCATCACACCGACAGAGGCTGCCGCCTTCACCGTCACGCCGAATCCCGCCCGCGACAACGTGACCGTCACGCTGGGCGATGGCTGCGACAGGACGCACGCCACCCTCATGCTCCGTGACGCCGCGGGCAAGGAGCTGCGCCGCCTCACGCCCTCCGCCGCCACTGTCGAGGTGCCGCTCCTCGGCCTCCCCGCCGGCACCTACTTCCTCACCCTCGCCACCCCGCAAGGCTCCTCCACCCAGAAGCTCCTCATAGAGCCCTGACGACTGCGGGGCATCAGGGGTGTGCCCTTTTCAGGGGGCTGCCCGGCATGAAATGTGCTGACGTTATGCCAGCACATCTCCGCTGCGGAAAGGTTGTCGCAGGTAAGTTGTGATTTTTTTGCAGGGCGAGGCAATAAAAGGGGGAGTGGAACGTTATGTTTTATCAAGCATAAATACACCTGTATGGCTAAGAACGTAGAAAACGACTCCCCTCTGATGCGACAGCACGCTGAGATGAAACGCAAGTTTCCCGACGCTATGCTGCTGTTCCGCGTAGGCGACTTTTATGAGACTTTTGGCGAGGATGCCCGCAAGGCTTCCAACATCCTCGGCATCACCCTCACCCGCAAGGCAAGCGGCGGCGGCAGCTATACCGACCTCGCCGGCATACCGCATCACGCCATAGACCAGTATCTTCCCCGCCTGGTGAAAGCTGGGCTGAGGGTGGCTATCTGCGAGCAGCTGGAAGACCCCAAGACGGTGAAGGGCCTCGTGAAACGCGGCATCACCGAGCTGGTGACGCCTGGCGTCTCCTACAACGACATGGTGCTGGAGGTGAAGGAGAACAATTTCCTCTGCGGCCTGCACCTCGGCGACAAGATTCACGGCATCTCGTTCCTTGATGTCTCGACGGGCGAGTTCTACGTGGCACAGGGCGACCTGGCCTATATCGACAAGCTGATGCAGAACTTCCACCCCTCAGAGGTGGTGCTGCAACGCAAGAAGCTGCATTGGTTTCTCGACCACTTCACAGAGAAATACTATACCAACACTTTCGACGACTGGGTCTTCACTACCGACTTTGCCAACGAGCTGCTGCTGAAACAGTTTGACACTACCTCGCTGAAAGGTTTCGGCGTGGAGGACCTGACGGAGGGCATCGTCGCGGCAGGCGCCTCGCTCTATTATCTCCAGGCCACGCAGCACGACCGTACCCAGCATATCTGCAATATTAACCGCATCGAGGAGGACCGCTATGTATGGCTCGACAAGTTCACCGTGCGCAACCTCGAATTGGTCTATTCGCCTAATGAGAACGCACGCACGCTGATCGACGTGCTGGACCAGACTTCCACGCCCATGGGTTCGCGCCTGCTGAAGCGCTGGATGGTCATGCCCCTCAAAGAACGGGCTGCCATTGAGGAGCGTCTGCATATCGTCGATCTCATCATCCGCAACAGAGACCTCTCTTCGCGGCTGCTGCCGCAGATTCGCGCGATAGGCGACCTGGAACGCCTCATCTCGAAGGTCTCCGTGGGACGCATCAACCCGCGCGAGCTGATACAGCTCAAACGCTCTTTAGCCGCCGTGGCACAGATTAAGGAGCTCTGCGCCTCGGTGGGCGACGAGGCCTTCCGCCGCATGGCGGAGCAGTTCAACGCCTGCACCACCATCCACGACCGCATTGAACGCGAGATACAGGAGGACCCGCCCGTGAAGCTCGACAAGGGCGGCGTGATTGCATCAGGAGTGAATGAGGAACTTGACGAGCTGCGCTCTATGGCAGGCTCGGGCAAGGACTTCCTCATGGAGATACAGCGCAGGGAGAGCGAGGCTACGGGCATCCCGTCGCTGAAGGTGGGCTTCAACAACATCTTCGGCTACTACCTCGAAGTGACCAACACGCACAAGGACAAGGTGCCTGAGGACTGGGTGCGCAAGCAGACGCTCACCAATGCCGAACGCTACATCACCGAGGAGCTGAAACGTTATGAAGACAAGATACTGGGCGCCGAGGAGCGCATCTTGGAACTGGAAGCACAGCTGTATGAGCAGCTGCTCTCGGCTCTGATGGAGTTTCTGGAGCCGATACAATATGACGCGCAGCTGGTGGCAAGGCTCGACTGTCTGCAATGTTTTGCCGAGGTGGCTTTGGCACACGACTACTGCAGGCCTGAGCTGTCGGACGATACCACTATCGATATCAAGGACGGCCGCCATCCCGTCATCGAGACCCAGCTGCCCCTCGGGGAACAGTATATAAGCAATAATGTATATTTAGACCACGACACGCAGCAGATCATCATCATCACAGGCCCTAATATGTCGGGTAAGTCGGCACTGCTGCGCCAGACGGCGCTGATAGTGCTCATGGCACAGATGGGCTGCTATTGTCCTGCACGAGAGGCCAAGATTGGCATTGTGGATAAGGTATTCACGCGCGTGGGCGCGTCGGACAACATCTCCTCGGGCGAATCGACCTTCATGGTGGAGATGAACGAGACGGCGAGCATCCTGAACAATATCTCAGACCGCAGCCTCGTGCTGCTCGACGAAATCGGCCGCGGCACCTCGACCTACGACGGCATCTCGATAGCCTGGGCTATCACCGAATACCTCCATGAGCATAAGAAGGCGCGTCCGAAGGTGATGTTTGCTACCCATTACCATGAGCTGATAGAGATGGCCGACCAATATGAGCGCATCCAGAACTACCATATCTCGGTACGCGAGGTGGGCAATAAGGTCATTTTTCTCCGAAAATTAGAGATGGGGGGCAGCGAGCACAGTTTTGGCATCCATGTGGCACGCATGGCAGGCATGCCGGCACAGGTGTTGAAGAGGGCAAATAGTATGCTCGAATTGCTCGAAAATAAGAGCGAAAAAATTACAGAAATACACCCCAAAAATGAAAAAATCGACAAAAAATCGAGCAAAAAAACAGAAGATTTGGGATATCAGCTCAGTTTTATTCAGCTTGACGACCCAACTTTGTTAGACATTCGAGACAGAATATTAGATATTGATATTGATACGCTTACACCGATAGAGGCATTGCTAAAGTTGAACGAGATAAAAAAAATTGTTGGAAAAAAGTAAAATTTTTTTCTCTAATTCAAAAAAAAGTCGTACTTTTGCACCCGCTTTCGAGATGAGAAACACACCTCAAATGAAAGCAGAGAGGCACTTGAAATAGTGATAAAGCGACGCGGAAATAGCTCAGTTGGTAGAGCACGACCTTGCCAAGGTCGGGGTCGCGAG
>JAKSML010000023.1 GCA_024400665.1 Bacteroidales bacterium
ACTTTCTTCATGTTTATCAAAATATTGAATTAACATGAATAATTAGAAGTCCCCTGAAAGACTTGGTGTTTTGCAAGATTGCCTTCCAATCCCCCAATCTTCCTATCTTCTAATCCTCTAATCTCCCAATCTTTCGAGGATGCTGCCGTCTGGCGAGTGCCTGGCGGAGTGCGCCAAGGGGTTTCTGTCCGTGGCGGAGGATGGCTGTGCGATAGATGCGTGCTGCAAGGGCTGTGGCGAGGGGGAAGGTGAGCAACAGCAGCAACATGGAGATGATGAGCTGCCAAATGGGTACGCCGAAGGGGATGCGGAAAAGCATAGCGACAGGCGCGGTGAAGGGGATGACAGAGAGGACGGTGGCGAGTGTTCCGGAAGGCTGTGCAACCATGATGGGGAGAAGAAGAAGGGATAGCAGCAGGGGGGCGGTGATAGGGAGGAGGAAGGGGGCTGAGTCGGTGTCGGTATCGACAAGGGAGCCAGCGGCGGCAAAGAGGGCTGCATAGAGCAGATAGCCGAAGAGGAAATAGAAGAGGAAGAGGAAGAGGATGGGGGCAACATTGATGCTGTCTATGCCTTGCAGAATCTGCTGAAGGCCGTGGTCGATGCCAAAGCCGGCGTCGTATGCAACAGCCTCCTGCTGAGCGGCCTGGTAATGGGCTGTAGCCTCGCCGCCCTTGGTGGCAAGTTCGGTGATCTGCGGAGTCCGGGCCTGCTGGAGGAGGGGTGCGTTGGCGATGCGAAGAGTGGAGAGGGCAACGCCAGAGAGGGCGACCCATAGAAGGAACTGGGTGATGCCCAAGAGTCCGATGCCAAGAACCTTGCCCATCATGAGCTGAAAAGGTCGGACGGAGGAGATGATGACTTCCACGATGCGGCTGCTCTTCTCTTCCATAACGCCGCGCATGACCTGAGACCCAAAGAGGATAACGGCAAGGAAGAGGAGGATGGCGAGGAAGAAACCGAGGACAAGCTTGACCGTGAGAAAGCTGTCGCGACCAGTCTCAATGTCCTGAATGCGAAGGTGGACGCGTGTGCCGGTGAGAAGTGCATAGTCGTCGGGGGTGATGCCGTGAACATCAAGGAGGATGCAGTTACGGAGGATTTCCTGAAGCTGGCTGTTGACATCGCTCTGGAGGGCGAGAGGCGGCTCATCGGTACGGTAGTAGAGGAAGGCATCCTGGGGAATGGAGACCTCGCGTGCAGGGATGAAGAGGATGGCATCGAGTGTGTCGATAGTGGCAAGCTGCCGCTTGGCATAGTCGAGGCTGCCGGCAGGGTGGTATGTGATGGTACGCGAGGAGCGGAACTGCCCCTGAAAGAGACCGCTATCGTCAACAACAAGGAGATGGCTCTGCTGTGTTGGCTTCGAGGCGAGCATGATGGGAAGTGCGTAGAGAGAGGCTACGAGCAAGGGAATGAGGATGGTGAGTATCCAGAAGGAGGGCTTTCGGATACGGGTGAGGTATTCGCGCCGAATGATGAGGAAGAGGCGGTGGGTGGAGGTGGGAAATGTGGCCATTTTAATATTGAGTGTTAAATATTTCAATAAAAAATAAAGGGGACTTCTAATTATTCGTGTTAATTCAATATTTTGATAAGCATAAGGCAACCTCTGATTATTTAAAACGAAAATTGCCGTGAATTAAACGCGAATTTTCGTAAATTACTATCAAGCAACGAATTAATTCACGTTAATTCTCGTGCAATTTATGGTAATTCACGTTATATAAATCTCATTTTGTGTCAATTTATAGAAGTTGCCTAAAGGAATAAAAGTATGGGCGGTAACCGTTATGCGGCAGCCCGCACAGACGTGACGCGCCGCGTCTCTACATTTTTATTCATTATTATTTTTGACGGTATTGATGAATATGCGGTCGAGGTTTTCTTGGTCGGGGTGCTGGGCAAGGATGTCGGAGAGGGAGCCACTGAGGATGAGGCGAGAGCGGTTGATGAGGGCGATATCGTCGCAAAGAGCCTGGGCGGAAGTCATGTCGTGGGTGGAAAAGATGATGGTAGTGCCTTGGCTTTTGAGACGGAGGATCTCGCGACGGAGAAGGTCGGCATTGAGGGGGTCGAAGCCACTGAAGGGTTCATCGAGGATGAGAAGCTTGGGGTTGTGGAGCACAGTGACAACAAACTGGACCTTCTGCTGCATACCTTTGGAGAGCTCCTGAACAGGGCGGTCCCACCAAGAGGCGATGTCGAGGTGGTCGAACCACTGACGGAGGCGGCCTTCGGCAGTAGCCTTGTCAAGACCTTTGAGACGGGCGAGGTAGATGGCCTGTTCGCCGACGCGCATCTTCTTATAGAGTCCTCGTTCCTCTGGGAGATAGCCGATATTGCAGACATCGGAGGACTGGATGGGGCGGCCGTCGAAACGGACAGTGCCGGCATCGGGAAGGAAGATTTGGTTGATGATGCGGATGAGGGTAGTCTTGCCGGCGCCATTGGGGCCAAGGAGTCCGAAGATGGTGCCTCGACGAATGCGAAGGCTGACATCATCGAGGGCGCAATATGAGCCGAAGTGCTTTGTTATATGCTCTATTTCTACGAGATAAGGGTCTTTCTCCATTTTTAACTAATAATTGAGTATTATGAGTATTAAATGTTTAAATAGAAGAATAAAAAGTGAGGACGGAAGCCGTGTTAATCGAGAATTAGGCAGAAGCCATCCTTCCAAACTTCAAATCTCCAAATCTTTCAATCTTCAAATCTTTCATTGATTATTCATTGTTCAATTTGACGAGCAAGGATTATTTCGGCAAGGAGGGCAAGGAGAGCAAGGATGACGAAGAGACGCCACAACGGTCGGCCTTGTCCCTGCTGCTGGATATAGTCTGTCATAGAGCGTGCCGAGCTGGGCGCCACGGCAAACTGCTGCGAAGGCGATAGACTGGCGAGTTTGCGCATCTCGGCAAGAGAGAGGAATGAAAGGTCTGACTCCTGACGGCTGTAGTTGAGCGAAAGTCCTTCTCCGCCGTCATCGTCATGCAGACGATAGTTGCCTGCCACGGGAATGTCGCCATGAGGCACCCAGCAAGAACGGGGACCCGCACGGCGGATGTCGGGGATGAGGTCGAAGGAACCATCCAAAGCGGAGAGATGAGGCGGACGCTCGGCATCATAGCTGCCGCAGAGCATGACAGGCTCGGAAGCCGTGAGCCAGTGATAGGGACTGGAGGACAAAGCACTATGCAGAGCCATGTTGTAGAGCGTAGGCACAAAGAGAGCCTGCTGCACAAGGTCGGTGTGCTCAGGCCGCAAAGGCATAGCGAACAGATATATGCGACCGTTTGAGAAATCGGTCTCGGAAAGGAGGCTTGCAGCATCGGGCATATCGATGAGCCCCACTGAGACCGTCGAGGCAGCCGAGAGAAGGCGATAGTAGCCCTCGGCGGAAGGCAGTTCCATCTCGGACACACCGCCCTTGAAGACATCGCGATAGAGCTCGTTGTCGGTCTGCACACGGCTCGCCCTGCCTCTGCGCGACACCCAGGAGCCCAGCGAGGGAGCCTGCATGGTGCCAAGCATACGATTATAGCCTTCCACATCAGCATCGGCTGGCGGCACGACAAGCAGAGAACCGCCGTCAGCCACATAGTCGCGGAGCGTCTGGGCGAGGCCCGAGGGGATGGTGCGGAGCTCGTCGAGGATGATGAAACGATGAGAGGCAAGCTGGCTGTAGTCTATCTGCCCCGAAAAAACCTGCTGATACCGCACCAACGTATCATCGGCAAAGAGACGGCGCAGATAGATATTCTCCGCCCCGCCGCTGATAACCAGCGTAGGGATGCTGAGCGAGGTGGATAGGGAGAAATAGAACTTATCGTCGAAAGTGATAGGATAGTCCGTTGTCTCGACATAGCCCTGCAACGAAGGCTCCTGCCCGATAGAGAAGGTCATCTCGGCCACAGCGGAACTGTGTGCCGCCACATCGACAGCTGTGAGGGCACGCTGCTTGTCGCCGACATAAAGGCGCAAGGGCAGACGCTCAACCGATTTGTCACCATCGTTGCGGACAAATACCTCGACGCGGACTGTCGCGCCCGGGGTATAGGCAGGGCTGTTGAAGGCGAGGCTGTCGATATATATGTTGCTCACATCGCTACCGCCCATAGGCACAAGCGTGGTATGTATAAGGCTGTCGGATGGGATATTGACGAGGTCGGCCGTGGCACGTTGAAAATCGCTGATGACATAATGATGACGATTGGCGGATGAGGTCTCGTGAAGGAAGTCGTACTGGCGTTTCACCACGTCCGAGAGTTGCTGCGTGACAGGCGAAATCTGCACAGCATCGACGGCGCTCAAGAACTCCTCACGGCTGAGCCAGCGGAACTGACTGCCGTCTGCATCGTTAGTGACAAGCTGGAAGATATCGTCGGGCTTGTAGGCCTCGGCAATTTCGCGTGCCTTCTGCCGTGCGCTCTCAATAAGGCTGCCCTCCATACCGCCACACTCCATGCTGAACGAGTTGTCGAGATAGACGCTCACGGCACTGCCCCCAGCCTGCATCTGCGAACGCTTATTGCGGATGATGGGCTGGCAGAACGCCAAGACGAGGAACACGATGGCCAGAATGCGGGCGGCGAGAAGCAGCCAGCGGCGCAGGTTGTGCTGGCGGCGGCTCTCGCTCTGCAGCTGTTCCAGCATATCGGTGTTGCTGAAATATACCTTGCGATAGCGGCGCAGCTGCAAGAGGTGTATGGCTATGGGGATGCCCACAGCTATCAAACATATTAGGAATATAGGATTCGTCATCGTTCTATCGTTAGATTGGGAGATTGGGAGATTTGAAGATTGGGAAGATGGCTCCTGCCTAATTCTCAATTAAAAACGGCTCCCGCCCTCACTTTTTTATTCTTTTATTTTTTCATTTAAACATTGGTTAGAATGAATTGGTTATACATTGGGCTGCCGTCCTTTTGCGCATTCATCCAATCTCGCCTCATACTGCTTGCAGATGTCGGCGATGCCGCATTCGTTGCAATGAGGCTTACGAGCCTGGCACACATAGCGTCCGTGGAGGATCAGCCAATGATGCGCGATGGGTATCTTCTCGGCAGGAATATGCTTGGTAAGTTCTCTCTCAGTCTGCAGCGGCGTCTTGCTGTTGTGGGTGAGGCCGATGCGGTTAGCCACGCGGAATACATGCGTATCTACCGCCAAGGCTGGCAGATTGAAGACCACAGAAGCTATCACGTTGGCGGTCTTACGCCCCACGCCGGGGAGCGTCTGCAGCTCATCCACGTCGCTCGGCACCTCGCCGCCAAAATCCTCCATCAATTTGCGAGCCATGCCGGCCAGATGCTTGCTCTTATTGTTGGGATATGAGATTGAACTGATAAAGGGAAGTAGTTCTTCGGGCGAAGCCTGAGCCATGCTTGCCGCGTCGGGATAGGCCGCAAAAAGCGTGGGAGTGACCATGTTAACGCGCTTGTCTGTACACTGTGCCGAAAGGATTACTGCCACCAGCAACTGAAACGGGGAACCATAGTCCAGCTCCGTCTGTGCCGTCGGGCGCGCCTCTTCGAAATAGGCTATCAGTCTCTTGTAACGTTCTGCTAAAGTCATCAAATATCAATTATCAATCAACATGGTTCCCGGTCCCATCTGGCAGCGAAAGCTGGACAACGATGGGGTAATGGTCCGAGATGGAGGTCTTGATACGCTTGTACGAGAGCGTCTTCATGCTGGGACTGTGCAGGATGTAGTCTATGCGGAAGGCGGGATAAGGCCCGTGATAAGTGGTGCCGAAGCCGCGGCCCTGCTCAACATACGAATCGACAAACAGCTTCGTCGCCTGATGATAGATGTAGGAAGCGGGCGTGTCGTTGAAGTCGCCAGCCAGCACAACAGGCACACGAGAGTTTTCCAACATCGGCTTCAGCACGCTGTCCCACTCCACCTGATGCTCGCGCGAAGCCCTCTTCAGCTTCTCCACCATGTTCGGCATCGTGTCTATCAGCTGGCCGTGTGCCAGTCCCTGCAGCACCTCCAAGTCCTCTTGATCCATCTTGTACGAGTTGAGGTGTACGCAGCACACCCTCATCGGATGTCCTTCTTTCTCAATATCCACGAAGAACTTCGTCTCCCCGTTCTCTGGCGAGGTATAGACTATCGGCCATCGCGATATGACCACCGACGGCGAGTTCTTGCCCCTGCCGTTGTTGCCGTAATGATATTTGTAGCCTTTGACCTTCAAACTGTCATAGAATGGCTTATGGCAGAAGCACTCTTGCAGGCACATCACGTCAGGCTGTTCCTCATCAATTATCTCAAAGAATGCGCTTATTCCACTGTCGGCTGGGAAATCATCGTCGTCCATGCCTGCAAAGCCATGCGTGTTGAACGACAGCACCTTCAGATTGTCGTCTGCCGCCTCCACATCCGTGCAGCCTCCTGCCTGGAAAAAGAGCCCCACAAACGAGAACCTCAGCACGATGGCAGCCACCGACACCAAGAACTCCCAACGACCCATAAAAAGCCAGATGATGATGAAGGCTACATTGCACAAAAGAAGCGGGAAATAGCCGTAACTTAGCAGCGCAATCCACCCATGTTTCTCTGGTGGCAGGGTTCCCGACAAGGTCGAAAGCAGCATCAGCACCACAAATACTATGTTAACTATCAGAAGTATAGAGCGCAAAAACTTTTTCATATATCACCAAATCTGTTCTTGCAAAGATACGACTTTTTTATGAATTAATAAATATTATTTGCCATTTATTTCCTCTATCGCCCAATTGAGCCCATGCTGTGCTGCAATCTATGCCTAAATCTTGGGGCGAAGCCACGCCCCTCCCCTACCCTCATCGGCATGAAAGCCAACTCATTCTACACTATCTATTGTATATGATATCTGCCATATCGTTTTTTTTTCGTATCTTTGCACCTCGAAACTGCATCATTCATCATGAGAAAAAACATCATCTTCCTCCTCTGCCTGCTGCTGACAGGTGTCTGCTTTGGCCAGAAAAAGTTCCTCATCGACGAGATTATCACCGCCAGCAGCAACGACCTGCGTCTCAGCATAGGCCATCACTTCGCCGCTTCCGAAGGCTCAGACTTCTGGCTGGGCAACAAGTCTGCCGCTTTAGAAATCAGCCATGGCCTCACCCGCCGTTGGGGTCTCGGTGCCTACCTTGGCGCACAGTCCTATTATGTTGTAGCCGACGACGAGGTCCGCTACCGCCCTGCCTTCTCCTTCGGTCTCGCCACCAGCTTCCACTTCCTGCCCTTCTTCGTGCTTGGCGCACCACACTGGGATCCCTACATCATGGGCAAAGTGGGCGGATGCTATGTCTCGACACTCCATCTCGAATATGCCGTGGGCCTTGGCATAGGCTACTATTTCAACCGGCATTTCGGACTCTTCCTCGAAGGCAACTACGGCACAACCTCTCTCTGCGAAAAGGAGGCGGAGAGCCTCTCACCCCTTCATCCGCAATGCCGTATTGGTTTAAGCTACAAACTATAATACGACTTTGGCATGTTGCAGCCACACCTTCCAATCTTCTAATCTTCAAATCTATCAATCTTCAAATCTCCCAATCTTCAAATCTCCTAATCTTCAAATCTCTCAATCATGAACAAATTAGGCCTTATTGGCAAAACATTAGGACACTCTTGGTCAAAACGATGGTTCGAGGCGATGTTTGCCCGCGAAGGCATCGACAATTTTCAATACGAACTCTACGAGCTGCCCTCGCTTGACGGCTTCCGCAACTGGGTCTTCGAGCAAGGACTCATAGGCTTCAACGTCACCATTCCCTACAAAGAGGCGGTCATCCCGCATCTTGACGCTCTCGACGAGGCCGCTGCCGCCATCGGCGCCGTGAACTGCGTGACCCGCGAAGCGGGGCGGCTTGTGGGCCACAACACCGACGCGCCCGCTTTTGCCGAGACCCTCCAGCCCCTGCTCCAGCCCTGGCACACCTCGGCGCTCATCCTCGGCACGGGCGGCGCCGCCAAAGCTGTTGCCCACGCTTTGAGAGAGCTCCATATCGACAGCCTCATGGTGTCGCGCACACCCGAAAAGCACCCCGGAGCCATCTCCTACCTCGAAGCTTGCGAAGCTGCCGCCGAGCGCTTCCTCATCATCAACGCCACCCCTGCGGGCATGGCACCCAACGAAGCCCTCACCCCCTGGCCTTACACCTATCGCCTGGGCATGAAGCATATCTGCTACGACTTGATTTACAATCCCGAAGAGACACGTTTCATGACCGAGGCCGAGCTCTGCGGAGCCCAAGTCTGCAACGGCCTTCTCATGCTGGAGCGGCAGGCCGAACTGAGCTGGATGCGTTTTTCCGAGCTTCATTAAGGCGTTTTTTTTACAATATTGTTGCGGCTGTATAAGCCTTGCGGCTATAAGCGCTATCGTTTTACTATGGTGCGGCACATCTTTGTGCCATTTTTGTCGGTCAGGGACACGAAATAGGCACCCTTGGGCTGAGCCGAGAGGTCTATCCGTTTCCCCACGCTTTGGGCAACCAGATGCCCCTGCATGTCATACACTGAGGCATGAGCCTCGACACCACTTATATACACAACTCCCGAGGTCGGGTTGGGATAAAGCGCAAGCGTCTGCCTGGGGCTGGTGGCCGAGATGGCGACGTGCGAGGTGTCGGGATGGAGATAGTCGTGAAGGCAGTCGGTGAGGTCGAGCGAGAGCAGCTGCGCAGGACGGTTTCCGAGGCCCGTGAAATGTTCGTTAGTGAGGTAGTAATGCTCGCCGTCGAGGGTGGCGATGCCCTCAGTCTGCGTACCCATGCCGTTTGTGAGCAGCAGCTTCTCCCGCTGCCCGCCAAAGAAGTCCGTGCCTTCGAAATCGTAGAGCACATACACGAAAGGCTGCACCACCGAGTTATATCCGCAGAGCACCAGCAGCCGCATCTCGGGACGGTAGCAGGCGCCCGTGACGAGCCCTTCGGCATTGAGCGTGCCATGAGGCACAGCCGTGTAGCTTCCCGGGGTCTTGGGCAGCGCATAGCAGTCGGTCTTGAACGAGCCCCACTGCTTAGTGAAGAGATACAAGCTGTCGCCTGCGGCAATCATGGCCTCGCAGTCGAAATCGGTCTCGGCAATGCCCTCCAGGGGGCCGGGCTGATAGCCGGGATAGGTGAACAGGATGGTGTCGAAATGGCAGCTGTCGCCGTCCGAGAGCTCGCTTTTGCGACAGCGAAGGATGCAGAGGTCGTCGCGCTGCACGGAAGAGTTGTTGCCGAAATCGCCGAAATAGAGATATTCCTCGTCCTGCGTCACCTCTTCCATATCGTTGACCCTGGCAGGGATGGTCAGCGTCTCCTTCACCTCGGCGCTCACAGTGTCGAGAGCAAAAAGTTTCAGTTTGCCGTGGTCGCCACAACTCCAAAGTTCGCCATTCCAGTAAAACAAACTCGATGTGCCGTCCAATTCTGTGTCCAAAACGCCCACCACAACGGCAGAGAAACCCAATTTGGGGGTCTCCCCGCTTTGCGAAGAAGTGAGCAACAAACACATTGTCAACGCAATAGCGAAAACAGACAACAAACGTTTCATAATGCAAAGTTACGATTTTTTTTTGGAATAAACAACTATTTTTTCAATTGTCGCAATCAAGGCAAAAACGACTATTTTCGTGCAAAGTCCTCTCTCAATATTCCACATTTTATGCCCTCTTCATTTTTTAACATTTCGCAAAATCCGCCCCTCGAAATCCGACCTCAAAAAGGCATCCCGGAAGCCCCTTTTCACCTCATGAATAGCTCCACTATAGCTCCGCCTTAACTCCGCCTTAGCTCCGCTCGCAGGGCAGAGCTTTAGCGACCCCAAAACGAGCCCTTCCACACCCCTTCGCGAAGCCTCTGAAAGGCCGTTCCGAAATGTTAAAAAAGTGTCATATTGCAGCACCATTTTAAACCCAAATACGGCAGCCGAAAAAGGTATAATCATCATTGGGGAGCCCTGCCGCTAAAGGCGTATTTCTGTTTTACATTTCTATGCTCTATGCCATTATTCGCATATTTTAAATATTGAAAAACAATATATGTCATAAAAAATTCGTATCTTTGCAAAACTTATGGGCACAACTGAAGATTACCATCCATGTGAAGGACAGGAATTTAAAGACGTAATGCAGCGTCTGACGACATGCGATTTATTCGAAAATCTGTCGTCAAAGCTCTTCCCTGAGCTCTCCGTCGAGGAGGCAAGAGCGAAATTCTTAGCATTCGAGAACGTCCACCAATTCCAGTCAACAGCCATGTACCGTGGCTGCGAATACATCATTGCCCATAGCATGAGCCAGTTCACCTATTCCGGCGAGGAGCACCTCGACGGGAAGCCCTGTCTCTTCATCTCCAACCACCGCGACATCGTGCTCGACGCCATGATGCTGCAGTACATCCTCATCCAGCAGGGGCACGACACCTCGCACGTCGTCGTGGGCTCCAACCTCTGGGAGATGCCCATCCTGGCTCTCCTTGCCCGCGCCAACAAGATGTACGGCATCGACCGCGGCGGCACCCATCGCGAATACTACGACGCCCTCATCAAGATGTCGCGCCATCTCCGCCACCTCGTCGCCAATCGTGGCGAGAGTGTCTGGATTGCCCAGCGCAACGGTCGCACCAAGGACGGCATCGACCGCACCGACCCCGCCCTCATCAAGATGATCGCCGCCAGCGGCGACCGCAGCGACCCCGTGGCAGCCCTCGACGCCATGCACATCATCCCCGTGAGCGTCTCCTACGAATGGGAGCCCTGCGGCCTCCTCAAAGCCCGCGAGATGTGCCTGCGGCAGCAAGGCCCCTACGCCAAGCAGCCCGGCGAGGACACCCAGAGCATCATCAGCGGCATCACCGACTTCAAAGGCCGCGTCCACTTCTCTATCTGCAAACCCATCGAGCATGACGAGCTCGTGGCAGCCAACGGCAGCTTCGACCTCATCGCCGACCTCATCGACCACCGCATCAGCCAGGGCTATCACGCCTGGCCTAACAATAAGATTGCTCAAGAGATGCTGCGTTCTGGCTCCGCCTTGGCTCCGTCCGAAGACTACCTCCGCTTCTCCCACTACCTCGACCAAGCCTGCACCCAAATGCCGCTTGGCGACAGCTTCCGCAGCACCCTCCTCGGCATCTATGCCAACTCCTGCCCAAAAGCAACATTATAATAGGATTATATATAAAATAGTATTTCGACATCATATAAACACCGATTATGTTAGACAAACTCGAAGCCATTTACGCACGCTATCAAGAAATTGAAGAGCAGATGAACGACCCTCAGGTCACATCTGACATGAAACGCTATGTCAAACTGAGCAAGGACTACAAGGACCTCCAGCCCGTGGTGAAGGCCTATCACGAATACAAGGCCCTCCTCAACACCATCGCCGAATGCAAGGAGCTGCTCAGCACCGAAAAGGACGACGAGCTGCGCGAGATGGCCAAGATGGAGCTCGCCGAAAGCACCGAGAAACGCGACCAGATGGAGGAGGACATCCGCATCATGCTCATCCCCGCCGACCCCGCCGACAGCAAGAACGCCGTTGTCGAAATCCGCGGCGGCACCGGCGGCGACGAGGCTTGCATCTTCGCTGGCGACCTCTTCCGCATGTACTCCCGCTTCTGCGAGAAGAAAGGCTGGAAGATAGAGATTGACGACTTCAACGAGGGTACCGCCGGCGGCTACAAGGCCATCACATTCAGTGTCTCCGGCGAGAAGGCCTACGGCCTGATGAAATACGAGAGCGGCGTGCACCGCGTACAGCGCGTTCCTGCCACCGAGACCCAGGGCCGCCTCCAGACCTCCACAGCAGCCGTCGTCGTGCTGCCTGAGGCCGAAGAGTTCGACGTGGAGCTCAATATGTCAGACGTCCGCAAAGACACCTTCTGTGCATCCGGTCCCGGCGGCCAGTGCGTCAATACCACCTACTCCGCCGTCCGCCTCACCCACATCCCCACCGGCATCGTGGTCTCTTGCCAAGACCAGAAGTCGCAAATCAAGAACCTTGAAAAAGCCCTCGTCGTCCTCCGTACCCGACTCTACGAACGCGAGTACAATAAATACATGGAAGAGATGTCCTCCAAGCGCAAGACCCTCGTAGCCACAGGCGACCGTTCCGAGAAGGTTCGCACATACAACTATCCCCAGAGCCGCGTCACAGACCACCGTATCGGCTACTCCATGCACAACCTCCCCGCATTCATGGATGGCGACATTGAAGATCTCATCGAAGCCCTCCAGCTTGCCGAGAACGCCGAAAAGCTCAAAGCCTCCGTAGGTTGATAATCCATCACCCACATATCCCAAAAAGCTGGCACCCACACAAGATGCCAGCTTTTTTTCGACAAAAAAGTTGTCATATCAAAATATTTTCGTACCTTTGCATCGCATTGAGTAATTTTACTCACTCCATTGAGTAATTTATTTCGACATGTTTGTACGACCTTATTATCAGCAACTTAAAGCATACTTATATAATCAATATACCCAAATCAGTCATTAGGATAGCAACATCTTTATGCCGTTTCATCCATGCGGATACCAAAGTAAGACACACATCAGAACACCCCCGAGAACGAAGATCACTTCATAATCAAACTTTCACAATCTACTGTATGTTTCTCTTTATTTCGGAGAACTACTTCTTTTGAAGTATTAGCATAGCAATAGACGCATAAGTGCCGACAAGTATTATACATACCAATATCCTTACTCACCATACATCCGCAAGCCTTACGTTGCCCTGGATCTTTCACATTTTTAACTTTGGTGGGGATAGGGGGCAATTGTCCAAAGATATCTCTCTCTGGCCATTTCAAAGAATGAAGATAACATACAAATTCTTCATCATCAGCAAATATACGTTTCATCAATTCGCCATCTATACAGCGATTATGCTCTATGTCATAGTTTTCATAATCCATATTCTCTCCACAAGTGGCAAGAGCCACATCCCAACCATCCTTATGCCAAGCATCCCTGATTTTCACCAATCCTTCTACTATTTCCATGCGTTGTTCTTCTGTCATTTCTGCCGAACCGACATTGTCTTTTGTAAAGAGCAGTGTTTCCTTCACCATATTTAACTGAACCTTACGATATGCGGCAACATCCACAAAGCTAAACACCAACTTATCTGTATATCCCTTCAATAGATTGCCCACGTGCCAAATCTTTTTCAGTAAATCTCTTGGTGTAAGTTGTGGGGTAACAATCAGAGGGTCAAAACGCCATATCACACGTTCCTTGCCAATCTTATCCGACAATGTCTTAAACGTTTCGACTCTTTCCTCAACCGAAGGCACATTAGGCTCAAATCCTTCTGAAACATAGTCATTCAAAGTAACTTGGAAATAATAGTGTATTCCCCTCTCATCAAGCTCATGAAGATATGGAATGATTGGCTTGGGATTTTTCGTCCAAAAAACGACCGCCCTACACTTCTCAAACGAGACACGCACAGGCTGCTGATTAAACGGATTATACCAAACAACATACCCCGCCTTCAGCCGATTGACAAACCACTCAGCATAAAAAGCTGGGATATCCGTCGATCGACTGGCTGAGATGATGATGGGATATTGAGTATTCGTTACCATAGTATTATGGAAATATCTTTAATAAACGTTCACATATCTCTTTTATTGCACGTCTGTCAAACTCATCAATTCTTGTATGCCCATTTTTGGGTGAAAAACACCATTTCTCCCAATGTGAAATTATCTCGCTGTTAATCCGCCTATACCGATTTGAATTTTTATAGTAAAACCCTCCTGGCTGGTATTTTTCCAAGAATTCTTGTATATTTTTTATTACTTTTTTCTTGAGTTCATCGGATATGTTACTTCCATTGATTTCAGAAACAACCAACTCGATATGATCACAAATTAACCGTTTCCCATATTCATTGGTTTCATCAAACAGATTCAAAGTCTGGACACTTTGTTCAATTTCTCTTTTTTTACGGTTCATACCCGCCTTCCCAAGTACTTTATCTATAAAGCTTTTCCACCCATCAGACTTACTTCCAGAAAGTCCTCGTATTGAATCCTTATCAACAAGTTGCTTCTCTTTTATCTGCTCTATATAACCGCTAAACTTTGTTTTCTTGTAACCATTATGGCTCTCAATTTTTTCCACAATTCCTTGAACTTCGCTATTATTCTGACCTTCTACATAAACCACTTTGGGGAAAGTCGTCTGGATATTTTCTTTCCCGGCATCCTCTTTTTTATCAGTATTTATTGTCTCTCCATGCAGCTGTCCATGAAATTCCTTGCATATTTCAATGACGTAACCTCTTTTTTCATTAATGTCAATAATTAAATCCGTGAAGTCTCTAGTCAAGTTTGAAAATCCCAACAATGCGCCATAAAAAGCAAAAGCAAATCGGTAATCCGTCATCTCCCTTTTCTGCATATTAGATAACAGCGTAGTCCATTCATCTCCTTTCGTTACTACAATAGCCACCGATGAAAGAACATCATTGTGCCAAGGCTCTTTATACTCTGCCCCCACGACATGTTGCTGAAGATTCTCCATAAATCTTTGAATTTGAGATGAAGGCCAAGCGTCCTCTCCCACACAAACTTGTGCAATACCTATCAACTCCTTGACCAGCTCTTCTTTTTTTGAAGTAATCCGCTTCAAGGATTCATGGGGAATAAAGCACTCGTTCATCCATGCTTCAAATAGTTTCTTTTCTATTTCATTCTCGCAAATATCAGGTGATAACAATAATGTTTCACCATCAGCCGTGAGTATTTCTGATTTCTCAACAGCGAGCAAACGTCTCTTTGTTGATTCGTTTCTCTCAAGCCGTTCAATTTTCTGCTGAACACTTTTTACCGCATCCTCGGGAAAATCTCTCATTAAATGAAACAAATCACCTATTTCATCTGGGAAAATAACTTTACCGTGATTCTTCAAAATAGCCAACACAGACTCTAACAAATCCTTGTTCCCTATAATTTGCAATATTTCTTGATAAAGTGGTGTCGCCTGCCTAAATCTGTTAAAAATCTCACGAAGTCGGATCTCTTGATTTGGCGATGGTTTCCCTTCACGTCCAGAAATAATTGAGGAAACGATGTTTCTTATTTCTCGATAGCCATTCAACAACACAAGATTCTCACTACTAACCGAAAGGTATGCTCCGATATAATAGCCATACAATGCACCCTTAACTCCGTTAATTCGCTCATCTCGGTGTAGCTCTTCCTTGTTCTGTGGAATGTCATATCCTTCCTTAAATGCTGGGAATGTACCATAATAGCTTCCTACCGTGATTTTTCTTCTGTACAGTTCAAGCACTTTAACTTCTGCACTATACATGCACAAAGTTAAAGCAGCCGACTTGTCTGTTTCCGAGAAAAAAATGATATGAGTCTTCCATGGATGCAAATATACCGTATGGTCGGAATACCTCACACCATCTTGAGCAATAGGAAACCCTTCTGAACATTCAACCTCAATAAGCATTGGATGATCTTCTAAATCACTTTCGGGTCTGGTAAAGGTGTGCGGTTCTTCATAAAGTAAAATAATGTTCTCGTAATTGTTTTCTTCAACAGAATACCAATACTTACTACCAAAATTTCTATCCCGATAGAACGACTTCGGAGAAATACTTTCTGTTGAAAGGATATTACCCAAATTCAATGAAGATGTTGGAATATATAACTTCATAATACGATTGTTTATCAGCCAATTTCTGTCGTTTTATACATAGATGAATCAATCCCGTTTATTGGAGATGGGAGTTGTCCACAATACATCAAAAATAAGTTTCTACTTGTCCTAGTCATAGCCACATACAATGCTCTACTATCGTCCGCACGATCATCATAATACAATTCAATATATGGCAAAAAGACTGTCTCAAACTGAAGTCCTTTAGCGCTATGATATGTCATTATTTTAGCATTTGGAGTGTCGAAATCTAAAGTGTCCAAGCTATTGCGGATATTTCCTCTATCATCATACTTAACCTCACAATCAATACCCAAATTACACAAAGCGTCATAGACTGATTTCACATCATCTCCCGTTGGCAATAAGATGGCCACATCTTCTAAATCTTGATTCTTAATAATTCTGGAAACAGCTTCAATCTGTTCATCTTTAGATTGATAACAAATAAATCTTGGCAATTCAGTTTCTTCGCTTTTGTAAATTTTGGGATTAAACGGCGGCAAATTTACTCCAACATATTGTGCCACTTGCGCCACAGGAATAGGCAATCTATGATTATAGTAAAGTTCCCAAAGTTTTGCCCCCCCTCCTGCCGGAAAGAATATTTTATTAATGGCGGATGGAGAGATTGTATTTCTATATTTTTGAAAAATTGATTGAGCTTCATCTCCAAAAAAGAAGAAATTCTTCCCTGTTGCAGAAATGAATTCTTGAATTTCCGATTGCTCAAAATCCTGAATTTCATCAACAATCACATAGTCTGTACTCGGCATATTGGGAATTTTATCGCCATTACCATCCCTCTCATAAACTGGTAACATACCCAACCTACCATATCTCCTCATGGTCTTTTTCCACTTCCATTCTTCATAATAATAGAACTTGCTGGACAAATTAAGAGACTCTTTCCCTTTTCTCATAAAACCGCTTAGCGACTTTGTGTAAACAATGACTTGGCAACTATCTTGTCCTTTTTCTTTTTGAATACGTTGAGCCTTCAACAATGCCAAAACGGATTTACCACTACCTGCACATCCTGTAACGATACATGATTTGTCTAAAACTGAGAAGAAAACTTCTCGTTGTTGGTCATCCAACTCTGTTGTTTTGACCATCCAATCTTTTTTTGCCATATTGAGTGTATTAATTTACATTATTATCTTATTATTCTCCATGCCACTTTACTTACATCGTTTTGCTTTTTAGCATGACTAACATTGAACGTTTGATTAAACCCTTCATTACGCAATAATACCTTGCATTTAATATCTGATAGACCTTTATCCATTTGCTTAGGTATCCATTCTTGAGATACATTGTTATAAGTAGTAATATCTACCAATAAGAATATCCCACAATCATTAAGCTTAGGTATGAAAAACTTTGCGATATTTTGGTAAGGGTTCTGCTGCTCAAATCTATCTTTTGTGACAAACTCGCAAATTGCCTTAAATGAAATAACGAAATCGAAAGGCGGATGTAATACAGCATTCAGTACGTCTAAATCGAAAAAGTCATCAATCGTATACGGAATGGGCTTGTAACATATCTCAAACGACACTTTGTTTTTGAGTTTGCCTACTACAGATTCACTTAATCTTAAAGCATGCGGATTGCCATCTAACGCATACACAATAATCTTACTTGGTTTTACCACCTGTTCATTTATTGCAGATAACATACCGACTATCTCGCCACCCGTACCACATCCGAAATCAAAAATACTTATAGACTCTTTACCTAACGAAGGCTGCTTTGTTCGAGAAAAATACTCTTTGAAAATACAATAGGCTTCCGCATAACTACGAGGGAAATATGTTCCAAGATAGTTTAGGACATCGTTCCTATCCCAATCTATCACTGTCATATCACTATTTGAACGGCAGTATTTGGCACCAAGTTCTTCAAAAATCAACTTGTCAAGCCATTGTGGTAGTGTCACACTTGTTATCATTCGATGTTTTATTTGTTCCTTGCTACCACCCCTTTCTTATTTACAATAAAAAAGACGTGGAATTAACCTTTTGTCTGAACCCAGGGTTTCCACGCCCTCACATCTCGACAAGTTATTCCACGCCGTAACACACGGCGTTTCGTAACCTATTCTTGATGTGAAGCCCCTCTTGGGGGGGGCTAAAGTGGAAATTTGGGTTCAAGAATAGCAACGAATCGCTATTTTATATGTCTTTTTTTCTTATATTATCTCTTTATCTATTTCTTGTTCAATATTTTATTATTAGTTACTATTTTATTTATTCTCTGCAAATATAATCATTTTTTCTGATTTGCAGTCATTTTTATCGTTTTCTCACACATCGACTATCCCCTATTCATCCAGGGTGCGTTCGAGGATGGTGTAGTGGTATTCGGCTTGGTGGGCGTCGAGGAAGCAGATGTCTTCGGCGTCTTCTTGGCGGGTGAAGGGTCCGCGGTCTTTGTTGCATTCGAGGTCTTCGATGATGGCGGACTGGAGCTTGTGCTGCGCGCCTTCGAGGGTGCTGTAGGCCCCGAGGACGTAGGTCTCTTTTTCCTTGCCTTCGCCACGCTCAGCGGCTATGGGCAGATAGACTTTGTATGTCATATATTGTGGGATTTGAAAGGTTAGCGTTTTCGACAATTTCACGAACACTGTCGTTAGGCATCAGCCGCCCAGTCTTATCAGATATCGTCATCGTACATGTTGTTGCGGGTCTCCATGAAGTAGTTGACCAGCACGAAATAGTACATCTCGCCACCACGGCTGACGGTCTTCTCGCAGGTGATGATGATGGGGTAGCGGGCTTCGCCTGTGGCAGCCGTGTAGGTGGCACCGCAGGTACTGGCCATGAAGTCGCCACGGTCGTCGCTGGAATGGAGATTGGTGTATTTGCGGCTGTACTGGCTCACTACGTTGCCGTACCATGCCTTGGCGGCCTCCTCCTCGAAGGTGAAGAAACGCTTCTGGAACTGTGCCGAGACGAGCTCGGACCTGCCGCTCATGCTGTTGTACTTGAAGAAGAACTCGACATAGTCGTACTTCCTGCCGCCAATTTCCACGCCGTCGAAGCCGAGGACGTTGTTGGTATTCTCGTAGGGGCGTTTGCCAAAACGGGCTGTGAGCTTGGTGAGCACGGCTGACTTCTCATCGCCGAAGTTACAGCCCGCCACAGACTTGACGGCCACCACACTGTCGTTTACAGGCTTGAGATAGCCCATGTCGGTCATGACGTATGAGTTTTGAGCACGGAGGCAGCCTGCCGAGAGGACGAGGGCAAGTACGATAAGGACAAACTTATTCATTGTCAGTGTCTTTGTTATTGTTTTCTGATATGTTTGAAAATGCAAAGATACGCTTTTTTTATAAATCATACAAATTTTATTTATCGCACCCCCACCTCATTGATTTTCGCACAACGCAATACCTCATACTGAGAGATTGCGGGCAGTCGAATGAATCGAATGAGTTCGACAGCCACAGTCATGCGAGACCGTGCTTGACAGACAGGCGAGCCCCCTCGGAAAGCTGCGGACTGTCCGCCCATAAGTGCGGAGCCATGGCGAAGATATGGCAGAGCCAAGCATATGCCATCGAAGGGGAAAAAAGATGCAGACCCCGGAATGGGAGCCTGCATCTTGATTGGTATCGGCAACCTGCGCGGGGCATGGCTGCCGTTGAGATTGAAGACTATTCTTCTTCTTTGGCTTCTTCCTCGTATGCCTTGAGCAGAGCCTGCTGGACATCGGTGGGAACCTGCTGGTACTCAGCGTAGGTCATGCTGAAGGTACCGCGGCCGCTGGTGAGGGAGCTCAGAGCGGTGCAGTAGCGGTTCATCTCAGCGATAGGAGCCTTGGCGCGGAGGGTGGTGTACTGACCCTCGGCATCCATACCCATGACGATGGCGCGACGGCCCTGGAGGTCGGTCATAACGCCGCCCATGCTGTCGGTAGGAACGGTGACAGCGATGTCGTAGATGGGCTCCATAATCTTAGGAGAAGCGCTCTTGAAGGCCTCGCGGAAAGCGGTACGGCCAGCAATCTTGAAAGCGGTCTCGTTGGAGTCAACGGGGTGCATCTTACCATCGTAGATGTTGACGACGATGTCGCGAGCATAGGAACCTGTGAGAGGACCCTGCTCCATCTTTTCCATGATACCCTTGAGGATAGCGGGCATGAAGCGTGCGTCGATGCTACCGCCAACGATACAGTTGTTGAAGACGAGCTGTCCGCCCCAGTCGAGAGGATAGACCTGAGTGTCGCGGATGGGGTACTTGGTCTGGTTGGGCATGCCTTCGTAGTAAGGCTCGATGAGCATATGAACCTCACCGAACTGACCGCTACCGCCGGACTGCTTCTTGTGACGATACATAGCCTCAGCGCTCTTGGTGATAGTCTCACGATAAGGCACGCGAGGATCGGTGAAGTTGACTTCGAGCTTGTGGACGTTAGCGAAGTACCACTTCAGGGTGTTGAGGTGAAGTTCGCCCTGGCAGCCGAGGATGACCTGACGGAGCTCGCGGCTGTTGACGAGGGTGAGGGAACGGTCGGCAGCAACCATCTCGTTGAGGATGGCGCCAACTTTCTCATCGTCGTTGCTGTTGGCAGCCTTGACGGCCACAGTGTGGATAGGCACGGGGAAGACGATGGGCTCGACCTGGTCGTCGGAGTTCTTAGGAGTGGTGAGGGTGTGGTTGATCTTCACATCCTTGAGCTTGATGGTAGCGACGATATCACCGGCGCAAGCCTTCTCGACACGCTGACGGTTCTTACCGGCGCAGATGAGGATCTGGCTGAGACGCTCTTTGGACTGGTTGCAGCTGTTGATGACATCCTGAGCCTCGGCGAGTTCGCCGTCATAGATGCGGAGGTAGGAGATTTCTCCGATGCTCTTATCTTTGTCGCTCTTGAAAGCAAAGGCAACGGTGGGGTTGGCGCTGTCGCACTTGAACTCTTTGCCGCCCTGAGCCTTCTTGGTGTTGACGGTCTCGCAAGGAGCAGCCACGTTGTCGCACACAAATTCGAGGAGGCGGGCGATGCCCATGTTCTCCTTAGCAGAGGTGCAGAGGATGGGGAAAAGGTCGCGCTTGTCGATAGCGAGCTTCAGAGCCTTGGTGAGGTCTTCGTGGTTGAGGTCGCCTTCTTCGAAATATTTCTCCATGAGGGCGTCGTCGGCTGCGGCAGCCTCTTCAACGAGGGCCATGCGCATCTCTTCGGCCTTGCCAGCGAACTCAGCGGGCACGTCGCTCATCTCGCACTTGCCGTCCTTGAAGGTAAGGAGCTTGTTGAGGACGATATCGACGACCTGGTTGAAGCCGAGACCCTGGTTGACGGGGAACTGGAGGACGGTGCATTTGGAGCCGAAGTATTCCTTGAGCTGGTTGACGGTATCGTCGAAGTTAGCCTTTTCAGCATCGAGGTGGTTGACGGCGTAAATCATGGGGACGTTGAGCTTGTTGCTGTAGCGATAGGCGATCTCGGTGCCAACCTCGATACCAGACTGAGCATTAACAACGACGACGGCAGCCTCAACAACGTTGAAAGCAGCTACGAGCTCGCCCTGGAAGTCGGCGAAACCGGGGACGTCTAAGATGTTGACCTTCTTGCCACCGAACTCGGTGTAGAGCAGAGAGGTGTTGACGGAATTGCGGCGGTCGATCTCGATGTCGCGGTAGTCGGAGATGGTGTTCTTGTCTTCTACGGAGCCACGACGGCTGATGACGCCGCCACAGAAGGCCATGGCTTCAGCCATGGTGGTCTTACCCGATTTAGCACCGCCTACGAGGGCGATGTTGCGAATGTCGGATGTCTGGTAAATTTTCATTGTTTAAGTATATATTAATTATTTTCTTTATTATTGTGTATATTAGCAAATTAGAAGCAATAGAGGGTATCTATTTCTCCAACTTACTGAAACGCAAAGATACAAATAATTTTTGAATTAATAAAAAAAAAGAGTCGAAATGAATCAATGAGCCCAAAATAAAGCATAAAAAAGCAGGCTGCCGTCACGCCTTTTTACGCTTTGTCATCCCGTTTTTCACCATCTCCAACAGCGGCTGCCACACTTATATCTTCCTCTCTTCATTTATCAATTTTTTTTATTTATATCGCAAAAAATGTGTATTTTTGCACATATCGTTCGAAAACATCCATTGAACGTTACATACTGAGAATAAAGAATTAACGAATAGAGAACAACGAGAAGGCTCTGCCTAACTCATAACTTTTAACTAAAAAATGGGCATCATAGCGAAACAAAGCATCAAAGGGGCTCTGGCCAACTACTTGGGCGTTCTGATAGGCGCCGTGACTACCTTTTTCGTGGTCACCGACCTGCTCACGCAAGAGGAAATCGGCCTCACCCGCGTGATGGTGGATGCCGCCATGCTCTTCGCCGGACTGGCACAGCTGGGCACCAACGCCTCCATCCTCCGCTTCTATCCCCGCTTCAAAGACCCTGAGCATCGCGACCACGGCTTCTTCGGCTGGACCCTCGTGCTGCCCCTCATCGGCTTCGCCATCATCGCCACGCTCACCTTCATCTTCAAAGGCTCCATTGTGCGCTACTACGCGCAGGATGCCCCGCTGCTGGTCGATTATGTCTATCTGCTGCTGCCGCTCACCTTCTTCGTGCTGTACATGACTGTGTTTGAGACCAACGCGAGCGTGCTGCTGCATATCGCCGTGCCCAAGTTTGTGCGCGAGGTGGTCATCCGTGTGCTGAACCTCATAGCCTATCTGCTCTACGGCCACGGGGTGGTGTCGCTCGATGTCTTTGTGTTGCTCTTCTGCTCAAGCTACGCCATAGCCACAGTGGTCAACTTCTTCTATCTCCTCTCCTTAGGCCGCATCTCTTTCAAGCCCGACTGGAGCTTTGTTGACACGCATCTGCTGCGCGAGGTGGGGGTCTATACCCTCTTCATGACTGCCACCGTGCTGGCTGGCAACGTGAAGCTGTTCAACTCCATCTTCATCGCCAAAGAGAGCCTCGCCGCCGCAGGCATCTACACGATAGCCTGCTACATTGCCAACGTGGTGGAGATACCCTACCGCTCCTTAGGCGCCATCTCAAGCCCCATCATCTCGCAGGCCGTGGCCGACAACAACATCGGCGAGGTGAACCGTCTGGGCCAACAGGTGTCGCTGCACCAGCTCTTGGTGGCATGTATGCTGCTCTTCTTCATCTGGATAAACCTTGCGCCGCTCTTCGCCATCATCCCCAACGGTGCGGAATATGTGTCGGGCATGGGCGTGGTGCTCTTCCTCGGCATGGCCAACATCCTCAACTCTACACTCTGCATCGCCACCAATATCTTGAATTTCTCTAAATTCTATGTCTTCTCCCTGCCCTTCATCTGCCTGCTTACCGCAGCCGCCATCGGACTGAATGTGTGGCTGATACCGTTGTGGGGCGTGACAGGCTCGGCATGTGCCACGCTCTTTGCCTATATCATCTATTTCGTGCCCCTGCTGTGGATGCTGTGGAAGAAGATGGGTGTCTCGCTCTTCAGCCTCAAACAGCTGTGGGTGGTGGCGCTCACGCTGGCGCTTTTCCTCTTGAACATGGTATGGGGCTGGACGGTCTCGCCGCTCATTGCCAAGATGGGCACTGGCCTCGCCATCACGCTGGCAGAAGCTGTGGTGAAGACCGGCATCTTCGCCATCATCGTCTTCTTTGCCATCAAGCGCATGCACATATCCGACGAGGTGGATAAGATTCTCAACAAGATTATTAAGAATTGAAAATTGAGAATTAAGGCAGATGCCGTCGTTTGTGAGGCGGCAGCCCACTTTTTATTTATTCACTCATCAATTCTATTCACAATTCACCATTTCACTATTTACAATTCACTAATCACAGTTCACTCCCACCTTTAGCTATATCAGCACTATCTTGGTGACGCCCAGCGACTGTGACGAGGCGATAAGTTCAACAAGATAGGTGCCCGGGGTCAGGCTGCCGAGGTCCAATATGCCCGAAGACGGAAGCTGTTGAAACAGAACCACCTGTCCGCGCATATCATATATTCTGACTTCGGCAGGCTGCTGCTCGGATAGCTGTATGGTACAATAGCGACTTGTCGGATTGGGATAGAGGCTGAAGGAGGTGCCGGCAACTGTGACGACAGACTGCGTGGCAGTGTCTCTTGTCGTGTCGATGACCCATACCGTCACGCTGTCGCGAGGGCTCACGCAGGTGAACACTGTGTCTGCCGTGCTCATCGCTCCGCCGTCAAAATCCTCGCCAAAAGCCTCTTCATATCGCTCTTCGACATAATAGGTGGTCGTCTCATACAGCGGCGGCGTGGTGAAGATGGGGCCTTCTGCCAAAGGCTGGTCGTCATCAGCCGAGGCATACCAGAACACATGATGGTCTGCAAGTGCAACCAGCGTGGCCTGCTCGCCAGCCAGAAGATACTGCGAAGGGGCGAACGGCGGCTGTGCAGCTGGGCGCAGACGGACATTGAGGCAGGTCGCCTCGTCAGGAAGCACGGCAACCTCGAAGGTATCCGTCATATAGCATGGAGCCGAGACTGCCACACGGTATTTCCCCGCCATGATGGGACGATGATACACGCCCAAGGGCAGATGAGAATAGACCTCAGAATGGAGGTTGTCGTGGTCCAGAATCGTGACCTGCGCCTCGATAGGCTCGCCCGTGAGATCATCCACCACAGTGCCCCAGAAGCCGTGCGCAGACTCCAGGATATAGGACAGCAGGCGGTCGCGGTTGATGTTCCAATATCGCGCAATATTAGCAGAATCCAGCACTGTGTGGGTGGAGGAGAGCTCCACAGTGACCTCACGGCAGTGCAGATAGTAATTCATATAGTCCTGACGTGTGCCGTCGCAGGTGTACCAGTCGCCGCCCGAAAGGACGGAACGTCCGCTCACGCCCCTGAAGCTATTGGCGTCGAAGAAATGGCAGGCGCTGGCATAGTTCTGGCACACATAGCGGAACCAGTCAACGTCGGGATGCGGCACCGAGTCTATGCCCCACAGATCCCACGGGAGGTTGAACACCTCTGAGCCGCCGTGGAAGTTGGCCGACATGACAAGGTTCTTCGGCTCAAGCCACTCCATCATGGCGCGTGTCTCAGGCTGGACGTTGGCACGGCCGCTCAGCACAGGAAGGTAGGGATAGTTGCGGTTGAGGTCGTAGCCCGCGTAGTTTCTGCGCTGGGAATGGGCGTCGGAATAGATGAGGTCGTTGCTCAGATAGTAGGTGCCGTCGGGATTTTCCAGCGGCAGTATGTAGAGGTCTGTCTTGTCCAAGACCTCCTGCACAAGAGAGTCCGTCGCCGCATTCTGCAAGATGTAGTCGGCCAGATGCAGCAGGAGCAGATAGCCCAGCGTCTCGTCGCCGTGCATGGTTGAGGAATAGAGGAATGCCGGCTTTGTCGTAGCCTCGCCCAGCGTGTTGCTGATATGCAGCGCCAGGATGGAATGCGGCAGCGTGGGATGGGGCGTGGTGTCGAGCACCGTCTCCAGAGCGCACAGCTGCGGATATGCCTCTTGGAAATGGTGCATCAGACCGACATAGAGGTCGTAGGACGGGTAGCGGGTCCAGGAGGCCAGCTGGCCGAGGGTGTATGCCATATGGCTGCTGTCGGCGACCTCGTTGACCAAGCTCGTGTCCGCGTCGCGCCATTCCCTTTTCGGAAGGAGGTCGGCAGCCTTCGACTTCGCGAACAGGCTGTCGCCCACGGTGATGCACATCGTCTCCGAAGGGGAGGACTCGACATATTGCAGGCTGTCGCTCCGCACCTCCGCAGGCAGCGGCTGCTGATGGGTGAGGTAGTAGCAGTATGTGCCGTTTGTCGCCGTGCTGTCGCGATATGAGTTCTCCTCCAGCCCCTCGGCCAGAAGCGTTTCGTCGCGATAGAGGTTTGTCTTGTAGCCCTGCTCGACATGGCCGCTTATCGAAATATCGTCAACGCAGAAGAGATACTCGTTGTAGGAGACGCACTGTACGGCCACATAGCGGGCATTACGTGGCACCGTGAAGCGGTAATGCGTCCATGCTGCCGGCGAGACGATTGTGTCGCTGTGCAGCGGTATGAAGTCCTCCTTCTGGCAGCCCGTGGGGGAATAGTAGGCCACAAACAGCTCGTCGTTGTAGGTGGAAGAGTAGCTCCGCGCATAGAAGGAGAATGAGAAGGTGTCAGAGAAATGGAGCTCGGGGCTGACCAGCCAGTCGTCGTTCGCGATTGATGAATGGAAGGCCGTCGCGAGGTAGCGGTGTCCCGAATGAGCCTGGACTCTTGAGCTCTGGCTTCCTGTCAGCATCTCGTCATCCAGCACGATGAAGGCCATCGGCTCGCCCTCGCCCGTGAAGGAGAGCGTCGTGAAGGTCGAAGAGGCGGCAGAATCGCCGTCGATATACTGCCATCCTACCGTCCCAGGCGAGTTGATAGCCCCATAGGTGTGGCCCTCTATGTCGTCGAATATCACCGTGTCGTAAGCACGATACTCACCATCCCACGACACCAGCACGCCCGTGTCGCATTCCGTCACGGCAATCCCCGTGGGTGCCGGACAGCTGTCGGTGACGATATATTCGGCGAAAGCCCCTGGCCAGCTGATGTCGTCGAGCCAAGCGCAGTCCGAGCCCTTCGACGTGGAGCCGTCCTTGTGATAGACGAACTTGATCCTATGGTAGCCCTCGGTCACGGGGCAGCTGAAGGTGTCCCAATCCACCTCGCCGCTGAGCTGTTCCATCAGCACGCCGTCGAGATAGAAGCGGAAGAAGTCGTAGCCGCTCTCCGACGAGACCTTGCGACGGTACGAGAACACGCCGCTGTCCGTCATGGCTGCAACCATCTGCAGCACCGACTCCGTGCTGTTGAGGTAGTAGTTGCCGCTCCGCGCACAATAACGGCCCGAGGTGGCGCCAACTGTCGTGATCTCCCACTTGCGGACCGACTGGTCCCGTTCCCAGCGATAGGTGTCGAACGTGCCCGACTCCCAGCCTTCGGAGGTGCGGACCGTGTCGCCGTCCCCCTGTGCGTATGCCGACGTGTGAGGCGATGCGAACAGAAGCGGGACGAGGAAGAGGAGAAGCCTTTTGAGGCCGGCATTCACCGACCGAAGAGAGGCAGCAGAGGTAAAGACAATCTTCAACATAGCATCAAAAATATGAGACTGCAAAAATACAAAAAAAAATCCATTCATCACAACTTCAACATAAAATTTAACATTATCAAAGCGAGCGCAAAAGCCAAACTCGCTTGGATTATGCCGAGCACAAACAATGTCAGCGAAGCAACCGCGCCTAATCCTCAATCAATGTGACCGGTGACCCGTGATCTGTGATCGGTAACCTGTAATCGGTGGCCTGTGACCTGTAACTTCTCATTCCCTCCCATTCTCCCCGATTCCCTCTCATTCTCTCCCATTCCCTCTCATTCTCTCCCATTCCCTCCTACCCTCTCCAATCAACCAACCGCGCCAGCCCAATTCTCAATTAAAAAAAAGCCGCGCCAGCCAATTCTCAATTATCAATTAAAATTGGCTCCCGCTCCCAGCTGGCAATTCTCAATTACAAAGACGGCTCCCGCCCTAATTCTCAATTCTCAATTTTCAATTATCAATTACAACAAGGGGCCTAAATCTCAAAATCTGTCAAAGAACTCTCGGCTGTTTACCTAGTCTCTGCCGTGATGACCGCCTGTATGCTGTGCCGTGCCTCCGTTATGCCTGCCGCCTCGCTGCCCATACCCTCCCCTGGGTCCGCTCCCGCAAGCGGAGCTACGGCGGAGCTATAGCGGAGTCACTGCTGATGAAAGATGAACATAGAAAAGATATTTTTCTCCATCGACTTTCATTTGCAAAGATACGACTTTTTTGAAAATAGCAAAATCTTTTTCGACAAAACTGCGATATTTAACGCACATTAACACGAAAGAGGCTCTAATCTACATAACTAGTTGTTTTTCAGTCTTCGATAATTCTCATTAGGG
>JAKSML010000024.1 GCA_024400665.1 Bacteroidales bacterium
CGTAGGCTTGTTCAGGAACGGCACGTTCAGCATTGCCTCCGCCATGCAGGAGTTGCTGTTGGTCACCATCACCCTGTAGTCGCCGGTGTATTGCACGTTGTGGGTGCTGCTGTGGTTGCTCACCTCGGGATAACGCCACGTGTAATTGTTAATAACATTTGAAGGAACATGATCTCCATTCACCTTATATTCTATTTCTTTATCAGTGCCAGGGCAGACTGTCGGGGGTTCGTAAACCAGTGAGGGTGTTTCCAATTCGTTAGGTTCGGACGATATGTCAACACTGCCCGTGCTGATGCAGCCATTCTCGTCGGTCACAGATACAGTGACAGTGTAGTCCTCTCTGGCAATATTACTTCTGAATGTGTGATAGACATCGCTGCCGCTGGTCGTATAGGTGCTGCCGTCGCCGAAATGCCAGTTGGTTGACATAATCCTACTGCTGATTACGCTGGACACGGAGGCCCTCAGCAGCATGGCGGTGTTGTCGCAGGCCTTATCTGGCATCGGGTTATCCGATGTTATCGTCACCGTTCCCGTGCTGTTCGCTATCGTCACCGTTTCGCTGAAGCAATCCGTCAACGAAACCCCATTATAATCAACCAGCGTGACGGTGTGCGTGCCTTCGGCCAACGGGCCTATCGGATATTCGGGGGTGCTGAGCGAGAACGAGCGCGGGACCGGATCCCCGTCCACTGAAAAAGACACCATTTTGCTGCCATCGGTGTATTGCGAATAGTTGTGTATGACTATCTTGGTGCATTTCTTCTCTATCTCAAAGTCGGGAATAAAGTCCACGTTGAAGTAGGTGTCCGCCGAATAGCATGGCTCGTCGTCGATGCTGACAAGCACGGCATACGTCCCCACCTGTTCGATGGGGATGATTATTTCGCTGTTGTGCTCCCCCTCGTAGGTCGGCTCGCCATGTGCTCCGCCCAGCACGGTCCACGTCACTGTGCCTGTGGCGCCCTCCACATGCAGCCGCGCTTCCTGTTTGCAGTAGTTATAGCCGTCAAACACTATCTTCAGCCGCTCGCATCCGTCGCATTCGGTCCCCAAGGTGGTATTGCAACCTGTAGCGAGGTCTTTAATGGTGCAGCTGTAGTGCGTCGTGCCGGGGATGGCCTGCACCTGCCAGTTGTTGGGTCGGCTGGGCGACCAGTCAAAGCTGTAGTCGTTCGGATCCAGCGGTGGTATCGTATATACGTTTGTGCCGTCGCAGCCCAGTGCCAGCACGGACGGCAGCGGGTTCACATGTATTGTCTCCACACCTCGCGAAAGGTAGTTCGTGTTGGTGCAGTAATCATACGGATTGCACACCACCGACACGCGCACGTCGCCGGGCTGGGTCACGGTGTAGGGGCTGGGGGGCGTGCTGCCATACGGTGTGCCCCCTATCGTCCAGCTGCAGTCGCCCGAGCAGCTGGCGCAGCTCAGGCTCACGTCGCTGCCCTGGCACACGGGGTCGGGTGTGGCCGTTATAGTCAGGTTCTCGCGCAGGTCGCTTATCTCTATCCGCATCGTTTTCGTGTCGGTCAGGCCGGAGCAGTAGGTGCGGGTGAGCGTCAGCGTGAATGGGATGGGGTTGACGAGCGAGGTCTCCAGCTCGTTCACCTGCAGGGTCACGCTGCTGCTGTGCGGGCTCCCCTTCAGCGTGGCGCAGTACTGCTTCTCATCCTCTATCTCCCACTTGTATATCACATCCTCTTGGTAGGGCACGTACTGCGACAGGCTGATTTCCGTGCCGGGGCACACCGTCAGCGGCGAGGGAAGGCTGACAGCCGCCAGCACGAAGGGCGCTACATGGTGCACGTAGGGCTCTGCCGACATGCAGCCCAGCTGCCGGTCGTAGGCATAGACGTTGATGCCGCACACGTCGTTGCCGTAGGACAAGGACGCCTCGTCGCCCATCACCGTGCTGGGGGTCGCCGTCGTGCAGGCCGGCATCCACACAAAGGTGTAGTCGGGGCTGGCCGGCGCGGCCTTCAGCAGTATGCTCGAGTTGCGGCAGGCCACGGTGGGGTTGTCGGGGTCCATCTCGGCGGCAGTGGGGGCGGGCGGCGGGTCTTTGACGGTCAGCACAAACTGCGCCACGTTGCAGTAGCTGGCGTTCTCCGCCGTGAGCAGGTAGCGGCCCGCCGCGCCGAGGTGCGCCGTGCTGAATCTCGCCTCGGGGGCTGCCGAGGCATATACCGTCTGCTCGCTGCCCAGGTCGGTGGCCGTCCACGTCATCAGGGTGTCGGGTGCTATGGCGTTGGTGGTGTATGTGGCCTCGTTGGCAAGGCATATCTCCTTCTCGCCGCTGATCTCCAGCCGGGGCTTGGCCACCACCGTGAGGGGCTCGGACTCGAACGTGCCGCACGACAGGAAGTCGCAGCGGTACTGCGCCGAAATCTGGTAGGTGCCGGCGCTGTCGAAGAGCACCAGCACCTCGTTGGCGCCGTTGTAGGGGCGGAGCGTCGCTCCCGCCGTGGGGGTGATGCTCCACCGGTAGTCTGTGGAGCCGTAGAGCGGCACATGGTACACCACCGCCTCGCCCACGCACACCGTGGTCTGACCGCCGATGGCGTTGCCGTCCTGTATGATGGGTATGCGCACGCTCATCTGGTTGGGACAGGCGTTGCCGCCGCACAGCGTGCCGTCGAGCGTCACCACGCCGTAGCCGTCGTGCGGGTCGTCCCACAGCACGGTGATGTCGGCGGTGCCCTGGCCGCTCACCAGGTGGCCGCCGTCGATGCTCCAGTAGTACTCGCTGCACACCGGCGTCAGGGCGTGGTAGGTGGCCGTGCTGCCCTCGCACACCGTGCCGTGGCACGACAGGGTCAGCGGGTCGCCGTCCAGCACCTTCACCGTGTAGGACTCCTCGCCGTAGCAGCCGCAGTTGTTATACACGCGGTGCGTCACCTCGCAGTCGGCGGTGACGTTGCGCAGGGTGTAGGTGCGGGTGCCGGCCTCTCCCTGGCAGCTCTGCCAGTAGTAGCCCGCTATGTCGCCCTCGGGGTCTTCCGACTGGTCGGTGAACTCCACGTCTTCGCCCTTGCACACATAGATTACGTGGTCGCCAGTAGCCTGCGGCACCGTGACGGCCTGAGCCACGGGGTTCGACACCAGCCGCACCGTCAGGTGGTAGCTGCAAGTGCGGCCCGACGTGGTGGTGGCGGTGACGGTGATGTCGCCCATGTCGTCATTGCCCCACGTGATGGTGGCCGCGTCGCCGGTGGGGCTGGCGGTGCCGCCATACACATCCCACTGCCAGCTGGCAACGGCATCCTCGTAGTCGAAGCCGGCGTGGGCGACGTAGTGCACCGTCTGCCCCTGGCATACCGTCGGCATGAGGGGCGGCTCGTCGATGCTGCCCGACTGGCTTTCGAGCGACTGGACACATAGCGACTCGTAGTCGCTGGTGATGGTGATATGGATGCCCTGTGCCTGGACAGCGGCATTCATGGCGAGCAGACACGCCAGCAGCAGTGCCCACCATCTTTTGCTCTGTGAATGGATAGTTGTTTTCATCTCTTTATGATTTTGATTTGTGAAATGGATTTATTGGTTACAATCTGGAGGTAATAGACTCCAGAAGGATAGGGAGAGAGGTCTATGGTGTTGCTGACAACGGACACAGGGAAGCGGTGTCCGACGGCGGAGACAAGCATGGCTGAGGCTATGGGCTGGCCGTGTGCATTGACATAAAGCGTGTTGTGTGCGGGGTTGGGATATACGGCCACGGGGGCATCGTCGGGGACGGCGATGCCCTCGCCCTGGCCGCCCTCGGTCACGGTCAGTGGCAGCGTCACGGGGGCTGCGGGGCGGTAGTGTTCGTCTCCCGGCTGGGTGGCGGTGACGGTGGTGCTGCCCGCGCGCAGCAGGTGCAGCGTGGCACCCTCGGCACGGGCCACGGTGCTGTCCTCGACATAGTAGGCCACGGGCAGCCCGCTCGACGCGGCGGCGGTGAGCGCGGCGGTGCTGTCCGCCAAAGCGAAGCGCAGCTCCTGCTCCCACGCTATCGTCTGCTGCTCCCGCAGGTCGGGCCGCACGTAGGGGTGCATGAACGAGGTATCCACATATTTCGCCATATAGGCCATGTCATTGTCCAAGCAAGGCGCCGAGATGTCGCCGAAAGTGGCCCCAGTAAACAACTGTCCTGTTAGATACAGCGCACTGTCAACCAGATGAACTTGACCAGGCATATTTTCTGGGCTACCAGAATGATAGTCTGCATAACCAATCTCGTTGCCGTCATAGTCCCACATCATCATACCGAGACCATAGCCTGTGCTGCCCCCTGGTGCATAAATAGCCGTGTCTTGGAATTCAAAATCGTTCCAAAACTTAAATTGGGCATAGACTCGATTATCTTTTGCAATTAGAGTATTATAAAAGCCTCCATAAGTTGCTACTGTTGAGCGCACCCTGCCGTATGAGAGCAAGTCCCAACTGTCCATATCCAAACGCAGCCAAAAGAGATTGTTCTGCATCTCAATAGAATCATTGCGGTATAAAACATACATTCCTGTAGCTCGTGAATCAAAAAAAGCTTGAAGTTGCGTGCGGACTAACAGAAATAGAGAATTGGTTGATTCATCCGTGTATGACCACCTAATATCAAAAATTGCGCCTATTGCCGGTTCCGCTTCGTTTGGAGTACTGGAGAATTGTTCAAATCTAAGAGGCTGTAACGACGCGTCAAATTTTAATATGCCAGCGTTAGTAGGGGGAAATGAATTGTCCCTTCCAGGGAAGTAAGTCCCAGGGAAATATAAAGAAAGCGTGTCGGAGTTATATATTGGAACAGAGAAACTTGTATCGCGAGCTGCATGCCTTTGCTCAAAAGTAGTTGTAATATATAGGTTGTCTTGTCCGTCCATATTAATCGAAGTGTATTTTATAGATTCAATCAAGTCAGAATAATCAGTCGAGGTGCTGGTGTCAATAATGTAGGTGCAGCCAAGCAGACTGTCGAAGTGGGGTGAGAATTTCAGGATTTGATATTCACTCCAAGTCGGAGTAGGACCGACGGGATTCGTCTGATGACGGACGCCATCCACATAGATCACTTGTGCGCTGACATTGCCATTAAATACGCTATGCCCAATTCGTTGGTCATTACTCATACCGTGAAGCACATAAATGTTTCCCTTGTGGTCAACGGCAAATTTTTGGGCAAAACCACCTTGTCCATAGATATAGGTAAAGCCTGGATATCCCATCGGATTCCCCAATTCGTCCAACATGCCTATCGAAACAAAATGCTGCTCCGTCACGTTGCCATCGAAGTCGAAAGTGATAAAGGCATTGTTATGTGCAGGCCAAATACTGTCCGTGGGGTGGAAATAGCTCTGATCCTGAATGAGCGTGTCCAAATAATAGACATTTTTACTAAGAATATTAGTGTTGTATGGTACAGTGAAGTTAACCGCCACCATGATGCTGCTGTCGCCCACCATCTTCATGTCGCGTACAAAACCACTTCCACCTTGTCCACCAAGAGACTGGTCGATGATGACCTTGTGCCACAGCATCTCGCCCGACGGCGAGAACTTGGCTATCACTATGTTGATATACCGAGTCGCAAAAAGCGTGTCGGGGTACAAGTCCGTGTAAGCGTTGGCGTCCAGAATCCCCTCGTAGGTGAAATGCCCGGCAATATACAGATTGCCCAACGAATCTACTGCCGAGCCGACTATTTCGTTGTATCCGTATGCAGTACTAACCTGTATGCCCGTGTAAGTCCTCGCCCACTCGAAGTGGCCCGACGGACTCTGCGCCCGCAGCGGCACGGCGGCGAGGAGGGGCATGAGGAGCAAGAACATGCTCCAGCCTCTCATCATGCCTGCTTTTTTGTTGTCTGTTGTCTGTTTCATGATATTTTATATTTTATTGTTTATGATGTATCCCTAACGTTTTGAACCTCTCTCGCAACGCCCCCTCCGCATCGATGTGGGAAGCGGACGCCGCATGCCGCGTCGCTACAACTTCTCACGGCATATTCCGCCCATTATATTATAAGACAAATAAACACGCCTTTTGTTGCAATGCTTAACGTTATTTATGATTATTTAACACTCACAGCCGCTGTCGCCACCCCCAGCAAACTCCCCCCGCAGTTCCGCTTTACCTTCGCCGTACATTGCTACTGCATAGCTACTGATATGCTATGCCATAGCAATGCAGTAGCAATGTGGTAGCAATGCAGTAGCAATGCAGAGCGAAGCTAAGGCATCTTTGCTGCGAAGATGCGGTAAACGGAAATTGCAGCCCTCGGCAACGCCGTGTTCCCAGGTAGTATGTTATGTTTCAGCTGCATACAGTCCATTTCCATAGGCTTGTGACGATAAGGATGATCCTTTTTCGCTCGAATAGGGGAGGGGAGGCCTTCCCTTGAATGGCCTTATGCGGGAGTATTTGGCGGCAGGGGTCTCGTCCTGCTTCGAAGTGCCTCAACATTATCCTATATTATGTATATATATAAATTGTCCAGACGGCATTCTTTGAAAGACATCAGCAGGGCGGTCGGCTTGGAAACGATAATACCCACCGTATTTCGCTATTTTCTATAAGGACTTTTGTCCACAAGCCTCCTCGCAGACTCCGCTTCTGGCTTCCAGCCATCTTCTATATAGCTGCCCAATAGCAGGGGCTTTCTAATACATGGTTATATTGAAGTCAGGAAATGGATGAAAAGGTGTGTTCCGTGTAACTAAATGATACATAATAAAATATAAGATACTTTAGTTGCTTGTATTTGTGTAAGTTGTTGTAATTCAATTAATAGTATAATATTTTGAAAAAATCGAGCTCAAGAAACTGTAAAATGGCTCAAAATTGTAGAATTTGCAAGCTTTTGCAAGTCCTTTTCAGCCGTGAAGGGCAAAAATAATGAAATTTTTTCTGATTGAAAAACAAATCGTTATGGATAAACTTGCAAAAAAAAATAAAAATAATTTGGATGATTCGAAAAAAACGAGTATCTTTGCAACCTCAAATCAAGAGAACGAGAGTTGTTTGACAAGCTGTAAAAAGCCGATGTAACTCAGTTGGTAGAGTAGCTGATTTGTAATCAGCCTGTCGGGGGTTCGAGTCCCTTCATCGGCTCGAGTTCCCATCAACCGGGGAACTTCGGGAAATACAAATGGGGAAGTCGCATAGTGGCAATTGCAACAGACTGTAAATCTGTCCTCTTCGGAGTTCAGTGGTTCGAGTCCACTCTTCCCCACGAACCTACAGAGAAGCGGAAGTAGCTCATTTGGTAGAGCGATAGCCTTCCAAGCTATAGGTGGCGGGTTCGAGCCCCGTCTTCCGCTCGAAAATCAAGCGGAAGCAAGGCGAGAGACAAGCCCACGCTTCGAAGTAAAAAAGCTGCAGTAGCTCAGTTGGTAGAGCGCATCCTTGGTAAGGATGAGGTCACCAGTTCAAATCTGGTCTGTAGCTCTTTTTTTTTGAAAAAATTTTCCGAGGACGAGGTGAAAATCGCCCTCGTAAAATGTGAAAGAATAATAATTTGTTAACATTAATACGTATTAAAAATGGCAAAAGAAAAATTTGATCGTTCTAAACCACACGTCAACATCGGTACTATCGGCCACGTTGACCATGGTAAGACCACTCTGACCGCCGCTATCACCAAAGTTCTGGCTGAAAAAGGTCTCTCCGAAGTTAAATCTTTCGACTCTATCGACTCCGCTCCTGAAGAGAAAGAGCGCGGTATCACCATTAACACCGCTCACGTTGAGTATCAGACCGCTAACCGTCACTATGCTCACGTTGACTGCCCTGGCCACGCTGACTATGTGAAGAACATGGTTACTGGTGCTGCTCAGATGGATGGCGCTATCCTCGTTGTCGCTGCTACTGATGGTCCTATGCCTCAGACTCGTGAGCACATCCTGCTCGCTCGTCAGGTTGGTGTTCCTCAGCTCGTTGTTTTCATGAACAAGTGCGACCTCGTTGATGACCCCGAGCTTCTCGACCTCGTTGAGATGGAGATCCGCGAACTCCTCAGCACTTATGACTTTGATGGTGACAATATCCCCGTTATCCGTGGTTCCGCACTGGCAGCTCTGAATGGCGAAGCCAGCGGTGTTAAGAACGTTGAAGACCTCATGGATGCCGTTGATAATTGGATTCCTCTGCCCACCCGCGCCAGCGACAAGCCCTTCCTGATGCCCGTTGAGGACGTCTTCTCCATCACTGGCCGTGGCACCGTCGGTACTGGCCGTATCGAGACTGGTACTATCCACGTTGGCGACCCCGTCGATATCATCGGTATGGGCGCTGAGAAGCTGAAGAGCACCGTCACCGGTGTCGAGATGTTCCGCAAACTTCTTGACCAGGGTGAAGCTGGTGATAACGTAGGTCTGCTGCTCCGTGGTATCGATAAGGACCAGATCCGTCGTGGTATGGTTATCGCTGCTCCCGGTTCCATCAAACCTCACCATGAGTTCGAGGCTACCGTTTACATCCTGAAGAAGGAAGAGGGTGGTCGTCACACTCCTTTCAAGAACAACTATCGTCCCCAGTTCTACTTCCGTACCACTGACGTGACCGGTGAGATCTCTCTCCCCGACGGTCGTGAGATGGTCATGCCTGGTGATAACCTCACCATCCATGTCAAGCTGATCGACGATATCGCTCTGAACGAGAACCTCCGTTTCGCTATCCGTGAAGGCGGCCGCACCGTTGGTTCTGGTCAGGTGACCAAGATCTTTGAATAATCTTAATCCTCAAGAGGTGCCTTGCACCGCACGGCACCTCTATACAGGGGCATAGTTAAATGGCATAATGACGGTCTCCAAAACCGCAGTTGGGAGTTCGATTCTCTCTGCCCCTGCTAAAAATAATTGATATCAAATGTCTAAATTCGGTAATTACGTAAAAGATAGTTACGAGGAGCTGGCACACAAGGTTTCGTGGCCCTCATTCAAAGAACTGCAAAACAGCGCCGTTGTCGTTGCTATTGCAGCACTTATTTTAGCCCTCATCGTGTTTCTGATGGATGTCGTCTTCGGCGCTCAGAGCATGGGTTGGAAGGGATTGCTTGGATACTTTTATGCTTTAATCGGATAGGCTTGGCTGACAGCCGGTCTTGCTTCCCAATTCTTTTGAGGCCTGGCCGAATGTCATGGTTGTCCGAATATAGAGCGCGTTCGTTGTGGCAGTTGCCACCCCGAATGAGTATAAACCTCACTATTCTTAAGTTATATCATGGAGCAACAGTCTAAAAAATGGTATGTTGTCAGAGCGATAAGCGGCAAAGAGAAGAAAGCTAAGGAGTACATCGAGAGCGAAATGGCCAAGCGTGGCTGGAGCGACGATGTGCCCCAGGTTCTTATTCCTACTGAGAAGGTCTTCGCTATCCGCAACGGTAAGAAGGTTGTCAAAGAACGCAACTACTTCCCCGGATATGTGCTGATCGAGGCCGACTTGCGCGACGAGATCATCCCTGTCATCCAGAACGTCCCTAATGTGCTCGACTTCCTTCGCGAGCCTGGCGGTGGCAAGCCCATCCCCATGCGCCCCTACGAGGTCAACCGCATCCTGGGCAAGATGGACAACCAGATTGATGCCGTTGATGGCAATTCCGACGCTTTCCTCGTTGGCGAGTCTGTCAAGGTTATTGACGGCCCGTTCAGCAGTTTCGCCGGCGTTGTCGAAGAGGTGAACGACGAGAAGAAGAAATTGAAGGTTACAGTCAAGATCTTCGGACGTAAGACTCCTCTTGAGCTTGGTTTCAACCAGGTGGAAAAAGAATAGTATTTTCAAACTAATCAACCTATTTAAAAATTTAGATCAATGGCAAAAGAAGTTGCAGGATTGATTAAATTACAGATCAAAGGCGGCGCTGCAAACCCCGCACCTCCTGTGGGACCCGCACTGGGTGCCAAGGGCGTGAACATCATGGAGTTCTGTAAGCAGTTCAACGCTCGTACCCAGGATCAGGCTGGCAAGATTGTCCCTGTTATCATCACGGTATATGCTGACAAGTCCTTTGACTTTGTAGTTAAGACTCCCCCTGTTGCCGTCCAGCTGAAAGAGCTCTCCAAGGCTGCCAAGGGTTCTGCCGAACCTAACCGCGTCAAGGTCGCTTCTGTCACTTGGGAACAGGTGCGTCAGATTGCAGAAGCAAAAATGCCCGACCTTAACTGCTTCACTATCGAATCAGCTATGAGCATGGTTGCTGGTACTGCACGCAGCATGGGTATCACCGTCAAAGGCGAGAATCCCCTTGCAAAATAAAGAAATTTAAACATTAACAGTGGTAGCATCGCCAGCGAGCGGTGCGGTGACCACAAAAAACAATGAATCATGGCAAAATTAACGAAGAAACAGAAAGAAGCTTTCGCCAAATTCGACAAGAATCAGTGCTACTCTCTCGAGGAGGCTGTTGAAATCGTGAAGAACATCACCTACACCAAGTTTGATGCTTCTGTCGATATCGACGTGCGCCTTGGCGTTGACCCTCGTAAGGCCAACCAGATGGTCCGCGGTAGCGTCACCCTGCCTCACGGCACCGGTAAGACTGTCCGCGTCCTCGTGCTCTGCACCCCTGAGAAAGAAGAAGAGGCAAAAGCAGCCGGAGCTGATTATTACGGTCTTGATGAGTATATCACCAAGATTAAAGGCGGTTGGACGGATGTAGACGTTATCATTACCATGCCCAATGTAATGCCCAAGGTTGGTGCTCTCGGCCGTATCTTAGGCCCCCGCGGCCTGATGCCGAACCCCAAAACTGGCACCGTTACTATGGAAGTTGGCAAAGCCGTCCAGGAAGCCAAAGCCGGTAAGATCGACTTCAAGGTCGATAAGTTTGGTATCATCCACACTGCCGTCGCTAAGGTCTCCTTCGACAGCAACAAGATCGTTGACAATACCCGCGAAGTCCTCCAGGCCATCATCAAGCTGAAACCCGCCGCTGCAAAGGGCACCTATGTCAAGAGCATCTGCATCAGCAGCACGATGAGCGCCGGTGTTAAGGTTGACACTAAAGCCGCTACCTTGTAACATTTAATTATTGAAAGATCATTATGAGAAAAGAACTTAAAGACCAACTGATCGACAAGTTGTGTGAAGAGATCAAGGCTTATCCCCTCATCTATATCGCTGATATCGGAGGCCTGGACTCTGTGCTGACCAGCAAGCTGCGTCGCGCCGCTTTCCGCAAAGAGGTCAAGTTGGAAGTCGTCAAGAACGCTCTTTTGATCAAGGCTATGGAGCGCACCGGAATGGATTATTCCCAGCTCTTCCCCGTGATCAAGGGTGAGACCGCCATAATGCTTTCGAACACCAACAACGCTCCTGCTAAGCTCATCAAAGAGTTCCGCGCAAGTGAGAAGGGTGCACAGAAACCTGTCCTGAAAGGCGCTTACGTTGAGGAATGCTTCTATGTAGGACCCGAGCATCTCGAAGAACTTGTCAACATCAAGTCCAAGAACGAGCTCATCGCCGACATCGTCGCACTGCTCCAGAGCCCTGTCAAGAATGTTATTTCCCAGCTTCAGTCTGGTGCAAATACCATCACCGGTGTTCTGAAAACATTAGAAGAGAAAGCCGAATAAAGCTTTCCGGGCCGGACCCCGTTAAAAGTCCAAAAAAACATTAATAAACCAATTTGTAAAACACATTAAAATTATAAAGTTATGGCAGACATCAAAGCTCTTGCTGAAGAATTAGTTAATCTCACTGTTAAAGAAGTTAAAGAACTCGGCGATATCCTGAAAGACGAGTACGGTATTGAACCCGCTGCTGCTGCTGTTGCAGTTGCTGCTGCTCCCGCTGCTGGCGCCGCTGCCGCTGAGGAGAAGACCTCCTTCGACGTTATCCTGAAGGGTGTTCCCGATGCAACCAAGAAGCTCGCCGTCGTTAAGGCTGTTAAGGATATGGCAAGCCTTGGCCTCAAGGAGTCCAAAGAACTCGTTGACAACGCTCCTAAGCCTGTTAAGGAAGGCGTTAGCAAGGACGAAGCTGAATCTCTTAAGAAGGCTCTCGAAGAGGCTGGTGCTGAAATCGAGGTCAAATAAGATATCCGATCTGATTTCTACGAGGAATAGGGCCTCCGGTTATCCGGAGTGCCTATTCCTCTTTGCTATGAAATTTCGATATTTAGGGCACAGCCCTAGGTATCTTTGTGCGTGCTGATTTCTCTCCACCCCAGGAGCAGTAACTATTATATTAACTAATTCTTTAATTGGCAATTTTTAATAATCAGTCCCTTGGATAAAAATCAATCTGTCGAAGTAGTAAATTTTGCATCTGTCCGCAAATATGAATATCCGGACTTCCTTGATATACAGTTAAAGTCTTTCCAAGATTTTTTCCAGATAGAGACCAATCCTGATAATCGTCTTGATGAGGGTCTTTACAAGGTTTTCAAGGAAAACTTCCCAATAACGGATGCACGTAACAATTTCACGTTAGAGTTTTTGGATTACTTTATTGATCCTCCGCGCTACTCCATCGAGGAGTGTATCGAACGCGGCCTCACCTACAGCGTCCCCTTGAAGGCTAAGCTGAAACTCTCGTGCAGTGAAGAAGGAAACGATGATTTCAAGGCCGTCGAACAGCCTGTTTATCTGGGTATGATTCCTTATATGACGCCGAAGGGTACTTTCGTTATCAACGGCGCCGAACGTGTTGTGGTCTCTCAGCTGCACCGTTCCCCCGGTGTCTTTTTCGGCACCCAGTTCCATTCTAATGGTACGCAGCTCTATTCTGCCCGTATCATTCCTTTCAAGGGCTCCTGGATGGAATTCACTACCGACATTAACAATGTCATGTATGCCTATATCGATCGTAAGAAGAAGCTCCCCATCACTACCCTGTTGAGAGCTATCGGCTACGAGACTGATAAGGACATCCTCGATATCTTCTCCCTCGCTGAGGAGGTGAAGGTTTCGAGAGCCAACCTCAAGAAGGTTGTCGGCAAGCAGCTCGCCGCCCGTGTCGTGGATACATGGGTGGAAGATTTCGTCGATGAGGATACCGGCGAGGTCGTCTCTATGGAGCGTACCGAGGTCGTTATCGAGCGCGACAGAGAGCTTACCGAAGATGATATTGAAAAGATTCTGGAACTCGATGTCAAGACCATCCTCGTCAAGGTCGAGGATCACGACGGCATCGACTATTCCGTCATTTATAATACGTTGAAGAAGGATACCTGCAACAACTCGAAGGAGGCAGTTGAGTATATCTATCGTCAGCTCCGCAATGCTGAGCCACCAGACGAGGAGACCGCTCGCGGCATCATCGAGAAGCTCTTCTTCTCCGACAAACGTTACGACCTCGGCGACGTAGGCCGCTATCGTATCAACACCAAGTTGAATCTTGATATTCCTGATGATGTCAAGGTCCTCACTCAGACCGATATCACCTCTATTATTAAATATTTGATTCAACTTATTAATCAGAAGGCCGAAGTTGACGATATCGACCACTTGTCGAACCGTCGCGTCCGTACCGCAGGCGAGCAGCTCTACAACCAGTTTGGCGTAGGTCTTGCCCGTATGTCCCGTACCATCCGTGAGCGCATGAACGTTCGCGACAACGAGGTCTTCACCCCCACCGAGCTGATCAACGCCAAGACTCTCTCTTCGGTCATCAACTCGTTCTTTGGCACCAACCAGCTGTCTCAGTTCATGGATCAGACCAATCCTTTGGCCGAGGTGACCCACAAGCGCCGTATCTCCGCTCTGGGTCCTGGCGGTCTGTCTCGTGAGCGTGCAGGTTTCGAAGTGCGTGACGTACACTACACCCACTACGGCCGTCTCTGTACCATTGAGACTCCTGAAGGTCCTAACATCGGTCTTATCTCTTCGCTCTGCGTCTATGCTAAGATCAATAGCTTAGGTTTCATCGAGACACCTTATCGCCGCGTTGTTGACGGCCGTGTCGTCCTCGAAGAGGAGCCTACCTATTTCACCGCCGAGCAGGAGGAGAACAAGACTGTCGCACAGGCCAGCACTCCGCAGGACGAGCAGGGTAACATCCTTGTCCAGCGTGTCAAGGCTCGTCGTCAGGCCGATTTCCCCATCGTCACCCCGCAGGAGGTTGACCTCATCGATATGGGCTCCAACCAGATTGCTTCTATCGCTGCATCCTTGATTCCTTTCTTGGAGCACGATGATGCTAACCGCGCCTTGATGGGCTCCAACATGATGCGTCAGGCTGTGCCGCTGCTCAATCCCGAAATTCCTATCGTTGGAACGGGTATTGAGAAATCTGTGGCAGAGGACAGCCGCGTGCTGTTGAATGCTCTCGGCGATGGCGTTGTTGAGTTTGTTGACTCTACCAAAATCGTCATCCGCCATAATCGTACTGAGAAAGAGCGTCTGGTCTCTTTCGACGACGATGTGCGCGAATACAGACTTACGCGTTATCAGCGTACCAACCATTCCACATCCATCAACCTGCGTCCTATCGTCAAGAAGGGCGACAAGGTGAAGAAGGGCCAGGTGCTGTGCGAAGGCTATGCCACCCAGGGCGGTGAGCTGGCTCTCGGCCGCAACATGATGGTCGCCTTCATGCCGTGGAAGGGTTACAACTTCGAGGATGCTGTTGTGATTTCTGAGCGCGTTGTCCGCGAGGATATCTACACCTCCGTCCATGTTGAAGAATACACTCTTGAGGTCCGTGAGACCAAGCGCGGTCTTGAGGAACTCACTCGCGATATCCCGAACGTGAGCAATGACGCCACCAAGGATTTGGACGAGAACGGTATCATCCGTATCGGTGCCGAGGTCAAGGAAGGCGACATTCTCATCGGTAAGATTACGCCTAAGGGCGAATCCGATCCTACTCCTGAAGAGAAGCTGCTCCGTGCCATCTTCGGCGACAAGGCCGGCGATGTTAAGGATGCTTCCCTGAAGGTGCCTCCGTCGGTTCGTGGTGTCGTCATCGACAAGAAGCTCTTCACTCGTATTGTCCGCGACCGCAAGCAGCGTGCAAGAGAGAAAGAGATTCTCGCCAAGCCCGAGGAAGAGTATAACAATGAGCTGAATGAGCTCAAGGAGAAGCTGATTGACCGCCTCCTCATCATCCTTGCTGGCAAGACCTCTAATGGCGTCTATACCAACCACAAGGAAGAACTCATTCCGAAGAAAGTCAAGTTCACTGCTAAGTCGCTGCGTGCTATCAACTACGAAGAGGTCAGCCCCAACAAGTGGACTTCCGATAAGGAAACCAACGATCTCATCAAGGATCTGTTGAACAACTATAATATCAAGAACCGCGAGATTAACGGTCGTTTCACCCGTAACAAGTTCGCTCTCACGGTTGGTGACGATCTTCCCAGCGGAATCGTCCAGATGGCCAAGGTTTATATCGCCATGAAGCGTAAGCTCCGCATCGGTGATAAGATGGCAGGTCGTCACGGTAACAAGGGTATTGTCTCCAAGATTGTCCGTTCAGAGGATATGCCGTTCCTGGCCGATGGTACTCCCGTCGATATCGTGCTGAATCCTCTGGGTGTGCCTTCACGTATGAACCTGGGTCAGATTTATGAGACCGTTCTTGGCTGGGCCGGCAAGGTGCTCAACAAGCGTTTCAAGACCCCCATCTTCGATGGCGCAACCTTAGAGCAGATTAACGGCTATATGCGCGAGGCAGGTCTTCCCGAAAATGGTCGTACCTATCTGTATGATGGCGAAACTGGCGAACAGTTCGACCAGCCCGCTACTGTCGGCTACATCTACTACCTGAAGCTGCACCACATGATTGACGATAAGATGCACGCTCGTAGCATCGGACCTTACTCCCTCATCACCCAGCAGCCTCTTGGCGGTAAGGCCAACTTCGGCGGCCAGCGTTTCGGTGAGATGGAGGTCTGGGCTCTTGAGGCATTCGGCGCATCCCATGTGCTCCAGGAGGTTCTGACTGTCAAGTCCGACGATGTTATGGGCCGTGCTAAGGCATACGAGGCCATCGTGAAGGGCGACAACATGCCTGTTCCCGGCATCCCCGAGTCGTTCAACGTGTTGGTCCACGAGCTCCGTGGCTTAGGCTTAGAGGTAACGTTTGATTGATGTTAAGTGATAAATGGTAACATATTAATCTGACATCACGTTTGACATTTAACGCTAAAGATTCAAAAGAAAATGGCTTTTAAACAAGAATCACAGTTAAGGAATGATTTCAATTCGATAACCGTCAGTTTGGCATCGCCCGAGTCCATCAAGAAACGTTCATACGGCGAGGTGACCAAGCCTGAGACTATAAACTACCGTACATACAAGCCTGAGCGTGACGGTCTGTTCTGCGAGAGGATCTTTGGTCCTACCCGCGACTGGGAGTGCCATTGCGGCAAGTATAAGCGCATCCGCTACAAAGGTATCGTCTGCGACCGCTGCGGCGTCGAGGTTACCGAGAAGAAGGTGCGTCGTGAGCGCATGGGCCATATCGAACTCATCGTCCCTGTTGCCCATATCTGGTTTTTCCGTTCTTTGCCCAACAAGATCGGCACCTTGCTTGATGTTCCCAGCAAAAAGCTCGAACAGGTTATCTATTACGAGAAATACATCGTTCTCCAGCCCGGTAAGGCCATGCTCAACGACGCACCCGTCAAGAAGCTTGACCTCCTCACTGAAGAAGAATACTATATTGTCAAAGACTCTCTGCCCGAAGGCAACGAACAGCTCGACGACAGCGATCCCGACAAGTTCATCGTCGGCATGGGCTCCGAGTCTATCTACAAGCTCCTCTGCGAGCTCGACCTCGACAGAATCAGCTATGAGCTGCGCGACCGCGCCTCTAAGGAGTCTTCCAACCAGCGCAAGCAGGAAGCCCTCAAGCGTCTGAACGTTGTCGAGTCTTTCCGCGACAGCCGCAAACGTATGCTGGAACGCGGCATGGACAACCGTCCTGAGTGGATGGTCATGACCATCCTCCCCGTCATTCCTCCTGACCTGCGTCCTCTCGTCCCGCTGGATGGCGGCCGTTTCGCCACCTCCGACATCAACGAGCTCTATCGTCGCGTCATCATCCGTAACAACCGTCTGAAGAGACTCTTCGAAATCAAGGCTCCTGAGGTCATCATGCGCAATGAGAAGCGTATGCTTCAGGAAGCTGTCGATTCCCTCTTCGACAACAGCCGCAAGGTCTCCAGCGTCAAGTCCGACAGCAACCGCTCCCTCAAGTCCCTCTCCGACTCTCTGAAAGGTAAGCAGGGCCGTTTCCGTCAGAACCTCCTCGGTAAGCGTGTTGACTACTCCGGCCGTTCCGTTATCGTTGTCGGTCCTGAACTGAAGATGCACGAATGCGGTCTTCCTAAGGACATGGCCAGCGAGCTCTTCAAACCCTTCGTTATCCGCAAACTCCTCGAGCGTGGTTTGGTCAAGACAGTCAAGTCTGCCAAGCGCGTCGTCGATCGCAAGGATCCCGTGGTGTGGGAAATCCTTGAGAATATCCTGAAAGGCCATCCCATCATGCTGAACCGTGCTCCTACCCTGCACCGTCTCGGTATCCAGGCCTTCCAGCCCAAACTTGTCGAAGGCAAGGCCATCCGTCTGCACCCCCTCGTCTGTACGGGTTTCAATGCCGACTTCGATGGTGACCAGATGGCTGTCCACGTACCTCTGGGCAATGCCGCTGTGCTGGAAGCTCAGCTCCTGATGCTCTCCACCCACAACATCCTCAACCCTGCAAACGGTGCTCCTATCACAGTGCCTTCGCAGGATATGGTCCTGGGTCTGTACTACATGACCAAACCTCGTCGTACCACCGACACCGAGGTCGTCAAAGGCGAAGGTTTCCGCTTCTACTCTGCCGAAGAGGTTATCATTGCCTACAATGAGAAGCGTGTCTCTCTCAATGCCTGCATCAGCGTCAAGGTTGATGCCAAGGGCCGCGACGAGTTCCAGTTTGTCAAGACCGACAAGACCTTCATGGAAGTCATCAAGGACAGAGATGGCAACCTCCTCACCGATATCGATTGCAGCACCCCTGCCGAAGTGGCAGAGCGCAGCCGCACCGAATATGAGATTAAACGTGACGTCGATGGCTATCCTATTGTCGATGCCAAGGGTCACTTTATCAAGACCGACCGCATCCGCACAACTGTCGGCCGCGTCATCTTCAACGAAGTCGTCCCCGAGGCCTATGGCTATGTCAACATGGTGTTAGGCAAGAAGTCCTTGCGCGACATCATCGGCGACCTCTTCACCGCTTGCGGCAACGCCGTTACCGCCAACTTCCTCGATGACATCAAGAACATGGGCTATCGTCAGGCATTCCGTGGCGGCCTTTCCTTCAACCTTGGCGACGTCATCATCCCTCCCGAAAAGGAAGGGCTCATCAGCAAGGCCAACGAAGAAGTCGAAGAGGTCATGGGTCAGTACGCTATGGGTCTTATCACCAACAACGAGCGTTACAACCACGTCATCGATATTTGGACCAACACCAACAACAAGCTCACCGAGACGCTCATGAAGCAGCTCAAGGCCGATAACCAGGGCTTCAATCCTATCTATATGATGTACGACTCTGGTGCTCGTGGTAGTAAGGAGCAGATTCGTCAGCTCTCTGGTATGCGTGGTCTGATGGCCAAGCCTCAGAAGGCAGGTGCTGCTGGTAACGAAATTATTGAGAATCCTATTCTTTCCAACTTTAAGGAAGGCCTCTCCGTGTTGGAGTACTTTATCTCCACCCACGGTGCTCGTAAGGGTCTGGCAGATACCGCTCTGAAAACAGCAGATGCTGGTTACCTTACCCGTCGTCTGGTCGATGTGGCACACGATGTCATCATCAACACCGAAGACTGCGGCACCCTCCGCGGCCTGCCCACCACGGCTCTCAAGAAAGGTGAGGACGTTGTCGTCACCCTCTCCGAGAAGATCCTTGGTCGTACCTCCGTTCATGATATCTATCATCCCCAGACTGGCGAGCTTATCGTCCGTGCTGGCGAAGAACTCACCGAAGAAATCTGCAAGATTATCGAAGACTCTCCCATCGAGGAGGTCGAGATCCGTTCCGTCCTCACCTGCGAGGCCAAGCACGGCGTCTGCGCCAAGTGCTATGGTCGCAACCTTGCCACCGGCAAGATGGTTCAGAAGGGCGAGGCCGTCGGCGTCATTGCCGCACAGGCTATCGGTGAGCCTGGTACACAGCTGACTCTGCGTACATTCCACGTCGGTGGTGTTGCTGGTGGTAACATCGGTACCAACTCCAGCCTCGTGGCCAAATACGAAGGCCGTCTCGAAATCGACGAGCTCCGCGCCATCCCCTATACCGATTCCGAAGGCTCCGAATACCATGTTGTCATGGGTCGTTCCGCCGAAATGCGTATCGTTGACGAGACCACTCAGGTCACCCTCTTCTCCGCTCTGCTGCCTTACGGTGCCAAACTCTATAAGATGTCTGGCGACCACCTGGCCAAGAACGACTTCATCGCCGAATGGGATCCTTACAACGCTGTCATCATCTCCGATGTGACGGGTAAGGTCTCCTTTGAGAACGTCATCGAGAACGTCACCTACCGTGTCGAGAGCGATGCTCAGACCGGTCTGCAGGACAAGGTCGTCATCGAGTCCCGTCAGCGCACCAAGAACCCCACCCTCAACATTGTCGATGACGAAGGCGTCGTCCTCAAGGTCTATGACCTTCCCGTGGGCGCACATATCGGCGTCGATGAGGGTCAGCGTTTGAAGGCTGGTGAAATCATGGTCAAGATTCCGCGTAGCTTCGGCAAGGCTGGCGATATCACCGGTGGTCTGCCCCGTGTCACCGAGCTCTTTGAGGCACGTAACCCGTCCGATCCCGCCGTTGTGGCCGAAATCGATGGTAGCGTCAGCATCGACAAGAAGCTCAAGCGCAACAACCGTCAGATCACCATCACTTCCAAGACTGGCGAGCAGCGCAGCTACCTTATCCCCACATCCAAACAGATTCTTGCTCAGGACAGCGACTACGTCAAAGCCGGTACGCCTCTCTCTGATGGTGCCATCACTCCTGCCGACATCCTCGCCATCAAGGGCCCGATGAAGGTTCAGGAATACATCGTCAACGAGGTTCAGGAGGTCTATCGTCTCCAGGGTGTGAAAATCAATGATAAGCACTTCGAGGTCATCGTCCGTCAGATGATGCGCAAGGTCGAAATCGAGGATCCGGGCGACACCCGCTACCTCCCCGGCGAGCTCATCAACAAGATTGACTTCCATGAGACCAACGACGAAATCTTCGGCATGAAGGTCATCGAGGACAAGGGTGACAGCGAGACTCTCGAAAATGGTCAGATTATCACCGCACGCCGTCTGCGCGACGAGAACTCCACTCTCCGCCGTCAGGACAAGCAGCTTGTCACCGCTCGCGACGCCAAGCCCGCTACCTCTCGCCAGATCCTTCAGGGTATCACTCGTGCATCTCTGCAGACCAAGAGCTTCATCTCCGCAGCCTCCTTCCAGGAGACTACCAAAGTGCTCACCGAGGCCGCCATCAATGCTAAGCAGGACTACCTCGAAGGCATGAAGGAGAACGTCATCGTCGGTCACCTCATCCCCGCTGGTACCGGTCTCCGCGAATACGAGAACCTCATCGTCGGCAGCAAGAAAGAGATTGAAAACGCACACAGATAATCGTTCAAAGTTATGGCAAACAATAATCACAATAACCCCCAGCAGCAGAATCTGAAGCTCGACATGGCACCCGAAGTGGCGCAGGGCACCTACTCCAACCTCGCCATTATCTCCCACAGCCCGACCGAGATGATCCTCGACTTTGCGCAGATGCTCCCCGGCACCCCCAACGCCAACGTCCGCACCCGTGTCATCATGAACCCCATCCATGCCAAGCGCCTCCTCAATGCCTTGGCTGACAACATTCAGAAGTATGAGCACAACTTCGGCCCCATCGAAGAACCTAAGGTTCCCATCAATGCCGACACTGTGCCCTACGACATTCTGGGCAAAGCTTGATTTTCCAAGAGAACATCACATACAGCATCAAAGCCGCAACAAGTGTTGCGGCTTTGTTTTTTCCATAACGTCGCATCTGATAGCCAAGGGAAACAAACCTTTTTGCCTGCATCTCCGCATTTTCGTCAGGCTTGCGGAAACGAGACTTTGGAACACCTCTCAGGGCATCCCTGAGGATAGGTGCGGGGAGGCTCCGCTTTTTAACATTTCTAACACCGCTGTAGGGTCGCTGTGGCTCCGCCTTCCGAGCGGAGCTAAGGCGGAGGTAAGGCGGAGGTAAGGCGGAGCTTCTCATCCCCTAATTTGCCGCCGTGGGAGTGTTAAATAATCCTTAATTTTTAACAAATCGGGTGTGCCGTGGGGTGCGTTTCCTGCGGGTCAGGGGCGGAGGGTCTGGATGGTGCCGTCGGGGAGGAGCTTGACGATGCGGCTGCTGCCTGTGGGGGCATGGCGGAAGGAGGAGTCATCGGGGAGGGGGCAGTCGATGCGCTGGATGAGGGCCTCTTCGATATCGGCGTATGTGGCGGGGGAGGGATGGCCGGAGAGGTTGGCGGAGGTGCTGACGATGGGGCGGCCCAGCTCGCGGAGGAGGGCTTCGCAGAAGTCCATGCGGGGCACGCGGACGCCCACGGTGCCGTCGTGCGCGGGCAGGTTGGGGGCTACTTTTGCGAGGAGTATCTCGGCGGGGAGGATGACGGTGGTGGGGCGGTCGCTGCGGAGGAGGAGGTCGGCGGCCTCTCGGGGCAGGGCGGGTGAGAGCATGAGGGGCGAGGCGAGGACGAGCATGGATTTGCTGTGGTCGCGTTGCTTGATGGCGTAGATGCGTTCTATGGCTTGGGCGTCGGTGGCGTCGCAGCCTATGCCCCAGATGGTGTCGGTGGGGTAGAGGAGGGTTTTGCCGCCCTTCAGGGCCGACAAGGCAGTTGTGAGCAGTTCGTGGTTCATCGTTCCTTTTTAGTTAAAATTCGTTGCAAAGATACGATTATTTCAGAAAATTTTGTATCTTTGCAAGATAAAATATTATGCCGTTATGATGAATAATGAGCGTAATTGTGTGATAGATAAGTGTTAGGATGATTGCGGATTGAGGACTTGGGAGTGAGATTTTGCCAGATTGCTGGCTTTTGGTTTAGAGTAAAATAACTAATAATTTAATAAAAGTACAAACATTATGAACCTATTATCCATTCAAACGTTATGGCAGGAACATACCATCGGTTTGCTCTTTGCCTGCATTTTGATTGTAATGATTCCGTTCATCATTTTCTATTTGAAGGAATCTAAGAATCACCCGAAGGGCCTGATTGCTGCTGCTTTGAGCAACATGGGCGAGCGTTTTGGCTATTATATCATGAATGCCGCTATGACGCTGTTCATCTGCTCCAAGTTCGGCTTGGACGACAAGGTCGCCGGCACCATCTATGCCGTCTTCCTGTTCCTCATCTATGTGCTCAGCCTCCCCGGCGGCATCATTGCCGATAAGCTGCAGAACTACAAGGGCACTATCATTGCCGGCCTCATCGTGATGGCTACCGGCTATGCGCTGATCTCTATCCCCACCACTGTGAACGAGACCAACGGCACCGCCCTGCTCATCTTCATCTGCGCCGCCCTCGTCATCATCGCCTTCGGTAACGGCTTGTTCAAGGGCAACCTGCAGGCTCTCGTCGGCCAGCTGTACGACAACTTCGAGGCCGAGGCTGCTGCCAAGGGCCCCGAGGCTCTCGCCAAGGCTAAGAGCAAGCGCGAACCCGGCTTCCAGATTTTCTATGTCTTCATCAACATCGGCGGCGTTATCGCTCCTTTCGTTGTGCCCGCTTTCCGCAACTGGATTCTCGGCATGAAGGACATGGTCTATAACTCTCAGCTGCCTAAGCTCTGCCACCAGTTCATCGACAATGCCGGCTCTATGACTCCCGAGCAGATGGACAACCTCAACGAGCTCATGGCTGCCAACAACCATCAGTTCGCCGCTGGTGCCGACATGGCACAGGCTTGCGCCAACTACCTCGATGTCTTCAACACCGGCATCCACTACTCCTTCATCGCTTCTATCTGCGCTATGCTCATCTCCCTGACCATCTTCCTCTGCACCAAGCACAAGATGCCCAACCCCGCCAAGAAGGTCAAGAGCGTCGAAGCTGCTGTCACCTACACCGCCGAAGAGCGTGCCGCTATGGCTAAGGACATCAAGCAGCGTATGATGGGCCTCTATGCCGTCCTCGGCATCTGTGTCTTCTTCTGGATGGCCTTCCACCAGAACGCTGAGTCTCTCTCGTTCTTTGCCCGCGACTTCGTCAACACCGACACCGTGGCTCCCGAGATTATGCAGTGCGTCAACCCCGGCCTCGTCATCCTGCTCACACCTGTGCTGATGATTGTCTTTGCTACCGCTTGGGGCAGAAAGATCTCCACGCCGCGTAAGATTGCTCTCGGTATGGGTATTGCAGCCTGCGCATATCTCTTCCTGATGATCTTCAGCATCGCCAAGGGCTATCCCTCGGGCGAAGACTTCCTCAAGCTCCCCGTGGCAGAATCTGCTGCTATGAAGGGCGGCGTGTGGGTCATGCTGGTCACTTACTTCTTCCTCACTGTGGCAGAGCTCTTCATCAGCCCGCTTGGCCTGAGCTTTGTCTCCAAGATTGCTCCTAAGCATATCCAGGGTATCTGCCAGGGTCTCTGGCTCAGTGCTACCGCTGTGGGCAACCTGCTCATCCTCCTCGGCCCCATCTTCTACAACAAGCTGCCTAAGCTGTGGATGTGCTGGCTCGTCTTCCTTGCTGTCTGCGCTGTGGCTATGCTTGTCATGCTCGGCATGGTGAAGTGGCTCGAACGCATCACCAGCGAAGAGGCTCAGAAGGAAATCGCACAAAAAGAAGCTGCACAGAACTAATAGATTTTGTGGTTAATAAGTTTCCCCGAAAGGCTGCACACTCATGTGCAGCCTTTTCTTATTTTATGTGGGTGAAGCATCTGCACTTCACGGCTTGTGCTGATGGCCGATTTGAATTTGCGGATGGCTCTCTATGGAATGCGTTAGCAGACGTTCATTCTAAGGCGCAGAAAGCCTCGCTACGGCTCTTAATAGAGCCTTTGCGAGGTGATGTACCCTGACGGGGGAATAGGACGCTTATTCGGTGGATTTTGTATGAGGAAAGGGGAGGCTCCGATGGAGGTCTCCCCTTGAGGGTATAACGTATAATTGACCCATTTATGCTGTGAGGTGAGCAGGTGGCAGAGGACGGCGTTGGCTTGCTGTGCGTTCTGGCATTCGTCCAGCTGCTCTTTTCTCTTTGGGGTTATTTTTTGACCAGTTTGAGGTGGTGCTTGTCGGTGGCGGTCTGTATGGAGAGGATATAGGAGCCTTGGGGCAGACGTGAGATGTCGAGGGTGGTAGCGTGGTGGAAGGTGGCCACCGTGCGGCCGGTCATGTCGAAGATTTCGACGTCTGGGGCTTCGCCGTCAAGGCCGAGGATCTGCACCTGTCCGGTGGCGGGGTTGGGGAAGAGTGCGGGCTGGGGGTGCTCGGCTGGGGAGATGCCCTCGGTGTGCTGTTTGACGAAGTGGGCGGTGATGGAGGAGTCGGAGAGGAGGAGGATGGTGCGGGGGTTGTCGGAGGAGCCGTCGCTCCAGTGGTCGAAGGCGTGGCCTGGGTAGGGTGTGGCGGAGATGGGTACCTGTGAGCCGCCGGAGTAGGTGCCTGCGCCCGACACGGTGCCCATAGAGGGCTGGCCGACGTTGAGGGTGAGCGTGTGCTGTGGCGGGCCGGGCCAGTGTGCTGCGGAGTCGCAGGGCCAGCCGTAGCGTCCGTAGTAAACGTGGGTCTTGGGCTCGCTGCCGTAGAGGGTGTCGCTGCCGCAGACGACGTAGTTTCCCTCATCAATAAAGCCGGCAAAGAGCAGGTTGCCGTCCTTGTCGGTGTTGAAGATGTAAGGGTAGGAGCCGTCATAACCATCTATCTGCACTGTCTGCAGCAGCACAAAGCTGTCTTTCACCAAGTCGTATATTGCGAAGTAGGAAGCCCTTTCGACATCCCGAAGGTTGGTATGCATTCCATCCAATATTGCGTCGCCGTCGGTATGTCCGCCCATAGCCAGCTTGCGTCCGGGCAGCAGGTTCATGCCGATACAGTTCATGTTGCCTGGGCCATGGGTGTATTTCACCCACTGCTTGTTGCCCAATGTGTCGTAACAGGCCAGAACAAGCTTGAAAACTCCTCGATTCTCAATTACGTCTGCTCCCCACAACGTGTCGCCATCGAAGGTATTGTAAAGGTAATTCCAATCTGGATAGGCAGGGTCATATCCCGCTCCGGAAGCCGTGACATATATCAGGCCT
>JAKSML010000025.1 GCA_024400665.1 Bacteroidales bacterium
TTTATATGTGTCGGATTGCAAATCCGACACAACGCCCCACCCTCAGAACATCCCCGAGAACGGAAAAATATACTTTTTCATAATGGTTCATCTTTTAGGCGAATATCAATATGACTTAGTTGCACGATTGAAAGAACCGCCAGTTGTCTACTGTATGATAGCCTCCCTGTGAAATAAACTTTTTTGTTAAAGTTGTGGTTGGCCCAGTCTATCACAGAATCGGGAGTGCCAAGCGGCATTATGCAGTTACTTCTGAAAATATCGACTGTATCATCTTCAAGACATATCCCATGGTCCATCATGTGGTCAACGAGATAGGCTTCAATAAGAATGGTGTCGCCTAAATGCCGAAAGTAGTCGTTAGTGTCAATTACGAAATGAGCATAAACATCATAAACGCTGTTGTAATCAGTCCACGATATGCCCGGATCCTCCCAAGTGAACTTGTTTTCATTTGGTTTCTCACATGCGGCAAATAAGATTACAACCGCAATGATATATATGATTTTTTTCATTTTTGATTTTAATGAATAGGTTTAGGTAGGCTCTAAAAATTGATTATTTTTGTCATCTGGCTTTGACGGAGAGCCTACTTTTCCCGCTTCGCCAGAGTTGTTATTATCTGCAAAGGTTATAAGAGGTACGATTTTGGGTCACAAACCTCTTTCGGCATTAATATTTCAGACTAATCTACATGGCTTTACCTCACGTTCTCTTGTTTGGTTAGTTATTCCGTTATCTTATTCACGTTGGCTCGGATTTATAATCCGAGCCTGTCTAATATAAGGATTTATAATCCGCAAACATATCATACATTATTTATAATGAATTATTTAATGCGGATTGCAAATCCTTATATTTATATGTGTCGGATTGCAAATCCGACACAACGCCCCGCCCTCAGAACATCCCCAAGGACGGAAGGCCAAGTAACCCTTGCCAGAGGCAAGAGATACTTGGCCAAATGCAGAGGTGTGAGTCTCTTTACTCTTGCAAACGGGAGAACATCATGTAATACCCCCCGCTACCATAAAGAGCCAAAGTGTTGTTGCTGGCGTTGTACGAGAAGTTAAATGTCTCTGTTTCTCCACCTTCGCTGATTGTAACTGTTCCGTTGGGCGTGGAATAGGAGTACGTAAACGGATAGATGTCGTTTTCGTGTTGTGTAGCCGTCACGTATTTGTATTCCATGTGACCCGATGTCTCGGTCTCAAACCTGATAATGTTGGTCTCGACCGACTCGTGCTGGTTTCCGTACTCGTCTTCATAGGTGTCGGTTTGTTCGTTAATCCAGGCGGTGTGGTACACATCGCTTATCGGATTTGCAGGGTGTTCAGGGTCGGGAGAGACCATCTCGTCAGGGTCGCATGCAGCCATCGTCATTGTGGCTGCCACAAACAGAATGCTTGTGAATCTTTTAAATACTTTCATATTGATATTTTTTTTTATAGGTTTAGCATTGGGTCATTTGACATTTGAATATCGTTCGTTTTCTTTTTTCCGACACAATAATAACGTACAGTTCGCCGATACATTACAATATTTAACAGTGTTTAACACGCCCGTCCCGCTCGGATAAAGAATAGCCAGCCACCCACTCGCCCGCCCCACCCATCATTCATCGCTAAAACAAATACCCTTCAAAAAAGCGATTTCCTCCAAAACCTCCCCCTAAAACAAGTCCGCTTTATAACAATTCCCCCAAAAGGACTCAAGGCTTTTGCGGCTGGGATTTTTAACATTTGCGACGGACTGACCTGAGGCTCGTCATAGCTCCGCTTAAGCTCCGCCTTAGCTCCGCTCAAGCTCCGCTCTGAGGGCGGAAAAACGGCGGAGCATGGGCGTTGCTGCTATGTGGCTGTGGCGGAGGTGGATAGGCCCTTTGGCAGAAAAACGGCCTCGGAGCCGTTTCTGAGCCTCGGATTTTAACATTTGCCGCCCAAAGTCCTAAAAAGTCTTAACGGCAGAGGGCCTTTCGGCAAGATGTGAAACGGGGTGGGAGAGGGGCACCGTTCTGCGGCTCCGAAGCCGCGGAACCCAGGGCGGTCTGCGGCCTTGCGGCTTCGCCCGCTCAGCCCTTCTGCCGTTTTTCTGCCAATAATTATTTTTCGATGTGTAAGGCACTTTGAATCATCATGTTGCGGCATGTTTGGGACGTAGGGGCGAAAGTTTTTTGTTGTGATTGGCAAAAAAATGTTATATTTGCACTTATTTACAAATACCGTTTTTATGGAAGATAATGAGATTATGCTGTTGAACAATAGCAAAATGTATGTTTCGAAGATTGGCAAATGGATGGGTCTATTTTCCGTCATATCAGCCGTGGGAATGCTTTTTGTGGCTGCTGCTGGATTGCTGCTGGTGTATGTGAGCAACCATCTCGAACCTTCGACGCCCCACTATCTGGACAATGTGCTGGGCATTGGCGGCATAGCCTTGATTGTGCTGGCCGTGGCCCTCATCCCCCCGCTGATCTATATGCGCCGTGCCGTCCATGCTGCCAAAGAGGTTGGCGTGTGCCACGACCTGGAGCCGGTGGGCTACTATTTCCATTCGATGAAGGGCTTCTGGCACTATGTGGCTGTGTTGAGCGTGGTGCTGCTGGTTCTGGGCCTCGCAAGCGTGGCGCTCTGCGTGATTTTCTTCCTGCCCACTTTTGGAATGTTCTATTAATAGAGAGAATTGAGACGGAAGCCTCCGTGCGGTTCTCCATATCAAAAAAATAGCTTCAGGCACTGCCTGGTCAAATCATCAAACAATATGAGATACGAGGTTGATTTCTTAGTTATCGGTTCCGGCATCGCGGGTTTGAGCTACGCGCTGAAGGTGGCTCCCTACGGCAAGGTGTGCATCCTCTGCAAAGGCGATGCTGCCGAAGGCTCCACACGCTATGCCCAGGGCGGTATCGCCGCCGTGATGTACGACAGCGATAGTTTCGACAAGCATATTGAGGACACGCTCGTGGCGGGCGACGGCATCTGCGACCGCGAGGTGGTGGAGATGACCATCCGCGAGGCCCCAGACCGCATCCGCGAGCTGGTGCAGTATGGCGTGAATTTCGATAAGAGCCGCGCCGGCGACCGCTTCGACCTCCACCGCGAGGGCGGCCACAGCGAGTTCCGCATACTCCACCATAAGGACAACACCGGCGAGGAGATTGAGCGCGGCCTCTTGGAGGCTGCCCGCAACCACCCCAACATCGAGATCAAGGACCACCAGTTCGCCATCGACATCATCACCCAGCACCATCTGGGACAGCGGGTGACCAAGCACACCCCCGACATCGAGTGCTACGGCGTCTATGCCCTCGACTGCCGCACCAATGTCATCGACACCTACCTTGCCAAAGTGACCCTCCTGGCCACGGGCGGCATGGGCAACGTATATACCACCACCACCACGCCCATCATCTCTACGGGCGACGGCGTGGCCATGGTGCATCGCGCTCGCGGCGTGCTCAGCGACCTCGAGTTCATGCAGTTCCATCCCACCTCGCTCTACAACCCCGCCGAGAAGCCCGCCTTCCTCATCACCGAGGCCATGCGCGGCGCAGGCGCCGTGCTCAAGGACTTCAAGGGCAACGAGTTCATGCAGAAATACGACTCTCGTCTCTCTTTGGCGCCCCGCGACATCGTGGCACGCGCCATTGATAACGAGATGAAGATTGCCGGCGTGGATCACCTCTACCTCGACGCCCGCCATATCGGCAAGCAGGAACTCATCAACGGCTTCCCCACCATCTACGCCAAATGCCTCGAACTGGGCATCAACATCACTAAGGATATGATACCTATCCGCCCCGCAGCCCACTATCAGTGCGGCGGCATCAAGGTGAACCGCTCGGGCGAGACCTCCATACATCATCTCTATGCCGCAGGCGAATGCTCCTGCACGGGCCTGCATGGCGGCAACCGCCTGGCCAGCAACTCGCTGCTCGAAGCCGTGGTCTATGCCCACAACGCCGCGCAGAGCTCGCTGGAGCGCGTCAAGAGCCGCGAGATATGCCATGCCGTGCCCGACTGGAACGCCGAGGGCATGGTGCTCAACGAGGAGATGGTGCTCATCACCCAGACCAAACGCGAGCTTCAGGAGCTGATGTGGAACTATGTGGGCATCGTGCGCAGCGACCTGCGTCTGCAGCGTGCCTTCGACCGCCTCAACCTCATCTTCCGCGAGACCGAGGACCTCTACAACCGCTCCGTGCTCACCGAAGAGCTCTCTGAGCTCCGCAACCTCATAGCCTGCGCCTACCTCATCATCAAGATGGCCCGCGCACGCCGCGAGAACGTGGGTCTGCACTACAGCATCGACCTCGTGCACAAGAAATAAATAGCTTCGCAAAACTCCGCGACTGCCTATACTATATATTTACTCACGAAAACCTCTCTGCCATGCGCTACAACTTCGACGAAATCATCCCACGCAAGAACACTGGATGCGTCAAACACGACGCTCTGGAGAAATTCTTCGGTCGCGACGACCTGCTGCCCATGTGGGTGGCCGATATGGACTTCCGCACGCCCGACTTTGTGATGCGAGCCCTCCGCGAGCGTTGCCAGCACGAGGTGCTGGGCTATGCCACAGCCTCGGAATCGTACTGGCAGACTATGCAGTCGTGGCTGACGAAGCATTACAAGATTGACAGCCGTCGCGAGGAGCTGCACTTCATCCCCGGCATCGTGGCCGGCATCGCCTTCGTGATCCAAGCCATGACGCAGCCAGGCGATGCCATCCTCGTCACCACGCCGGTCTATCCCCCCTTCCTCAACCTGCCGCAGAGCGTCCACCGCCCCATCGTGAGCAGTCCGCTCAAGGTCGTGGACGGCCGCTTCACTATCGATTTCGAGGATCTGGAAGAGTGCGCCAAGCAGTGCTCGCTGATGATTCTCAGCAACCCTCACAACCCTGGCGGGACTGTGTGGGGCGCCGAGACGCTGAGCCGCATAGCCGATATATGCTATCGGCACAACGTCAGCGTGATAGCCGACGAAATCCATGCCGACATGACCCTCCCCGGCCATGAGCATGTGAGCTTCAGCACCGTGAGCAGCTGCGCCAAAGAGATCTCCATCACCTTCATGGCTCCGAGCAAGACATTCAATATCGCCGGCCTGGGCAGCTCGGTGTGCTACTGTCCCAACGAGGTGCTCCGCAAGCGTTTCTATGGCTTCCTCGACGGCCTTGAAGTGGCCAACGGCAACATCTTCGCCTTTGTGGGCGCAGAGGCCGCCTTCTGCGAGGGCGAGGAGTGGCTGCAGCAGCTCTTGCAGTATCTGCAGGGCAACGTGGAGTATCTTCGCTCATACCTCGCCGAACATCTGCCCCAGGTGCGGGCAGTGCTCCCCGAGGCTTCCTATCTGGCATGGCTCGACTTCGGGGCTTTGAACATTCCGCATGATGAGCTGCGGCAGCGTTTCCTGGAGCGCGGCAAGGTGGCCCTCAACGACGGCACCACCTTTGGTGGCAACGACTACAGAGGCTGCTTCCGCATCAACCTGGGATGCCCCAGAGCCACCTTGGCAGAGGCTCTTGGACGGATAGCGATGAGCTTGGAATAGATAGCGGTGTGTATCATGCCGTTAGAAGAATTTTTTAGAAATTAAGTGTTAAAAAGTTGCATAACTGAAAAAATATTCATAATTTTGTTGTCCCAAAAGGAATTGCTGACGATGGCCGTAAGTGCTATATCAACATATTAATTTTGAAATAAATACATTTATTAACTAACATAAATAACGCTACTATGTCATTACTCATTTTGTTGCAAGCTGCTGCTCAGATCGCTTTTGGCTATCTTGGTGCAGCCATCGGAGCCGGCCTCGCCACCATCGGTGCTGGTATCGGCATTGGTAAGATTGGTCAAGGTGCAATGGAAGGTATGGCCCGTCAGCCCGAAGCTGGTGGCGACATCCGTTCTACCATGATCATCGCCGCAGCTCTCGTCGAAGGTGTTGCCTTCTTCGCAGTTGTCATCTGCCTCGTGGTCGTCCTCAAATAAGGGCTTCCAAATCCGATGCAAGGAGAGAGGATGTTGGCGCGATTGGCGTCAACATCCTATTTCCCCCCAAACTATCAGGGATATTAATATAGAAAAGAATAAAACTTAAACGATATATATGAACAATCCGCTAATCAATCCAGGTCTGGGTACCTTTTTCTGGATGTTGATCTCCTTCGGTATCTTGGTCTTCATCTTGTGCAAATGGGGCTGGCCTATGCTCCTCAAGTCGCTCAAGAAGCGCGAGGACTTTATCGCCGAGCAGCTCAATGCTGCCGAGAAGGCACGCCAGGAGATGCAGCAGCTGGCTTCGCATAACGAAGACCTCCTCAAACAGGCCAAGATAGAGCGCGACGAACTGCTCCGCAACGCCCGCCTCACAAGCGAGAAGATTGTGGAAGAGGCTCGTGTGAAGGCTACCGAAGAGGCAGACCGCATCGTCGAGAGCGCCCGCGAGAACATCAACTATGAGAAGCTCAAGGCTATGCACGACCTCAAGAACCAGATTGCCACCCTCTCTATCGATATCGCAGAGAAGCTCATGAAGGCTGAACTGTCGGACAAGCAGCGTGCCGACAGTTTGATACAGAAAGAGCTGGAAGAGGCTCATCTGAATTAAGGAGCCTGCGAGAGATGCTCTCCGAAGGTTTTCTCCTACAGTAAACGAATGTATAGACCCAACATAATAATATTGTGCAGGACTACAGAATAAATATCAACTATGCCAAGGCGCTGTTCCTCCTCGCTGGCGAAACCGGCGAGCGCGAGGCGGTGGCTGAGGAGATGCGCGTGGTGGGCGATGTGTGCGCCCAAAGCCGTGAGCTGAACGCCGTCTTCCGCAATCCCGAAATCAAGGCAGCGAAGAAGGCGGCCATCGTCGCCGACATCTTTGGCGAAAGTGTGGGCAAGACCACGATGGCTTTCTTGCTCTTTGTGGTGCGCAAGAACCGTTCCGTGAACCTCCGCGGCATCAGCGAGGCATACCTCAGCCTGTTCCGTGAGAGCCAGGGCATCGTCCTCTCCAAGCTCACCACGGCGGAGCCCGCCGACGAAGAGGTGAAGGCTATGGTGGCAAAGGTGATAGCCGACTACACCCACAAGCAGGTGGAGCTGGAGGCAAAGACCGACCCCGGCATCATCGGCGGCCTCGCCATGGAGTTCGACAACACGATGTACGACGCTCGTGTGAGCAGCCGTCTTGCAAAGTTGCGTCGCGAGTTTGACAAGAATATCTATGAGAGCAAGCTGTAGCCAAGGCGGCAGACGGCTCTCGGCTCGTGAGGCAATGGATAGAACATTTTAATTTGAATAACTAAAAAAAGATAATATGTCAGAAATTAAACCTGCCGAAGTATCGGCGATTCTGAAGAAGCAGCTGGCCGACGTGAACCTCGACGTGGCGCTTGAGGAGGTGGGCACCGTGCTCACCGTAGGTGACGGCATCGCCCGCATCTATGGCCTCAACAACGCTCAGTCGGGCGAACTGGTGGAATTTGCTACCGGCGAGCAGGGCATCGTCCAGAACCTTGAGGAAGACAATGTCGGCGTGGTGATGTTGGCTGAGGCCAGCACCATCAACGAAGGCGACACGGTGAAGCGTACCAAGCGCATCGCCTCTATCAAGGTTGGCGAGGGCCTTGTGGGCCGTGTCATCAACACCATCGGCGAACCCATCGACGGCAAGGGCAATGTGGAGGGTGAGCTCTATGAGATGCCCCTTGAGCGCAAGGCCCCTGGCGTCATCTATCGTCAGCCTGTGGAGCAGCCTTTGCAGACCGGCATCAAGGCTATCGACTCTATGATTCCTATCGGACGCGGCCAGCGTGAGCTTATCATCGGCGACCGTCAGACCGGTAAGACTGCTATCGCTATTGATACCATCATCAACCAAAAGAGCTTCTATGATGCAGGCGACCCCGTCTATTGCATCTATGTGGCTTGCGGACAGAAGGGCTCTACCGTGGCCAACATGGTGAAGAACCTTGAGGAGAAAGGCGCTATGGCCTACACCATCGTGGTGGCTGCCACCGCTTCCGACCCTGCCGCTATGCAGTTCTACGCACCTTTCGCAGGAGCTGCTATTGGTGAATATTTCCGTGATACGGGACGTAACGCCCTCGTCATCTACGATGACCTCAGCAAACAGGCTGTGGCTTATCGTGAAGTCTCTTTGCTGCTCCGTCGTCCCCCCGGACGTGAGGCATACCCTGGCGATGTGTTCTATCTCCACAGCCGTCTCTTGGAGCGTGCTGCACGCATCATCCAGAGCGACGAGATTGCACGCCAGATGAACGACCTCCCCGCCTGCCTGAAGGACAAGGTTCGCGGTGGCGGCTCGCTCACGGCTCTGCCCATCATCGAAACGCAGGCAGGTGATGTCTCGGCCTATATCCCCACGAACGTCATCTCCATCACCGATGGTCAGATCTTCTTGGAGACCAACCTCTTCAACTCCGGCATCCGTCCCGCCATCAATGTGGGTATCTCGGTGTCGCGCGTTGGTGGCAAGGCTCAGATTAAGTCGATGAAGAAGATTGCTGGCACGTTGAAGCTCGACCAGGCTCAGTATCGCGAGCTGGAGGCTTTCTCCAAGTTTGGCTCCGACCTCGACGCTGCCACCAAGGCGGTGCTCGACAAGGGTGCCCGCAATGTGGAAATCCTCAAGCAGCCGCAATATACGCCTATGCCCGTTGAGGACCAGGTTGCCATCATCTTCTGCGGCACCAAGGGTCTTTTGCAGAAGGTGCCCGTCGATAAGGTGCATAACTTCGAGTCAGAGTATCTCTTCTTCCTCCACCAGAACCATGCTGGCGTGCTGGAGAACCTCCGCAAGGGCAAGCTCCTCGACGAGGACCTCGACACCCTCAAGCGTGTCGCCCTCGACCTGGCAGGCAAATACACAAAATGAAGTTGATGAAGCTTGGGGAGTTGATGAAGTTTCGCGTTGTCGAAGCTTCATCAACTTCCCAGCCACAACGCTTCGTCAACTCCTAACCTCATAAACTCCATCAACTTAACATTATACATGGCAAATTTAAAAGAAGTCCGTACCCGTATAGCCTCAGTCAGCTCCACGCAGCAGATCACGTCGGCCATGAAGATGGTGTCGGCGGCGAAGTTCCGCCGTGCGCAAAATGCCATCATCGGCATGCGACCCTACGCCAATCAGCTGGGTGAGATTGTGGCCGATATCGATACAGGCGACGGCATTCAGACACCCTACCACGAGGTCCGCAAGCTCGAGAATGTGCTGCTCGTCGTCGTCACGTCCAACAAGGGGTTGTGCGGCGCTTTCAACAGCAACGTCATCAAGCAGGCACAGGCTCGTATCGAGCATTATCGTACCACCTCCGACCAGCCCGTGCATCTGGCCATGATAACTATCGGTAAGCGGTGCAGCGAGTTTTTCGAGAAGCGTTTCGACAATATCGTAGGCACATACGACGACTTGCTCGACAATGCAACCTTCGAGGCTGTCGCTACCTTGGCCGACGACATCATGGCACAGTTCTGCGACAAGAAATATGACCGTGTGGAGTTGATATATAATCAGTTTAAGAACTCATTGGTGCAGATTCTCTCGACCGAGCAGTTCCTCCCTGTGGAGCCTGTCAAACATGAGGGTGGAGAGCAGAAGGCGAGCGACTACATCTATGAGCCATCGAAGGAGGAAATACTGCGCGAGATGATACCGCTGACATTGCGGTCACAGTTCTACCGCGTGATACTTGACTCTTTGGCATCGGAGCATGGTGCTCGCATGAACGCTATGCAGAAGGCCACCGACAATGCCTCTGAGCTGCTCAAAGAGCTGCGCCTCAGCTACAACAAGGCACGCCAGGCTGCCATCACTAACGAGATTATCGAGATCGTTAGCGGCTCCGAAGCCCTCAAGGGCTGATAGGAAAGATTTTCAGAATTATAGATTTTCAGGCTCTGAGGATCTAAACATCTGAATATCTAAAAATAAGTTTCTTTGTACATCCCATTCATAGTGGTGACGCACCGATAGACCTCTTGTGCGTCACTTTTTTTTTGTGCAGGGCGGAAGCTTCGCAAAGAAATGACGGGGGATAGGGGAGGCGGAAAGGGCGGCTTTGGGGCTATTCTTTTTTATTTTTTTATTCAATTCAGTTTTTTTTCGTATCTTTGCATTTTGAAATATTATATATTTAACTATGAAGAAACTGTTTTTTACTGTGGCCATGGTGCTGAGTTTCGCTTGGTGTATGGCTGCCTCTGTAACCACTCAGACGGCCCAGCGTGTGGCCGAGACTTTTTGGAAGTGCCATGCTTCGCAGACGAACGCTAAGGCGGATCTGGTGCGTGGCACCGCGTTCACGCATCTCTATATCTTCGACTTCCAGGATGCGACTGGGAGCGGCTCATTGCAGCGTGTGGGCTTTGTGATAGTGGCTGCCGATGATTGCGCCTATCCTATCTTGGGCTATTCGACAGACAGCCCCGTGGCGCAGGAGGGCATCCCGGAGAATGTGGCTTTCTGGCTGGGCCAGTATGAGGAGGAGATTGCCTATCTTCGAGAGCATACCCAGGAGATCCCTGCGGCCCAGGCCTCGTATATCCAACAGATGTGGCAGGAGCTTATTAATGGCACCTATAGTCAGCCGAAGCGTGGCACCTCGGTGTCGCCGATGCTGACGACGACGTGGGACCAGAGCCCTTATTATAACAAGTTCTGCCCGGCAGGCACCCCTGTGGGCTGCAGTGCGACGGCTACGGCACAGGTGATGAAATATTGGAATTATCCTGTGGTGGGCGTGGGTTCGCATTCATACGCCACGGCCGACTATGGCATTCAGAGCGCAGATTATGAACATACAGTCTATGACTGGACCAATATGCCCAACAGGCTGTCGAGCTCGTCGAGCACGACGCAGGTGGATGCTGTGGCTACGCTCTCGTATCATGTGGGCGTGAGCATGAATATGGACTACGGCCCGAGTGGCAGCGGTGCAAACATCATAGGCTCAAGCAGTTCGGCACAGTACGGCCTGATAAATTATTTTGGCTATAAATCGACGATGCAGGGCCTTTACAAACGCAACTACACGGATGCGCAGTGGGTTGAGATGCTTGAGGATGAGATTGACGCAGGGCGTCCGGTGATCTATGCGGGCTTCGACCCGTCGGCGGGCCATGCCTTTGTCTTTGACGGCTACAACAGCAGCGACCAGTTTCATGTGAACTGGGGCTGGAGCGGCTCGTATAACGGCTATTTTGCGATGGGCGCGCTGAATCCTACGGGCGGCGGCACGGGCAGCAATACCTCCAACACGTTCAACCAGAGCAACCAGGCGCTCTTCGGCGTGGAGCCTGACTACAGGCTTATGACCTCGCCGAGCAGCCTTGTGGTGACGAGCGACGCCACGACCTCCTCCATCCATGTGGTGAGCAATCACGACGTTGCCAGCAGCTGGAGTGCCGTCAGCGATGCCTCATGGCTCGTGGTGAGCCCATCGACGGGCAGCGGTTCGGGGTCGCTCACGAATGTGACGCTGTCGGCCGATGAGAATATCAGCGGTGCGACACGCTCTGCCCATGTGACTTTTGTGCAGGGCGGCGACACGGCAGTGGTGACAGTATGCCAGACGGGCTGCTATAGCGAAGAACAGTGCAGCCTCACCGTCAATATGTCGGACCGCCACGGCGATGGCTGGGAGGGCGCCTATATTACGCTTTCCTCAACCAGTGGCACCGTGTATGGGACGGCAACAGTGGGTGGCGGCAGCTATGGCATGACGACCATCTCGGTGTGTCCCGACACCGTCGTTGCAACGTTCCATCGAGGTCGCACAGACAGCGAGTGCGGCTTCTTCATTGAGAATGTCGAGGGCACCGTGTGGGTGAACCACTTGCAGGGCAGCAGCTTCTCGTCGGGCTATACCTTCGTCATCCCCAACCCCTGCGACACGACAGGCGGCTTAGGGGCTATCAACTACACCCTCTCCGCCGTGGCTCGTGACACAGCGATGGGCTATGTGCAGGGAGGCGGCACAGGTCTCCGCTTTGGCACACAGCGTTCGCTCAAGGCTATGGCCAACCCGGGCTACCGCTTCACTCAGTGGACAGACGGAAGCACGGAGAACCCTCGCAATGTGGTAGTGACGTCCGACCAGTATCTCACAGCTGTCTTTACAGACCTCGGCACCGACACGCTCCAGTATGACCATGGCGGATACACCACTTCGTTAGGCGCAGGCAGCCAGATACAGTGGGGCATCAAGATACCGGACTGTGTCCTTCCCGGTCGTCGCGAGATCACGGGCCTCAAGTTCTACAACACCTCGGCAGGCACCTATACCATCCATATCTATGAAGGAGGCGAAACGAAGCCCACCACTGAGCTCTATTCCGGCTCGGTGAACCTCAGCAGCTCCTATAGCTACACATGGATCACCCTCAACCTCGAAGAGCCCATCGCCATCAAGCAGAACAAGCCCCTGTGGGTCACCCTCAGCTCTACCAATGTCAGCTATCCCGCCGCTATGGCAGAATGGTGCGGAAACGACGATGGCGGCATGATCTCCACAAACGGCGGTTCCTCATGGAAATCGCTCACCCAGATAGACCGTATCGGCACCTGGATGATCCGGCCCATCATACCCTTCGATTCTACGCATTACAGCATCTCGGCGCGTGCGGAGAATGACACGATGGGCACCGTCGAAGGCGGCGGACGCTATCTATACGGCACCCGCGTGTCGCTCAAGGCCGTCCCCAACGAGGGCTATCGCTTCGTGCGCTGGAGCGACGAGAGCACCTATAACCCTCATAACGTCGTGGTGCGCGAAGATGCCGAATATACAGCCATCTTTGCACCCAAGGATCCTCAGGCCATCTCAGCGGCTGAGACCTCCGACATCCGCCTCAGCCTCCAGGGACGCAACCTTACCGTCCAGGGCTGCGAGGGCCTTCCCGTCCAGGTGTTCGACATTCAGGGCCGCAGGCTCTATAGCGCACAGCACTATCAGGGCGAGGCCGTCGAGCTGCCAGCCGCAGGCATCTATATCGTCAGCCTCTCCGGCAGCGAGATGCGCCGTGTCGTTGTGCTATAGCATGAAGCTGGGCGGCAGCATGACTGCCGTCCGCGCACATGCGTCTCAGCCTCGCAAGTCTGCTATCATATAGAAATAATAATTCAAATAACATACCATTATGGAAAAGAAACAAAATTACACCATCCCCATCATTGTGATGTTCCTGCTCTTCGGCATGATCTCCTTTGTGACGAATTTGGCATCACCCATGGGTGACATCCTCAAGAATCAGTTCAGCATCCCCAACTGGCAGGGCACCCTCGGCGTGTTTGCCAACTTCATTGCATACGCCATCATGGGCTATCCCGCAGGTGCGCTGCTTCAGCGTCGCGGCTACAAGAAGACCGCTCTGCTTGCCATCACCGTCGGCTTTGTAGGCGTGGGCATCCAAACCCTCTCTGGCATCTTCTGCAGCTTTGGCATCTATCTGCTGGGCGCTTTCATCGCCGGCTTCAGCATGTGCCTGCTCAACACGGTTGTCAACCCCATGCTCAACCGTCTTGGCGGCGGCGGCAACAAAGGCAACCAGCTCATCCAGTTCGGCGGCTCCTTCAACTCCCTCTGCGGCACAGCCGTTATCGTCCTCACAGGTCTGCTCATCCCCAGCATCGCTGAGGCTCAGATCAAGGATGTCTTCCCCCTCATGTACACAGCTCTCGCCATCTTCGCAGTGGCCTTCATCGTCATCGCGCTGACCAAGATTCCCGAGAACGAGGCCACCCAGGCAGCTGTGGCAGCCAAAGAGGGCGGACGCGGCCCCTTGGCATTCCGCCATTTCGTGCTCGGTGCCATCGCCATCTTCATCTATGTGGGTGTTGAGGTGGGCATTCCCAATGTCATGAACAAGTGGCTCCAGAACCCCGAGCTTAACATCTTGGGCGAAGGCGTCAATGCCGAAGCCATCGCAGGCTCTGTGGCAGCAACCTATTGGTTCCTCATGCTTGTAGGCCGACTCCTTGGCGGCATTGTGGGCAGCAAGGTCTCTGCTCGTCGCATGATTGAGGTTGTGGCCTCTGTTGCCATCATCCTTGTTCTCGTAGCCATGTTCGTGCCCGTCATCATGGTCAAGTTCCCCGCCTTCAACGGCGCACAGGGCTTCGGCTTGGTCAACATACCTCTCAGCGCAGCGCTGCTGGCCTGCATAGGTCTCTGCACCTCAGTCATGTGGGGCGGTATCTTCAACCTCGCTGTCGAAGGTCTCGGCAAATACACGGAGAAGGCCTCTGGCATCTTCATGGCCCTTGTCTGCGGCGGCGGCATCCTGCCCCTGCTCCAGAACGGCATCGTCGATATCATGGGTCCCGCAGGCTATCTGCCCAGTTACTGGGTTGTTGTGGCTGGCCTTGCCTACATCCTCTTCTACGCCCTCATCGGCTCCAAGAATGTCAACAAAGACATCGCTGTCGATTAGTCCGAAGATACGATATACAAATGAAAAAATCCCTGTCCGCCGCTGATGGAGGACAGGGATTTCTTTTCATTATCTTTGAGAAATCCATGTATCAAACTGGCAAAGTTGGATTTCTTCTTTATGGCAGTTGGCTGTGCGGCCTATTTGATGGCATCGTGGAGGTAGTCGCCCTTGCGGTTAAGCATCTCAGTGAGGCCTGCCCAGTATTTCTCGCCAAGGTGGAAGCCTTTGAAGCTTGCATCCATGTATTGATTGTGTGGGTCGCCCATAGCAGTGTAGGTGTTGCCGTTTCTGTCGGACTCATAAGCAGAGGCATGGAGTTTGAAGGTGCCGTCGATGCGGGCAGCGCCGTTGCGGTCGTAGAGCCATTCGGAGCTGTAGGAGGTGTCCACATCGTCGCGCAGGGTGAATACTAAGTGTAGGGAGAGGGAGTCGCCCCAGCCCTGGAGGCGTTTGCTCCATTCTTTTGTGGTGACGGGTTCGGCGACGGTCTGGCTGTTGTTGTCGCGATAGTAGGCGGTGATGTTGTAGTAGTGGAGGATGGTGTCGCCCGTGATGAATCCGTATTCGAGATACTGGGTGCGGTCGGGGTTAGTTGGGTTGTTTGTGGGTTCGTTTTCTTTGTTGCATGCCGTCATGGCAAAAAGGCCCAAAAGAGCGGTCAAAAGAAGTGTCTTTTTCATTTTTTTATTAGTTTTGGGTGTGAGAAAATTACTATAAAATATAAATTTTCAGTTAATTATCAAGTGATAATTATCGATTATCAGTTTGTCAAAGATACTCTTTTTTTTATAATATTGATATATTTTTTTTGCTAATCCAAATAAAAGACGTATCTTTGCAATTCGCCTTTGGGTAGCCTGATTTCTGCCAATTGGGTAATGCTCAGGGCGTTAGTTTATGTTTAACCCGGCCGGGCAGGAGGCCATAACAAACAATTCCACACACATGGATTATAAAAATGTGCAACCTTTAGCAGATTTTGACTGGTCTGCTATCGACAAAAAAGAAGACGTCAACAATGAACAGGCCAAAAAGATGGCCGAACAGTACGAACAGACTTTCAACGCTTTCACCGAGCAGGAAGTTATTGAAGGTACTATCGTGAGCATCAGCGACCGCGAGGCTGTTGTCAACATCGGATTCAAGAGCGACGGTGTCATCCCCGCTTCCGAGTTGCGCTACAACCCCGAGTTCAAGGCTGGCGACAAGATCGAGGTCTATGTCGAGAGCCAGGAAGACTCCAACGGTCAGCTCCTTCTCTCCCACAAGAAAGCCCGCATCCTCAAGTCTTGGGATCGCGTCAATGAGGCTTACGAGAGCCAGGAAATCATCACCGGTTACGTCAAGAGCCGCACCAAGGGCGGTCTCATCGTCACCGTTTTCGACAACATCGAAGCCTTCCTCCCCGGCTCCCAGATCGATGTCAAGCCCATCCGCGACTACGATGTTTTCGTTGACAAGACCATGGAATTCAAGGTCGTCAAAATCAACCACGAATATAAGAACGTCGTTGTTTCCCACAAAGCTCTTATCGAAGACGAAATCGAGGCTCAGAAAGCCGAGATCATCAGCCACCTCGAGAAGGGTCAGGTCCTCGAAGGCACCGTCAAGAACATCACTCCTTATGGTGTGTTCATCGACCTCGGTGGCGTTGACGGCCTCGTCCACATCACCGACCTCAGCTGGGGCCGCGTCTCCGATCCTAAGGACATCGTCGAACTCGATCAGAAGATCAACGTCGTCATCCTCGACTTCGATGAGACCAAGCATCGTATCGCTCTCGGTATCAAGCAGCTCACTCCTCACCCCTGGGATGCTCTTGATGCTAACATCAAGGAAGGCGACCACGTCACCGGTAAGGTCGTCGTCATCGCCGATTACGGCGCATTCGTCGAGGTCGTTCCCGGCGTCGAAGGCCTCATCCACGTCAGCGAGATGAGCTGGAGCCAGCACCTCCGCAGCGCTCAGGACTTCCTCAAGGTTGGTCAGGACGTCGAAGCCGTTGTCCTCACCCTCGACCGCGAGCAGCGTAAGATGAGCCTCGGCATCAAGCAGCTCATGCCCGATCCTTGGCTGTCTATCTCCGACAAATATCCTGTGGGCAGCAAGCACACCGCCGTTGTCCGCAACTTCACCAACTTCGGTATCTTCGTTGAACTCGAAGAAGGCGTTGACGGTCTTATCCACATCAGCGACCTCAGCTGGAGCAAGAAGATCAAGCACCCCGCAGAGTTCACCAAGATTGGCGAGTCCATCGAAGTCGTCGTTCTCGAAGTCGATGCCGACAACCGTCGTCTCAGCCTCGGCCACAAGCAGCTCGAGGAGAATCCTTGGGATGTCTATGAGAGCCTCTTCTCAGTAGGTACCGTTCATCAGGGCACCATCAGCACCCTCAACGACAAGGGCGCTACCGTCACCCTGCCTTACGGCGTCGAAGGTTTCGCTCCCATGCGTCACCTTGAGAAGGAAGACAAGAGCAAAGCCCGCCAGGGTGAAACTCTCGACTTCAAGGTCATCGAATTCTCCAAAGAAAACAAGAAAATCGTCGTCTCCCACACCCGTACCCACCAGGACAACGTCGAGGGCGGCAAGAACGAGAGCGAAGAGAGCAAGAAGGATCGCGCTACCAAGAAGACCGTTAAGAAGATTAACGAGACCCTTGAAAAGACCACCCTTGGCGACCTCAGCGTCCTCGCAAGCCTGAAGGAAGAAATCGAAAAAGAAGCTAAAGGCGAATAAAAATGTGAATGGTGAACTGTGACAGGCGAACGCAACAACCGCGTCGCCCCCTGCTCAACAGAACACACTCCCATCTAACCAAAGAGCCGTGGCATCACCTTGCCGCGGCTCTTTTCTTTTTGCAACGCTGCCACCCACCTCATTTGCCAATATAGGGAACATCCTGTGCTTTAACATTATTTTTGACTTTGCGTCATTTTTTAACATTTGGAAAAATCTCGCTTCCTCAAAACGGGTCCTGCAAGGTGCCTTTCTTGGCATTTTTTTAGATGAAGGATAGCTCCGCCTTAGCTCCGCCTTAGCTTCGCTCAAGCTCCGCTCCTAAGGTGGAGCTAAAGCGAGTCCAAAACGGACCTTTCCACGACCAATATCGGAGGCTTAAAACGGGCTCTCTCGAAGCTCCGAATTGTTAATTTTTTTTCTTTTATTTGTAAATATGAAAAAAAAACGTATCTTTGCCATTTATTATATTATTACTATAATAGATGTTTGCATCTGTTATAGTGATGATATTGAGTAAGTAATATGATTGATAAATAATATTGAACAACGTATAATTAACCTTAATATTAACTAAAATGTATTTGTCATGAAGAAACATCTACAAATCCTGTCCCTCGTGGCGGCGTTGTGTCTGCCATGGATGGGCTATGCACAGACTTTGGATGAGTATGGCTTTTCGACGGGTACAGACACCTCGAAGTGGATACCGGTTCCGACCAGTATCACTTCGATGATTTCCGCTGGAGCGGGAGACTATGGCGTCTCGACTGTCCACAACCTCGGCTTCTCTTTCCCCTTTGCCGAAGGTTCCTATACTCAGTTCTCTGTCAATGCTGATGGTAATTTGTGTTTGGGCAGTACGGTAACGGGTACGAGCTATTACAGCACCCCGTTCTCCTCCTCCAACGCAAATTACAACAGTCCAAAAATCAACATGATGGGTTGCGACGGCTACGTGTCAAGCAACCACTATGTGCGCTATCTCCACACGGCTGATGCCAATGGGGACTCGGTGGGCGTGGTGGAGTTCTGCGTGGGTACGTACAACTCCTCAACGCGCAGCAACGAGTACAAGTGGCAGGTTCATCTCTACCACAACGGCACTGTCGAAGTGGTCTTTGGTGCTGCTCCTGCTGCCGGTCCTGCTGTCACACAGCAGCGCGGCCTCTGCACGAGTGCCAGCGACGGCTGGTTTATCAATGGCAGTCACACTGCTACACATTTCACCAACGGAACTTCCACAACGATTCCTTCGGGCACATGGCCGACGGAGGGTCGCTACTACACCTTCTCGGTTCCCAATTATGCTTGTCCTAAACCCTATATCGCTTCGGTTCAGAACTTAGAGGCTGATGCTTTTGATGTGGTCTGGAGCGACACTTCTGATGCTACCGCATGGCTGGTGAGACTTGATTCTGGCGATGTTGAAGGTATTTACATGGAGTACTATGACACAATGGTCAGTTTTACCGACCTCTATCCTAATTCTTCATATACTGTGAATATTGCTGGTCTCTGCTCGAATGGCGATACGAGTCTTTGGCGTTCGGTGTATGTGCGCACGCCGTGTGTAGAAGTCGCCACCGAAGACCTCCCATACATTTATGGTTTCGACGATGTTTCTACGGGTACCACTGCCCCTATCGATCCTTGCTGGCACAAGGGTACTAACTATTCCTCCACGGCCTATCCTTATCCCTCTTCCTCATACTCCATGTCGGGTTCCAACTCGCTGTATTTCTACAGCTATAGAGGTGGTAGCTATCGTAGCTGGGCCTCTCTGCCTTTGTTCTCCGATAGCGTGAATACACTCCAGGTGGAATTTGACATGATGCGTTCCAGCACCAGCTATGAGGGCTGGATGACTGTTGGTGTGATGACAGATCCTACCAACCCCGCCACGTTCACTGCTATTGAAATGGTTCAGCCTCAGCCTGGTACGACCAACTGGGAACATTTTGAGATTCCTTTGAGCCGTTACACGGGTTATGGCCGCTACATCACGCTGATGTGCGATGTGCCTCCGGTAGGTGCATACGACTATAACTATGTCTATGTTGACAATGTGTCGGTCAATCTCATCCCCGCATGTCCCAAGATCACCAACCTCGCAGTCGATTCTGCCGGTCTTGACTTTATTGCTCTGAGCTGGCGCGAGAATGGCGATGCTTCTGCATGGGTGGTTGAATATGCCGACCATGACTTTGTTCCTGGTACTGGTGTCGGTATGCTTGAGAGTGCATACGACACTAATATCGTGATAATGAATCTCGATAGCGCTACCACTTATCATTTCTATGTTCATGCCGACTGTGGTGGCGACACCAGTGAGAACCGTCACATTGAGGCTTCTACGCTGATGACCAGTCCTATTGCCATCCCGTATTCCACGGGCTTTGAGGCTGAGGACGACCTCAACTGGACGCTCTTGAATGGCAACGAAACCAACAAGTGGTATATTGGTGCTGCCGCTCACAGCACTGGCTCTGCCGGACTTTATATCTCCAGCAATAATGGCTCTTCCCGTAGCTACAATGATGGTGCAACGTCCACCGTCTGGGCTTATCGCGACATCCAGATTCCCGATTCGGGCGAATATGCCTACAGCTATGACTGGATCAACTATGGCGAAAGCGAGTATTACGACTTCCTCCGTGTGTTCCTCGTTCCGAGCAGTGCATCAATGGCTGCCGGTGTTCCTCTCGGTGGTTCCTGCTACAACATGGCTTCCTATCCTGCTCCTGCTGGTTGGTATGATTTGAGCGGTGTCTCCTCCGCTCCTTACACGTTGGCAGTAAGCAACAGTTGGAATACGGTTGCCGGTGCAGTCCGCATCAACACCCCTGGCACCTACCGCATCGTCTTTGCGTGGACTAATGACGGAGGCGGCTCCAATGGTCTGCCCGCTGCTGTGGATAACGTCAGCTTTACCCGAAACACCTGTCCTCAGGTGCAGAATCTGCATGTCGAATATGCAGGTCAGGACTCTATCATTATAGCTTGGCAGCCCGGCGGCGATGAGACTGAGTGGATTGTCTCTTTGGGCTCCGAAGAGTATGTCACTGTTGACACATTCTATGTCTTCGAGAACCTCCAGTCCGCATCGGCCTACACCTTCGTGGTCCGTGCCATTTGCGGTGCTGATGACACCAGTATGGTTACCCCCATCACTGCAAGAACGCAGTGCGGTGCTTTTGGTCCTCTGCCTCTTAGCGAAGATTTCTCCAGCTATGATTACAATGACTATCCCGACTGCTGGTATCGTGTGACCAACACCTATAGCTATCCATACGTTGACGACGGCTACGGCCTCGCCCTCATGTCTGGCGGCGGTGCCTATATCGTCACGCCCCGTATCCCTGCTCCTGTAAACGGTTTGGTTGTCTCCTTTGATCTTCAGCAGGAAGGCACCTCCAGTGGCTCCATGGAGTTTGGCTACACCACTTCGGCTACCGACATTGCCGACAGCATGGTGGTCCTCCGCTCAATCACTCCTCCTTCCACATACGTCTTCACCCACTATGAGATTGATTTGTCAACAGACACTTCGCTGACCAACAACTTCGACAGCGTCTATCTGGTATGGCATCAGAACGGTTCCGACAACTGGTACTATTGGTTGGACAACATCTATGTCGAGCCCGCTAATGATTGTGCAAAACCTGTTGATTTGGTCTGCACTGCCAATAGCAATCCCGACAGCGTCGCTATCCAGTGGAACGAAGCCGGCTCTGCCACCTCTTGGCAGGTGTTCATCGGTGCAGCTGGCGCAACTCCCAACGAGGACGATGTCCTTGATGTCTATGATACCTACCACGTATTCTCCGGCCTCGTCATGGGCAACAGCTACGACGTCTATGTCCGTTCCGACTGCGGCGACGGCTTTAGCAACTGGTGTGGCCCGCTGACCATCATTCCTGGTAGCGTCAACCTTCCTGCAGCAGGCGTTCGCACGATTACGGGTTGCGGCATCACCGTTTATGACAATGGCGGCGCAACAGGCAACTACAGCGACAACGTCGATGGTACGCTGATTATCTATCCTTCTACCGATTCTCTCATTGGTGTGTATGGCACATTCAACGGTGAGAGTTGCTGCGACTACCTCTACATCTACGACGGTGCAGGCGCCTCTGGCACGCAGCTCCACTATGGCCTCGGCTATGGCGCGACCAGCACGATTGACACCCTGTATTCCACCACTGGTCCTCTCACCATCCGCCTCACTTCTGACGGCTCTGGTAACTATCCGGGTCTTGAACTTCACACTTTCTGTGTTCCCGCTCCCGATTGCGGCCATGTCGAAGACCTCAGCGTCACTCCTGGCATCACCACCGCTATGGTGAGCTGGACTCCCAGCATCCTTGGCAACTATTCTGGTGCCGAAGTAGAGTTCAGAGAGGCTGGCGACACTTCGATCTCCTGGACTACTGTCAACACGTCTGAAACCTATACTCCTATCACGGGCCTTACTGCCAACACGCTGTACGACCTGCGTGTGTCCGCCAACTGTGACGGTGCTATGGCTGAATGGACAAATGCCCAGTTCATGACTCGCGACTTCGAGTGTGCTGTCGTCGATAGCACCTTGATGCACAACGATACCATCACGGGCAGCTCCACCACCAGCTACAACATCCCCGTGAATAACTACTACCACAACACCTTCTCCGAGCAGCTTTACACTGCTGACGAGCTGGATACCGCTGGCACCATCACGGGCTTCAGCCTCAATTTGGCCTACACGAGTGCGATGACCGCTAAGACCAACTGCACGGTCTATCTCGCCAACACTACCCGTACCAGTGTCTCCACCACCGACTATATCGACCCCGCCGACATGACCAAGGTCTATACCGGTTCGCTGAACTGCTCCTCGGGTTGGAACCATTTCGATTTCAACGAGGGCGCTTTCGCCTACTCTGGTGGCAACTTGATGGTGGCAGTCATCGATAATTCTGATGGCTATAATAGCAGCTCTTACACTTGGGCTTGCCACAATGCTTCCAACCGTGCCATGTCTTGGTACAGCGACTCCTATTTCTATCCCAACAACTCAATGACGAAGACCACCCATAGCTTTGTCCCCGACATCGTCTTCAACTTTGCCGAATGCACTCAGCAGCGCCTTTGCGCAGTTCCTGTCGCTTCTGTGGCCAATGTCACTTCCAGCAGTGCCGACCTCGTCTGGGCTCCCGGCAACGTCGAGACCTCTTGGAGTGTCTATGCACGTCCTGCTGGTGCGGTCAACTACACTTACTATGGCACAGTCACCACTACCAACTATAGTTTCACCGGCTTGATGCCTGGTACCAACTACGACTTCATGGTCACTGCTCTTTGTGGCGACGACTCCAATTCCGCCGTCCTTTCTGCTACCACACAGTGTGCGCTGATTACCTCGCTCCCCTATACCGAAAACTTCAACAGCTGGGGCACTGGTTCCATCCCCAACTGCTGGTATAAGACGGGTTCTTACAGCACATACGGTAACATCAGCAGCACCTATAACCATAGCGGTTCCACGGGTGGCTCCATCTACACCTACGCAAGCTCTGGCACCACCTACACCACCTATACTATCATGCCTGAAATCGACACCGCTCTCTTCCAGGCCAACCAGCTCCAGTTGGTGTTCAATGCCTACAATTCCTCCACCTCATACGCTGTTGATTATGCTATCGGTGTGATGACGGATGCTTACGACATCAACACTTTCGTCCCTGTCGATACGATCCATGTCAACATGGTTGGTCAGTGGGAGGAATTCGAAGTGCCTCTCAGCAACTATACTGGCAATGGCGGCTTCGTGGCTGTCAAGTCAGCATACATTACCGCCTACGGCTATGGCTATCTCGACGATTTCACCCTCGAGATGATTCCTACCTGCCCCCGTCCCGACTCGCTCTATGCAGTCAACGGCACCACAAGCACCGTTGATCTCGGTTGGCACGAGCGCGGTAGCGCTACCGACTGGATTATCGAGTACGGCCCTGTCGGTTTCACTCTTGGCACTGGCACCATTGTCAATGCTACCAGCAATCCCTTCACCCTCACCGGTCTGCCCTCTTCTTTCGATGGCGAGTTCTATGTGCGCAGTGTCTGCAGCACTACCGATACCGGCCTCTACAGTCGTACTTCATGCCGTTTCAGCACCAGCCAGATGGCTGCTTCGCTGCCTTATTCCTGCGACTTTGAGGGTGCCGAGGCTTCTGCTTGGCAGACTAATTCCAATAGTCCTATCAACTGGTTTGTCGGCACTGCCGATGCAGCTTCCCCCACTCACAGTATGTATGTCTCTGCCAACAACGGCGTCACCGTCGGCAACGAGAACTTCTCCTCGCTGGTCAATGCTTCCGCTTTCCGCGATATTGATTTCGGCACTGTCGATAGCAGCTTCACCTTCACCTTTAAGGCTAAGGCTGGCGGATCAACCGATGCAGCATACGATGGCTTGATGGTTTTCCTCGTCGATCCTTCTATGTCTGTTGTCGCTCCCACCACTGCTATCACTTCACCGTGGGGCAATGTCAACAATCTCTATCGCATCGCCACTGTCCGTCTCGACACCACTTGGCGCGAGTACTCGGCTTCCTTCGACACCATTCACGGTATCCAGCGTGTGGCCTTCTTCTGGTTCAACCAGAACACGGCTTCCTCGCACCCCTACATCGGAGGCCCCGCCGCAGTTGACGACATCTACATCGACTACAGCTCCTGCCCGCGTCCGCTCAATATGCGTACAGTTGCTGTTGGTAGCACTTCAGCCACCCTCACCTGGGATGGCGCTCCCTCTGCAGAGTACCGTGTGGTCTATCGCGAGGCTGGCGCTCCTGTGAGCACCAACACTTGGCTGACCACCTACACCAACAGTATCACTATCACCGGCCTCACCTCCATGCACACCTACCACGCTTGGGTCGAGAAGATCTGCTCCGCTACCGACAGCAGCCTCTTCAGCGATGGCGTTGAGTTCCAGGCCGAGATGTGCGACAATGCTACCGTTGCATACAGCTACGACGATAGCTGGTCCACCACTACCAGCAGCTATGCTCCGATGGGCTACAGCTACTACAACTACGGCTATGTCCAGACTATCATCGATAGCGCTCAGCTCGCCAGTTTGAACGGCGACATCACCGCTTTCGCCTTCAATCCTGTCAATGGCACTCAGGGCAACTACTACACCAATATGGATATGTACCTCGCCAACATTAGCGAATCTTCCTTCTCGGGTGCTAGCTTCATCTATCCTGATGCCAACCACAACTTCGTTCAGGTCCTCTCTGGCGCCGACCTCACCTACACCGATGGCGGCTGGCAGACATTCTCGCTCGACACCACCTTCACCTGGGACGGCCACAGCAACCTGCTCGTCTCCGTCAATCGTCGTCATGGCTCCTACAGCAGCGGCGCCAGCTTCAACGCGCATAACACTTCTGACACCAAGACGGTCTATGCTTATACAGATGGCGGCGCCTACGACATCAATAGCGCCTCAGGCGGCTATGCTCTCAGCTATGTCGGCGACCTCAAGTTCGTTGCTTGTGGCAGCACAAACTGTGCTACACCTACCATCACGGGTACCGCTCACACTTATGAGTCCGCTACCGTG
>JAKSML010000026.1 GCA_024400665.1 Bacteroidales bacterium
TACTGCACTTGTTTGTGGAAAAGTAGGTCGCCGCCAATCTTTTATAGAAGGGAGCTGGACGGCTCCCTTTTTTTATTGCGTATGCCGAGCCGGCAGAACATTATCGAGGATGTGCCGCGCGGCTCGTAACAGGCTGGCGTGGGAAATGTTGTGCGGCAGCCTCCCCTTTCGGAAAGGGGTGCCCGAAGGGCGGGGTATGTTTCGAAACAATCAAAAAAGTCCTTATAGAAAAATAGCGAATAGTGCAATGGTTATTATCGTTCCCAGGCCGGCCCCCTGCTGATGACTTTCGGAAAGGGGTAGGGGTATGTTTCGATTAAATCAAAAAAGTCTTTATAGAATGGTGTTTTGTCTGTCGAATGCGTTTGACCTCATTCGACTGATTCGATTCGTTCGTCTGAGGCCCGCTTTTCGAGGAATGACCACGTGTTGAAAAAAAATTTGCTATTGGGTAGCTATATAGAGGATGGCTGGAAGCCATAACCTATAGTAACCGTGGGCGAAATCCGAAAGGATTTCGCCCACGGCAGCAGGAGTGCGCGACATCCTGGCTGGAAGCCAGCACCTTGAGGCGAGTGTTACCTGCGGTGACATTTCTTGGCTTCGGTCTCGAAAGTAAACTTTCGGACTCTCAGCTTTCGAAATGTTGCGTGTCAGGTGCTGGCTTCCAGCCAGAGAGGGAGGTGGGGCATCCTGTCCGGGGGCAAGCGGCCACGCTTGCCCCCGGTTACTCAGGTGCTGGCTTCCAGCCAGAGGCGGAGTCTGAGAGGAGGCTTGTGGACAAAAAGTCCTTATAGAAAATAGCGAATTGCGCAAAGGTTATTATCGTTCCCAGGCAGGCCGCCCTGTTGATGACTTCTATATAACCACCCCTAAGTAAGGATGTTTTGCATAAATATAACTAACTGATATGTATAATATTGTGATGCGTCAGCCTCCCCTTTCGGAAAGGGGGAGAAGAGCCCCAGTGGTGCTCTTCGAAGGGCGGGGTATGTTTTGAAACAATCAAAAAAGTCCTTATAGGAAATAGCGAATAGTGCAAAGGTTATTATCGTTCCCAGACCGGCCGCCCTGCTGATGATTTTCAGAAAGGAGAGGAGACAAAGTGAGTTTCTTAACACGAATTTCTATGAATTATTCATGAATTTTTTCATGGATTAATCTGTTGTTTGGACTTTCTCAAGATGCCACTGGCATTCTTCGTATGATTTAATTTATAGTTAATTCATAGCAATTTATGTTTGAATTAATATGGAGTATGGGAGAGAACAATCTGCCGCTCCACAAATTCCCCTATGTATTGTGGTAATTGCGGATAATCATTAAGATTTTGTGATTTTATATAGGCAACCTCTATAAATTCAAGAAAATTAATGATAATAAGTTTTTTTACACGAATTTCCATGAATTATTCACGAATTTTTTCATGAATTAATTTATTGTACAATAATAATTTATGATTAAATTCATGGACAATTCATGATAATTTATGTTTATCAAAATATTGAATTAACACGAATAATTAGAAGTCCCCTATATTTAAATTGGAAAAAAAATCGTATCTTTGCATTTTCAATTAAAAGTTAATAACGAGATTCTATGAAGAAGAAACTTGCTGATATGATTGCTAATACGAAGAATAAGTATGAGTGGAAATACTGTTCTTTGGGTGGTATTACGCGTGTGACCATCACTTCTGGCGAAGATATTGCTCACCTTGCTGAGCTGGATCAGAAGATGTGGTCTGTTTTGAGCTGCCCCGTCAAGGGCCTTGAGCTTGATGAGCGTACGCTTGATTTGATTGACTATGACCGTGACGGGAAGATTCGCGTGGATGAGGTCGTCCAGGCTTCGCAGTGGCTCTGCCGCGTGCTGAAGAATCCGGACAACATCCTTCTGGGACACGACTTTATCGCTCTTGAGGATTTCAATACCGAGGACGAGGAAGGGCAGCGTCTGCAAGAGTTTGCCAAGCAGGTGCTGAAGATTATGGGACTGAACAAGGACACCATCTCGCTGCCTGAGTTGGACGAGTTCCTTGCCCATTATGATGAGGACTGTCAGAAGGAGATGGAGGCAACGATGTCTGCTCTGACTGTCACCACACTGCCATACGGTGAGAACAGCGATGCCGCCGTAGAGGCTGTCACTGCTATCCGCGACAAGGTCGCCGACTATTTCATGCGTTGTAAGTTTGTGCAGTTCCACGATGACTGCACGCAGGCTTTGGACGTCTCGGTTGAGAAAGTCGCTGAAATCAGCGAGAAGAACCTCGCTACTTGTGTTGACGAGATTTCCAAATATCCCCTTTCCCGTCCTATCGCCAATTGCGTTCTTCCTATCAATGAAGGCATCAACCCCGCATGGCAGGGCGCTTTCACGGCGGTGAAGACCTTGGTGCTGGATGTGGATTTCCCCGGCAAGGAGAGCATCAACGAGACCGAATGGAACGGCGTGCTGGCGAAAATTGACGCCTACGTTGCCTCCAAGGCCGACCAGGTGAAGGCCGAGACAGACAACCATGACGAGAAGGTGAAGGGCGAGCACGAGGCTATCGAACCTCTCGAGCGTCTGCTCCACCTCTATCGCGACTTCTATTCGCTGCTGCGCAACTACCTGTTTATGGCCGACTTCTACGATAAGAACAATTTTGCTGTCTTCCAAGCTGGTAAACTGTATATTGACTCTCGCTGCTGCAATCTCTGTATGCGTGTGGAGGATATGACGAAACATACCGACATGGCCAAACTGAGCGGCATGTTCCTCATCTACTGCACTTGCACTTCCAAGGTCTTGAACAAGACGATGAATATTGTGGCTGCTATGACTGACGGCGACCTGGACAACCTCCGCGTTGGCAAGAACGCCATCTTCTATGACCGCGCAGGTCAGGATTGGGACGCTGTGGTGACGAAGATTATCGATAACCCCATCAGCGTGCGCCAGGCCTTCTGGATGCCCTATAAGAAATTCTGGAACTGGATTACTGAGAAACTGAACAAGTCGGCAGCCGAGAAAGAGGAGAAGGCTTTTGCTAAGATGACCGATAAGGCAGACTCTGCAACTTCTACTATCGCTGTCCAAGCAAATGGCGCCCCCAACGGACAAGCCACTCCGAAAAAGCAAGCCTTTGATATTGCCAAGTTCGCCGGTATCTTTGCCGCTATCGGCATGGCAGTCGGATTTATCGGCAGCTTCTTGACCAATGTTGGCAAGGCATTGTTCTCCAGCCCCGTCGCTTTTGTCTTGATTATTGCGATTGTTATACTCTCAATCTCTGGTCCTTCGATGTTCATTGCCTGGAGCAAGCTCCGCAAACGTAATTTGGGACCTGTGCTGAATGCTAATGGCTGGGCCATCAATGCCAAGATACCTGTCAATGTGCGTTTTGGCGCTACGTTGACCGAGATGGCCTCCTATCCGAGAATCGTCCTCGACGACCCATACGCTGAGAAGAAGATGCCCAAGTGGCTCCGTCGTCTGATTACTTTGCTGGTTATCTTGGTTGTTGCCTTTGTACTGCTCTATTTCAAGGGCTATTTCAACAGATACGACAATATGAAGGCTCTCCACTATGACGAAAGTTCTATCATCTATCGTACTACCGACAAACTCTTCGGCAGCATGAAGGAGGAGTTCGCCAATGCAACAGAAAGCCTTAACGAGGCTTTGACCATGCCTCCAGCAGATAGCACCGCTGTTGCCGCCCCTGCCGCAGCCGCCCCCGCCAGTAAATAATATATTGAATCTAAATATATATTCATAATGTACAGAACAAACACTTGTGGTGAACTTAATATTAAGAATGTCGGCCAAGAGGTGACCCTCTGCGGATGGCTTCAGCGCTCCCGCGACCTCGGCGGCATGACATTCATTGACCTGCGCGACCGCTACGGCATCACGCAGCTCGCTTTCAACATGGAAACGAACGCCGACCTTTGCGAGAAGGCTCGCAAGCTTGGCCGCGAATTTGTCATCCAGGTCAAGGGCGTCGTTATCGAGCGTTCGAGCAAGAACACCAAGATTCCGACCGGCGAGATTGAAATCGAGGTTCGTGAACTGAATATCCTCAACGAGGCCAAGACGCCTCCCTTTACTATTGAGGACAACAGCGACGGCGGCGACGACCTCCGCATGAAATATCGTTACCTCGATATCCGTCGCAATCCCGTGCGCCGCAACCTTGAACTGCGTCACCGTATGGCTATGCTGGTGCGCAACTATTTGAGCGACCGTAATTTCTTGGAGATTGAGACCCCCATGCTCATCAAATCCACACCCGAGGGCGCTCGCGACTTCGTCGTTCCCTCGCGCATGAACCCTGGCGAGTTCTACGCCCTGCCACAGAGCCCGCAGCAGTACAAGCAGCTGCTCATGGTGGCTGGCATGGACCGTTACTTCCAGATTGTCCGCTGCTTCCGTGATGAGGACTTGCGTGCTGACCGTCAGCCCGAGTTTACGCAGATTGACTGCGAGATGTCCTTCGTGGAGCAGGAAGATGTGCTCAATATGTTCGAAGGTCTTGCCAAGCATCTTTTCAAAGAGATGAAAGGTCTCGAATTTGGCGATTTTCCCCGCATGACGTGGCATGATGCTATGCGTCTCTATGGTAGCGACAAGCCCGATATCCGCTTCGGTATGCAGTTCGTAGAGCTGAACGATGTCGTCAAAGGACATGGCTTCGGCCTTTTCGACAATGCTGAACTCGTGGTGGGTATCAACGCTGAGGGCTGTGCCGAATATACGCGCAAGCAGCTCGACGCTCTCACCGATTTCGTCAAGCGTCCCCAGGTGGGTGCAGGCGGAATGGTCTATGTGAAGTACAATGCCGACGGCAGCTTCAAATCCAGTGTGGATAAGTTCTACACGCAGGACGACCTCAAGGCTGTAGCCGAGAAGTTCGGTGCCAAGCCTGGCGACCTGATGCTTATCCTCTGCGGTCCCGCCATGAAGACTCGCGTGCAGCTTTGCGCTCTGCGTCTTGAGATGGGCAACCAGCTCGGCCTCCGCAACCCCGACCAGTATGCTCCGCTTTGGGTTATCGACTTCCCGCTGCTTGAATGGGACGAGGAAACACAGCGCTACTACGCTATGCACCACCCGTTCACAGCACCTAAGCCCGAAGACGAGGCACTCTTGGACGACGAAAGTCGCTGGGGCGATATCCGTGCTAACGCATACGACATCGTGATGAATGGTGTCGAGGTGGGCGGCGGCTCTATCCGTATCCACGACCGTGTGCTGCAGAATAAGATGTTCCATACTCTCGGCTTCACCGATGAGAAAGCCTACGAGCAGTTCGGCTTCCTGATGGATGCCTTCACATACGGTGCGCCTCCTCATGCCGGTCTTGCCTTCGGCTTCGACCGTCTCTGCTCTCTCTTCGGCGGCGCCGACAGCATCCGCGACTTCATCGCCTTCCCGAAGAACAACAGCGGTCGCGACGTGATGAGCGGCAGCCCTTCACCCATCGCTCAGGACCAGCTCGACGAGTTGCAGATTGACATCAAGAAAGCATAATCCATTTTCGACTGATACAAATAAGGCCCGCCAATATCATGACTGATATTGGCGGGCTGATTTTCTTTTCACACACATTTGTGACGCTTTTTGTTTCCGTAATGGCTTCGCTCAAGCTTCGCTTCTCTTGCGGGAAACAATGGAACTGCGGAGCGGTGAAAATGACCTTTTGGAACATGAAAATTGGGACGAAATAAGAGGCTTTGAAAATTGGGATTTTTAACATATAGCTTCTTAGGCACTCCTTACCCAGACCCTCCTCACTCCATTTTTTTTAACAATTCAAACCTGTCCAAATATCGCTCTTTTTGCCGTCTCGGGTTCGCTATTGTCAGACGTTCTAATTTAGGGGGCATCTAATCATTCGTGTTAACCTCGGTGATGTCTCTTGCGCTCGGCATAATCCAAGCTCGCTTGGATTATATTCTCGCTTTTGAGACGTCAATTCAATATTTTTGATAAACATAAATTATCATGAATTGCCCATGAATTTTATCATGAATTATTTATGGATATTCGTGTAAAAAATCTTATTATCATTAGTCTCCTTGAATTTGTAGAGGCTCCCTTATGTGGGCGTGGGCAATCAAGCCTGTATGGACTTGTTTGATTTGTTCGGTTCGATCTATCTGAATGAAGATTGTCATCAGGACATAGACGGTCATTCGGAAGTGAGGTCGCAGACAGTTGCGTGGGTTGCCTTGATGAGGTCGGTGGGGGCGATTTTGAGCTGCAGACCTCGGAGACCGGCACTTACATAGACGTGGTCGAAGTCCTCTATACTATAATGTATATAAATAGGGAAGGACTTTTTTAAGCCGATAGGGCTGCAACCTCCGCGGATGTATCCTGTGAGGGGAAGCAGTTCCTTCATGGGGATGAGGTCGCACTTCTTGTTGCCCGTTATCTTGGCGGTCTTCTTCAGATCCACTTCGTCGCATCCAGGGATGACGCAGACAAAGTGGCGTGTCTTATCTCCGCAAAGAACGAGGGTTTTGAAAACCTGATGGATCTCTTCGCCTAACTGGTCGGCGATATGCTGGGCGCCGAGGTCGGCCTCGTCAACTTCGTAAGGGATGAGCTCGTAAGGGATTTTCTGCTGGTCGAGCAGCCGTGCTGCGTTGGTCTTTGAAATTGTTGCCATGAAATTTTTTTGCAAAAATACGAATTTTTTTTCTCCATATTTAAAAAAAGTTGTATATTTGCATTCGATTAGGATAAAGAATTGAATGGTCAAAAGTTCTGTATGTGTGTGACCGTCAGTTTGATATGACTAATTATGGACAACGATTTGTTAATTAAAATCGGTCAAAATTGAAAGAAAAACGAGTCTAAAACCCTTCAATTTGGGTCAGTAATGACAAAAATTGATGTAGCTCTTGGGAAAATAAGTCTCCTATAATGGGAGGTGTACAAAGAAAAAATAAAAATCAATTATCAATTAAAAAAAACACATCAAAAAACAAAAATGAAACAGAACAACAAAAAACAGGTTTACGTTGCACCTGCAGTAGAAGCTAACGTCGTCAACGTAGAGAACGGTTTCTCTTGCAGCACCTATTGCCAGAATCCTACTGCTGAGATCCTTGAACAGTATGTTGACCAAAGTATTCTGTATCTCTAATTGTCTAACCAAATTCGTATTAGTAAAAAGTTAAGAAAAATGAAAAAAGTAATGATTGTTGTTGCCGCTATGGCAATGATTGCTTTCTCGGGTTGTAAGAAGGATAGTGATACTTTTATGTTGCGTGTCACTGGCGTTAATGCTGAATCTTCCGATAAAGAAGGTTGGTATAATGTAGGTAATCAGGTTGTGTTTCAGCAGGGTGATCAAGTTTTTGTCAACGGATTACAGAAAAGATTGGAACTTGAAGCTGACGCTATTGATGCTGCAGGTAATTATTCGAGATTCGCAATGGTGGAAATGTGCCCGGATCAGTTAAATTATCCTGCTACATTGCTTTATCCTGCATCAGCATATAGTTATGATGATGTGACTGATGCCATGTCTACAACTGTCCCTGTGCGACTCACTATGCCTGCTGCTGGTACTGCTTATGCTGTTAGCTTAAGACAGGGTGATTTCGTATCTCAGTGGCCTTTGGTTGCATATCTTGATGAGGTGACCCGTGGCTCTGTGTTTAGCTTGAAAAACACTACTGCTTTGATTGCTCCTGCAATTAAATTCGGTGCGAACTTCATTAGCTCTTTTAACCAGCAGTATAGTACCAATTATACTTCGGCTGCTACGCTCACGGTTACAGAGGTGAGATTCCTTTCTGACAACTATATTGCAGGTCCTGGCTTTGTTGAAAACATCGAAACTGCAAACAACGATAATCCTGCTTGCGTTTTCCATGTCGATCCTACTTGGGAGCCTTCTAACATCATTTATGCTTACCCTGCAGAAGATACCCCTGCAATCACTGTGACCAACGGTGATCGTATTGATATCGTTGGCAATTTCCCTGTCGCAGAGTTGCCAAATGGTGCTAACGTTAAGATGGTTATTTATTTCACAATTAATGAAGGTGGCAATTCGCAGGAGATGACCTATGTATCTGATAACCTTACTGTTGGTCAGAATGGTTTGAGCATCCGCAGAAATGAGCGTACTACTATGACCGCACCTTTCTTCTCCACTCGTACCGATTTCCACAATTTCTATTTTGGTCATGAGGATATTCTTCCCTCGAATCTTCCCTTGTAATGTAATAGACATTATACATAAAAGAGTGCTGGAGAACAGCACTCTTTTTTTTGTTTTTATGGCTGAGGATTTAGAGGAAGAGGACTTTCCAACCGGATTGGGTTTTGAGGCAGGGGATTTGGGGGGTGGATTCTATGGTGTCGGGGGCTTGGGCGCTGGTGGCGCGGAGGGTTAGCTCAACGGTGGCGGTGGTGTCTCCTTCGTCGATGACGGTGTTCAGGATTTCGTAGTCGATGATGTCTATGCCCATCGTGTTGACGATTTCGGCAATCTGTTCGCGTTCGGATTCATCGACGTTGGTGTAGTTCAAGGCCTTCATCATGTCGTGTTCCTGAGAGGCTTTATAGAAGCCTTCGACGGCTTTTTCGGGGCTGTCGTTGCTGCATCCGCACAGAGATAGTGCAAAAATTGCAGCGAGTGTGAGTGCTCTTTTCTTCATGGTATTTAGAGTGTTATGTTTATATTAGTTGAAATTATTATATGCAAAAATACAAAAATTATTCATTATGGATAATTTTTTTTTTATTTTGTCGTTTTATATAGGTTGTAATAAGCAATAATCCGACTATGATTGAACTTATTCTTGGTATCGCATGCGGTATAGCGCTGTCGCTGTTCTTCAGCTTCGGGCCTGCGTTCTTTTCGCAGATCCGTACCAGCGTTCAGTATGGCTTTAAGAAGTCGTACCCGTTTGCTTTTGGCGTCAGCGCAGGCGATGTCATCATAGTCTTCTTGGTCCTCACCGTCTTCAAGAACGTCGATCTCTACGAAGCCCTGCACAATGTGTGGGTGGCCTCGATAGGTGGCGGCGTGCTGCTGATGATGGGCATCCATTCCTTTAGGAAAGAAGTCACGAGCCTTGACGGCAAAGAGTCGCGCATCAAGTTCAAAGACAAAGGCGGGGAGCCGCGTCGTCGCTACATCTTCTTCCAGGGCTTCGTCATCAACTTCGTCAACCCGCTCATCTGGATCTATTGGGTCTCCGTGATAGCCCTGCTCACAGGCGAGCTTCAGCTGAAGCCCTTAGAACGGTACATCTTCTTCCTTGGCGTACTAAGCTCCACGCTGAGCTTAGACGTGCTGAAATGCAAGCTGGCATCCCTTCTGCAGCGCATCATCACGGCAAAGGTGCTGAATATCATGAACAAAGTCACAGCCTTCATCATGTTCTTCTTTGCGGGCTATTTAGTCATCTCCATGGTGCTATACCAAGTCAGTCCCAAGGCGCGTGAGCGTGAGCAGCAGGAGCCCAATTCGACCAAAGTCATCAAGAAGATTCACGACCTACAGAATATCGACAGCCTCAACCTTCGTCATTCTCGTGCGGGAGCGCGAGCAGATGCTGAGGTCTCTTCGGATACTGTAATGTTTCAATAAAGGATACCTCTAAAAATTCAATAAAGTCAATGATGATAAGATTTTTCACACGAATTTCCATAAGTATCCACGAATTTTTTCATGAATGATTTGTTTGACAACAATAATTTATGGTCAAATTCACGATGATTTATGTTGTAATTAGCATGAATAGTTAGAGGTGGACAAAAACAGCAATCATAAAGAAGGACTCGCATTCGTGCGAGCCCATATTCTACAGGTAACCTCTAAAAATTCAAGAAAATTAATGATAATAAGTTTTTTTACACGAATGACCATGAATTATCCACGAATTTTTTCATAAATAATTTGTTGTACAGCAATAATTTATGCTCGAATATTCACTGGATATTCTCGTGTTTATCAAAATATAAAATTAGCACGAATAATTAGTAGCCCCCTACAGTAATATGGAACAGACAATACAAGACCTTTTGACGCGCCGCAGCGTGCGTGCATACACCAGCCAGATGCCCTCAGACGAGGACCTTGCCACCATCTGCAAAGCCGGCACCTACGCCCCCAGCGGGCGCAGCACGCAGTGCCCCATCATCCTTGCCGTCACCAACAAAGAACTGCGCGACCGAATGAGCCGTCTCAACGCCCAGGTGATGGGCGCCGACAGCGATCCCTTCTACGGCGCTCCTGCCGTGCTTGTGGTGCTCGTCGATCAAGACAAAGGCTGCACGCCCTTCGAAGACGGCTGCCTCGTGATGGGCAACATGCTCAACGCCGCCCATGCCTTAGGCCTGGCTTCGTGCTGGGTGAACCGTGCCAAAGAAGTCTTCGCCTCGCCCGAAGGCAAGGTCATCTTGGCTGAATTAGGCATCAAAGGCAACTACGTCGGCATCGGCAACTGCATCGTGGGCTATCCCGCCACGGCAATACCCGAGGCCAAGCCTCGCAAAGAAGACTACATCCACTGGGTAAAATAAACTGCTATGCTACGCGAAGAAACCGTTTTCGGACCTATTTTCAGCCGTCGTCTTGGCACCTCTTTGGGCATCAACCTCCTGCCAGAGAAGGGCAAAATCTGCAACTTCGACTGTATCTATTGCGAATGCGGCTGGAACAAAGACGGCCGTGACGACACCGTCATCCCCACAGCCGCCAAAGTGAGCGCCGACCTTAAGAATATGCTCGTGCGCCTGCAGAAACAAGGCACCAAGGTCGATTCCATCACCTTCTCGGGCGACGGCGAGCCCACCATCAACCCCGCCTTCCCGCAGATAATCGACGACACCCTGCGTCTGCGCGACGAGCTTGCCCCCACGGCCAAGGTCTCCGTGCTCTCGAACGCCACGAGAGTCCACCTTCCCGAGGTCTTCCAAGCCCTCAGCAAGGTCGATAACCCCATCATGAAGATCGACGCCCCCACCAACGCGCTCATCGAGAAAATCAACAAGCCGGCGCCGGGCTACGACATCGCCCGCGTTGTCGAAGCCTTGGAACAGTTCCAGGGCAACTTCGTCCTACAGACCTGCATGCTCCGCAGCAAGGAGTATGACTTCGACTCCTCCCGTCCCGAAGTCCTCGACGGTTGGATGGATATCGTGCGCCGCCTGCGTCCGCGCGAAATCATGGTATATACCATCGACCGACCCACGCCTGCGCAAGGCCTCGAAAAGTTCACCGTCGAAGAGATGACCGCCCTTGTTCAGCCCCTCATCGACGAAGGCTTCCGTCTCCAGATCAAAGGGTAGGGACGGTGCATGCCGCCAAAGGAATGCGAAAGAGCTTCTGCGAAAATCACCCACAAAAAAGAGCCCTCCGATAGCGCCGCCAAGCCCGCTCCGAGGGTGGTTTAAGGTGGGCTAAAGTGCTCAAAATAAAACTTTTTTTTTGTATATCAATAAAATTGTGTATTTTTGCATTTCCGAAGAACCTAATTAATTAGGCTCGCCGAATAGTGTATTAACCGCTCAACCAATAAGTTGGGTATGTATAAACAAATATAGGAGAACCAAGCTATAGCAGCACCAATTACCCCCGGCGCCCCCAATAATGCAAACAAAGGGCGTGCAAAAGGGCCACAAAAGAAAGAGCCCGAACATCTTATCAACGAACGCATCAACGTGCCCATCGTGCGTGTGGTAGGTGATGGTATGGAACCGACCATCATGAACACCAAAGATGCGCTCACCATGGCCTACAACGACGGCCTGGACCTCGTCATGATCTCCCCAGCCGCCAATCCTCCGGTGTGCAAGATCATCGAGTATCAGAAGTATGTCTATGAGCAGAAGAAAAAGGAGAAAGAGCGCAAAGCCAACTCCACCAAGGTGGTCATCAAGGAAATCCGCCTCAGCCCGCAGACCGACGACCACGACTTCGAGTTCAAGCTCAACCACGCCAAGCGTTTCCTTTCCGAAGGCAACAAGGTGAAAGTCGATGTATTCTTCCGCGGCCGCTCCATCGTCTATAAGGAACAGGGCGAAGCCCAGCTGCTCAAGTTTGCCGAGTCGCTCCTCGAATACGGCAAGCCCGAAGTGATGCCCCGCCTCGAAGGCAAGCGCATGCTCATGATCATCGCCCCCAAGAAATAAGGGACACGGCGACAGACAGGACGAGAATAGACAAATACAAAATAAAGAAACCAGATTATCGCAATATATAGTCTAACTTAAAAAACAGTAAAGTAATGCCAAAAATGAAAACCAAGGCTGCTGCCAAGAAGCGTTTCACCTTCACTGGCACCGGCAAAATCAAAAGAAAGCATGCTTATCATAGCCACATTCTGACTAAGAAAGAGACCACGCAGAAACGTAATCTCGACCACACCGCACTGGTGAGCCGCGACGACGAGAAGCGCGTCAAGAGAATGCTTCTTGCCTAAGACGTAAGTCTTCTGTGCAAAATCAATCGGAGTTATTAACCATTATTTAAAGCACCTAAGAGAGGCTCCGGCCTCCGCTTAAATGAAAAACAATTAAACAAAAATGCCAAGATCAGTAAATGCTGTAGCTTCCAGAGCTCGCAGAAAGAAAATCCTCAACCGCACCAAAGGTTATTGGGGCAGAGGTAAAAACGTTTGGACCGTTGCCAAGAACAAATGGGAAAAAGGTCAGACTTACGCATACCGCGACAGAAAGAATAAGAAAAGAGAGTTCCGCGCACTGTGGATCAACCGTATCAACGCCGGTTGCCGCATCAACGGTATTTCTTATTCCGTGTTTATGGGCGAATTACATAAGAACAACATCGAATTGAACCGCAAAGTTCTCGCCGACCTGGCTATGAACAACCCCGAGGCTTTCACCGCTGTTGTCAAGATGGTTAAGAAATAAGCCAAACTAACTAAGTGATTAACCTTTAAAACTTCTATGTCATGGGAAAAACTGAATTAATGCAATATGTAGAGGATTTGGTCGAGCGTAAAGACTTCCCCGAATTCAAGGCTGGCGATACCATCACTGTCCATTACAAAATTAAAGAGGGTAACAAAGAACGTATCCAGAACTTCCAGGGCGTTGTTTTACAGCGCAGCGGAAGCGGTTCTACTGAGACCTTTACTGTCCGTAAGATCACTAACGGCGTTGGTGTGGAACGTATCTTCCCCATCCGCAGCCCGTTCATCGAGCAGATCGACGTCAACAAGCGTGGCGCCGTCCGCAGAGCTAGAATCTTCTATCTCCGTGATCTCACCGGTAAGAAAGCCCGTATCAAAGAGAAGAGACACTAGTCTTTTCCCTCAACGCGATAAACTGGCAAAGCGGCAGCCCTCACAGGCCGCCGCTTTCTTTATGCTCGGCGTCTATGGAGTGGTCCCGTCATGGCACAGATGGCGAGACATACGCAGAAAAAAATTTGACTAATAATGAGACATGAGATATCATCTCTTTAATAATCATTTGCAAATATACGAAAAAAATCGATATCAGCAAGATTTTTTTTATTCCTTTTTTGACGTTTAGTGCTCTCGTTTATGCCGTGTGCGGCGTGGCGAATTTTAACATTTCGGAGCGGGATTCTCATTGCTCGTCGAAGCTCCGCTATAGCTCCGCCTTAGCTCCGCTCAAGCTCCGCTCGGAGGGCGGAAAAATGGCGGAGCGTGGGCGGATGTTCTATGTCGCTATGGCGGAGGTGATTGGGCACTTTTGCGGAGGAATGGCTTAAGGTCAGTTTTTGAGCTTGAGATTTTAACATATCGCCTCCAGGGTCTTAAAAATTCATAACGGATGAGGGCCTCGGCAAAAGGTGCCGCAGCAGGGGAGGGGCAAGGGCGTTCAACTGTTCGACTGGCGGGCGCAACTTGATGATAGATAGGAGTCTGTCAGTCGAATGAGGAATCGAACGCACATTCGACTGATGGCGTGGGCGAGTTTTGGAGATGAAATATTTTTTGGTGGAATGGAAAAAATTTCGTATCTTTGCAAAATAAAATAGAAACATCTGAGGTTATGAAAAAATGTGCGGCATGGCTGCAAGGCGTTGAAAATCATACGAGAGTATTGACACTAAGGGTCATTGGGTCTTGGACTGCAAGGACTGAGAAATGCTGTGTATGCGTCTGTTCTCGGAGAGATAGCGGCTTGCTGTGTGTGCCGGGCATAAAGGATAGGAGGATAATGGCATTATGACACAAGTTTGGATAAGTGCTGCGGGGCTCTGCGGAGCCACGATAATAGGCAGCCTGCTGGGCTTCCTCATCAAGGGGCTGCCGCATAAGTGGAACGACACGGTGCTGGGCTTCTGCGCGGGCATCATGCTGGCGGCCTCGACCGTGGGTCTCATTGTGCCGGCCTTCGAGGGCGGCACGAGGTGGTGGATAGTGGCCTTGGGCGTGATGGCGGGCGCGTACTTCCTGAATGTGCTCGACCTGGTGACGCCTCACCTGCACCACATCACAGGCCTCGATGCCGAGGAACATCACAACAACGCTTCGCTGAACCATGTGCTGCTCTTTGTGATGGCCATCGCGCTGCACAAGCTGCCCGAGGGCATTGCCGCAGGTGTGAGCATGAGCGGCGAGGCGGAGGCCTCGTGGGCGGTGAGCTTCGGCATAGCGTTGCAGAACGTGCCCGAGGGCATGGTCATCATCGCGCCGCTGCTGCTGGCGGGCGTGAAGCGGCTGCGGACCTTTGTGATAGCCCTCGCCATAGGACTGCTCGAAGTGGCGGGAGTGTGGATTGGCTACGGCCTGGGAAGCGTCTCAGAGGCCCTGCTGCCTGTGCTGCTGGGCTTTGCGGGCGGCGCCATGCTGTATGTGACGAGCGATGAGATGATTCCCGAGACTCATGCCCACGGCTATCAGAAGCAGGCTACCTACGCGCTGCTGGCGGGCTTCATGACTTTGGTGGTGATGGAAGGGATGCTTTGATAAAGATGATATTTAATGATTTATAATATGAGAGAACGTAAGGAGACAATCAGTATTGCAAAGGCCAATCTGTGGTCTGTGGTGTTGCTTTTGGTGGCGGGAGCTGTGTTCGGGCTGCTGCTTGTGGTGGCGGTGAAGTGCTGCGGCGTCCCGCTGCGGAAGATGGGCTTGAGAAGTCTTGTCATCTTCGTGGTGGCATTGATTGCGGGCATCGTGGTGCACGAGCTCATCCACGGCCTCACCTGGGCACTTTTTGCCAAGCGAGGCTTCCGCGCCATCAGCTTCGGGGTGATATGGAAGTATCTCACGCCCTACTGCCATTGCGATGAGCCGCTGCTCAAGCGCCACTATATGCTTGGAGCCTTCATGCCCTGCCTGCTGCTGGGCATAGTGCCGGCGGTGCTGTCGCTCTTTCTGGGGCTTGTGTGGCTGTACATCTTCGGGGTCGTTTTCATCTCAGCGGCTGCGGGCGACCTTATGGTGATGTGGCGGCTGAGGAAGGAGAAGGACACCGCCCTCGTCCTCGACCATCCCTCGGAGGCGGGCTACCTCGTGTATGAGGAAGAGGTGGCAAATGTTGTAACAAATAAAGAATAGTGATATGAAGATAGGAGATATCTTTCCGAGATTGTTCTTTTGTGTGGTGGGCGCGATTTGTGGCGTGGGAGCCTATTTCAATTGTCCGCTGGTTGGAGAGGTGGAGTCGAGCTTTGTGAGTTGGATGGCGTTTGTCATATTGGTGTGTTGCTGTGGAGTGATGGTCTGGTATGGACTGTTCCTTAATCGAGCGGAAGAGTTTAAGTCTGAGAAAAGCTATCGCGAAGGACTCAAGGAGTTGGACAAGACTCCCTTGCGTAAGAGAATTGACGGCTGGGCGTATGCTGCGTTCCTTTTTGCACTTGGCGGTTTTATGCTATATACAGGGGTGGACAATTTGTTGGAAGGCAAATGGTTGGGTTTTATTTTGTATGCGGTGCTTGGCGCTGTGGTTGTTGTGTTTGGGGTGGAGCTGCTCAAACTTTCACCAGAGAAAGAAGAAGAGGAGGCGCGTCAGTTTCGGATGAAGTGTATGGCAGAGCCCGCGGACAAGAGTACGCTGCTGCTTGTCCGTAATGCGAAGAGCGAGAGGGCTGTGAAGAAGGCACTGCGGGAATGCGTGCCGGCTTGGTGCGAGGAGCATACGGTCAACGCTGTGCAGCTGTGGCAGATGGATGCGCATGGCTATGCGGCTACATTCCCTTGCGGGGTGGATGAAGAGGGTCTGATAGGGGTCCTGTGCGGCCTGTCGAATGTTGGGGAGGTACGAGCCTGGGTGAAGACGACAGTGTTGAAGGAGCTGAAGGGCGAGTGGGCCATGGTGGTGATGGATGCGTCGGATGAGCTGGTGGCAGTCACAGATAAAGGCACGCACCATATCACATATGTGGCTGATGATGGCAGCATTCGGTGGAAGTCGCATTATAAGTCCACATTGGCGTTCAAGAGCAGTCCTGGGATGCCGTTGCTGAAAGGAGCGAAGAGGCTGGAAGTGTATTTCTGATTTCCTAAAATCAAGATGTTTGCGGGTGAGGGGAAATCTTTTCTATAAATTATTTTGTCTATGTCAGTATTATTTTGTATCTTTGCAGAATTAAATTAATTCATCGACTTCTACTAACTTATTATATATAAAGGAGAAACAAACAATGAAAGTAATCGTTAAAAACTTTGGTGAGGTGTCAATTGAGCAGCCGTGCTCAATTATCGACATCATCAAAATGGTAAATCCGGAAGGTCTGAACAATTATGTCGTGGCCAGAATCAACAATGAATCTAAGCTCATCGATCTCCGAACTACCATCACGACCGATTGCGACATTGAACTGCTGGACACCACTTGCAAGGACTGCCTCTCGGTGCTGCGCCACACCACAGCCCATATCATGGCTGAGGCCGTGCAGAACCTCTTCCCTGAGGCTAAGATTACCATTGGTCCCTCTACTGACAATGGCTTCTTCTACGACTTCGACTTCCGCCCCTTCAGCCGCGAGGACCTCGACGCCATCGAGAAAGAGATGAAGTCCATCATCAAGAAGGCCACACGTCTGGAACGTCAGGAGGTGACCCGCAACGAGGCTCTCGAAATGATGACCCAGCGCCAGGAACCCTATAAGGTGGAACTGCTTGAGGCTATCCCCGAAGGCGAGACCATCACCATCTATAAGCAGAACAACTTCGTCGATCTCTGTCGCGGACCCCATCTGCTCAACACCCGCCCCATCAAGGGCTTCAAGCTCATCGCTGCCAGCAGTACCTATTGGCGCGGCGACAAGAAGAATAAGTCGCTCAGCCGCATCCACGGCACCGCCTTCTTCACCAAAGAGGACCTGGAAGCCTACCTCCAGTATCTCGAAGATGTGAAGAACCACGACCACAACAAGATTGGCCGCGAGCTGGAATACTTCACCACTGTCGATGTCATCGGCCAGGGTCTGCCGCTCATGCTCCCCAAGGGCACCAAGGTCATCCAGACCATGCAGCGCTGGATTGAGGACGAGGAGACCCGCCGCGGATATATGCGCACTAAGACACCCCTCATGGCTAAGAGCGACCTCTACAAGATTTCCGGCCACTGGGACCACTATAAGGACGGCATGTTCGTGATGGGCGACGAGGAGAAGGACAAGGAGGTCTTCGCTCTGCGTCCCATGACCTGCCCCTTCCAGTACTATGTCTATAAGAACAGCCAGAAGTCCTACCGCGACCTGCCCTGCCGCTATGGCGAGACCTCGACCCTCTTCCGCAACGAGGACAGCGGCGAGATGCACGGCCTCACCCGCGTGCGTCAGTTCACCATCTCTGAGGGCCACCTCATCGTCCGCCCCGACCAGATGGTGGAAGAGTTCAAGGGCTGCATCGACCTGGCTAAATACTGCCTCAAGACCCTCGGCCTCCTCGACGACGTCACTTGGCACCTCTCCAAGTGGGACCCCGCCGACACGAAGAAGTATATCGGCGACGCCGAGACCTGGGAACAAACCGAGCAGCATATCCGCGAAATCCTCACCGAGCTCAACATCCCCTTCACCGAGGATGTGGGCGAGGCAGCCTTCTATGGCCCCAAGGTCGATATCAACGCCAAGAACGTCTATGGCAAGGAGGATACGATGATTACTGTGCAGTGGGACGCACTGCTGGCCGAGCAGTTCGATATGTACTTTATCGACAAGGACGGCAGCCGCACCCGCCCCTATATCATCCACCGCACCAGCATGGGCTGCTACGAGCGCACCCTGGCTTGGCTGATTGAGAAATATGAGGGCGCCTTCCCCACCTGGCTCATGCCCGAGCAGGTGCGCGTGCTCCCCATCTCCGAAAAGTTCCTCGACTATGCCGAAGAGGTGACCAACAAGCTCAAAGAGAACGGCATCGAGGCCACCATCGACCGCCGCAGCGAGAAGATTGGCTACAAGCTCCGCGAGACCCGTATGCAGAAGATTCCTTACGCGCTCCTCATCGGTCAGAAAGAGCAGGACGAGCACCTCGTGGCCGCATGGAACCGCAAGGACGGCGACCTCGGACAGATGCAGATAGAGCCCTTCATCGACGCCATCTGCAAGGAAATCCGCACCCGCAGCGTCGAGCTCACCCTCCGCAAAGAAGCTGAGTAATTGTTTTTTTTCATAATATTGGGCTGCCACAAGAGATTGTGGCAGCTTTTTTTTATTGTTTGTGTGTATTGAAAATCAGTAGTTTTGCTAATATCCTAATTGCTGGATTAAAAAAATAATCAATTAGGTAAAATAATAATCTAAAATTGCCGTTATTTGGATTAAAAAAATAATCATAAGAATAAAATTGTTATCATGGCAAGAAAGAAAAATCAAGAAACGGGAACTCTTACCAAGTCTGAAGAGCAGGTGATGCAGTCCCTTTGGACACTCGGCAAAGGATTCGCTGGCGAAGTGGCATCCAATGTAGATGAGCCCAAGCCAGCCTATCGCACAGTATTAAGTATCATTCGTATCCTGGAGAGCAAAGGATTTGTTGGCCATCAGGAGTATAATGGCAATAACCAATATTTCCCCATAGTGAGCAAGGAGAAATATTCTGGGCAGATGCTGGGGCTGTTGATGAAGAACTATTTCGGTGCCTCGTATAGTTCGCTGGTCTCGTTTTTCCTAAAGGATAAAAATATCTCGTCCCAAGACCTTGACGATTTAAGCCAGCTCATTGAGCAGACTCGCAGAGAAAAGGAAAATAAAGAATAGAAGACTGTCGTATGGAACAAATCAGTTATATCTTTTATGCGACGGTGGCAATGGCATTGTTTCTTTTAGGCTATTGGCTGCTGATGCGTCGCGAGGTACGCCACCAGATGGTGCGGTTTTACTTGCTCTCCACCATGGTGCTATCGCTGCTATTGCCAATGGTGCATCTGCGAGTGCCTGGATCCTTTCCCCAACCGATAGGAACTGCCCCCGTCCGCTATCAGTTCATTGTCTTTGATCAACAACTGGCCGCGACAGCTGCCCCAAAGGCAGACGCTTTTGACGTTACCGACCCCCAAATATCCAAAGAGCCCGAAAGTGAGAAGCCCGACAGTGTGAGCATGACGCTGTTGGCGATTGTGGGATGTGTGTATTGGCTGGGTGTTGCGGTGATGGTACTGCTGTTTGCTGTCCGCTTTGTCCGTTTGCAGAACAAATTGAGCAGGCTGGCGTTTTCCGACCATGACGGTTATCGCTTGGCAATAGTGGAAGGAGACATGCCCGCATTCTCTTTTGGTCGGAGGATTGTGATAGGTCGCAGCGACTTTACGGATGACGAATTGAACCAACTGCTGGGGCATGAACTTGTGCATGTCCGGCAGCATCATACGGCAGATGTCCTGCTGTGCGAGGTGTTGAAAACGGCGTTTTGGTTCAATCCTTTTGTGTGGCTATATGCCATAGAGTTGAAGCGTGTGCATGAGTATCAGGCCGACCGTCAGATGGTGTCGCTCCCCAATGGCGTGGGCTATCTCGAATTGCTCTATCATCAGCTTTCAGGACGGAAGTATAGCGCAATCGGCAACAATTTCGACTATAGTTTAACCCCAAAACGTATTAATATGATGAAGCAGACAAAAAAACGTTTCGGCAGCCTTTCGCTGCTCGTGGCTTTGCCAGTGATGGCACTGGTATTATTCGCCAATTGCAAGAAGCCTGAAGCCGCAACCTATGTGGTGGACAAAATCGTAATGTTGGCAGATGATGAAGAGAGCACGCCGCTGACATGCAGTGAATTCTTCAATCTGGAGAATTACGAATTCACCTTTCACAATGATGGCACGGTAGATGTGGCATGTACGGTGGACTCGTCGGTGAATTTCACCGGCAAGTACGTCCTCAATCAGCACGACGGCATGATTATCTACGACGCATCGGGCGAACAGTGGATGAGGATGGATTGCAAGGCAGACTATTCGGGTCAGGACAGTATCGAACTGACTTATACGGATGAGGACCCCGTGCGAGGTCTTGAGACCATGGCCAACGCCTTAGCCATTAATGTCTTCCCTGTCCGAAAAGTGAACCAAACCATTACCACTCGCCGTTCGGATGGTACCGAAGAGAAGAAGTCTGGCGAGGTGCTTGACACCCTCTATCCATGTGTCTCCATTGTGTCCGATAGTTATGACTATATGGTGGAACACGGATGGTTCCGCTCCAATAGGTTGTTAGGCGCGTCCGTTTGTGAAGGATCGAAAATCACGGGCCTTTTTGTAAACGACGATAATGATACAGTTTTTGAATCGACGTGGAAGTATCCCACAGGCCGCCTTGCCGAAGATGCGCATCTCTTTTATGACACGGTTACGTACCTCAACCCCAAGCGGGATCTTCACCTGCAAGTGACGATGAAGAAGAAGTAATCGGTTACGCGGTTTCGCAATAAAGAAGTCGGCGATGGGGTATTCCTCACCGCCGACTTCTTTTAATCTTTGTGCTATAAGGTGCTGCTTTGTCTGTGTGAAAGGCTGCTTGGCGCAGTCAGTATTGGATGCTGCGCTTCACGAGGGTGATGCTGTTGCGGGTGATGATGAGCTTCGTCGTCCAGTTGCCGTGGCTGTCGTACTCATATTCGTAGCGCGTCTCCTCCGTCCATTTGCCCTTTGCCAGTTCCCATGATTTGGTGATGTCTCCGTGTTCGTTATATTCGTAGAAGGAGACATCGCTGTAGGCGTCGAGGCCGTTGGTGGGGGGCAGCGGTGCTGGCTCGTAGGAGGAGATTTGCAGCATGGTGAACTTCCCGTTTCCGTTTGGGTGGGAGTAGGACTTTATCTTTCGGCCTTGGGTGTCGAATACCTCGCGGTATTTCAGCGAGCCCTCTTCGAAGATGTCCTGAGCGGTGCTGTCGCCGTAGTCGGTGTTGCTGTATTCCGTCACTGAGAGGGTGCCCTTGCAGCGGCACACCTGCTCATAACAGCGCCCCCACGCGTCGTAGCTGTGCTGGTAGCGGCAGCAGATAAGCGTGTCGCCAGTCTCGTCCAGCAGCTCGTTGTAGGTCATCTGCCCGTGACTGTCATACTCATACCTTCCGTGGCGGAGGAGCGAGCCGAGCCTATATTCAGACTCGATGGTGTTGCCTGCCTGGTCGTAGTGATAGACGGTGCTGTCGCCTGCCGAGCCGGGCTTGATGGTGCCGTTCTTCACCTTGCAGTTATAGTAGAAGACATCCTCCGAGGACTTCATCCACTCCTTCGAAGGCTGCCCAGTCCCTTGGGCGTGGCAGAAGCAGCCTGTGGCCATAAGGAAGCCCGCTGCCAGCATAATCTTAAACGTTGCTCTCATTTTATGAATAATTGTTGCACAATAATAATTCATGATTTAATTCATGGCTAATTCATGATAATTCATGTTCCAATTAAAATGAATAATTAGCTGTGCCCCTAGTTGATAACGCGGCCAAAGAGCGTATATCCGGCGCCGAGCATGAACGTGTTGCCCGTGCCCACGGAGTAGGAGGCAGTGAAGTACCACGGCGTAGTATGCTTATAGGCGGCGCGGAAGAGGAAGCCGTTGCTCCTGAAATGGTCGGTGCCGCGGTAGCCCACGCCGAGGATGATGGCGCTGTTGTTAGGGAAAGAGAACATAGCCTCGGGCGTGAAGGCGAAGCCCACGCCGCGCGAGACATTAAGCTCCACATATCCCCCCAGCGAGAGCACATCCGTGATAGGGAAGGCCATATCCAGCCCTGCGCCGAAGATGGCACCGCCCTGAAGGCTGGGGTCTTCGGCACCCTTGTAGCTCAGCCCGCCGATGCTCGCGCAAGCCCCCATGAAGAACTTGCGGGCCACGTCGCCGCACTCTATCGTCCAGCGCACACGCCCGTCATATCCGCGTGGAATATAGCAGTATATGCTCTGCCACTTATTGATAAGGTTCGTGCCAATCTCCTCAAAGGCGGCCTCCAGCTTGTCAAAGTTAGAGAGCGAGTAGAACTTGTCGCCCGACGAGTTATGCGAGAGGGCTGCCAGCACCCGCTCAAAGTCCGTGTTCGACCTATCCACATCATTGCCGCGGATGGCGAGGACATAGCTCTCGATGGGGGCTCCGCCAATCTTCTCCGTCATGATGCGCTGGTTCACATGCTTGAAATAACTGTGCTCCGTCCCCTCGGCCGACTTGCCAATCTGCGGGTCGAACGAGTCGTTGTCATACCCGTCCGTGAAAGCGATGACAAAGTTGCCGTCATACTTCTTATCCTTGCCCACCCTGAGCCCCTTGGCATAGCTCTCCATCGTGTTCAGACTGTGGTTGATAGCGTAATAGAAAGCCGTGCGGTTGCTCAGCTGGAGCGTGTCGATAAACTCGCCCATCCTCTCGCGGCTCTCCTTCGTCAGCGGCTGCAAGCCGAAAGTGCGCGTGTTATTCATCGAGCTGAACCCCACGATGCCGATATGCACATTCCCGTCGCTCGACTTCGCGGCAATCACCTCGATAAACTGCTTCGCCGCCTCCTTCAGCTTCTCAAAATCCCCCTTGCCAATCGAAGAGCTGCAGTCCAGCACCAGCATGATGCTCATCACCTTCTGCTGCGAGAAAGCCGCCTCCGCGTTCTCCACCTCGCTATCTACCTGCCACCTCCCGCTGTTATTCTGCCAGCGGTAGAACTTCAGCCCGCAGCCGAAGCCCTGTGGGTGCGTCGTGGCGGCATGGTCAAACACCAGCTGCACACCCCGCTCCGTGTCATGGCCGTAGAGCGTGTCGCTCTCGCTGAACGTGATGCCCTGGCTGTGAACATTATACAGCTTCCAAGGCTCCCCCGCGCGGTTAGGCGTGGCCAGCTGCCCCTCTATATAGAACTTAGCCCTGTCGGCCTGACCCAGGGCCGTGGCACTCAGCAGCGCGAAAGCTGCCACCAGAAAGAGATGCTTCTTCATCGTATGCTTACATTAATATACCCCAATAACGCTCCCACGACAATAATATTGTCCCCCGCCCAACAATTTTTTATCCCCCGCCCATTAGTCGGCCCCCGCCCCACTCATTATTCATTATTCATTACTCATTACTCAAACCGGCCCCCGCCCCATTAGCCCCATTAGCCCCATTAGCCCCATTAGCCCCATTAGCCCCATTAGCCCCATTAGCCCAATCCCATGCTCCCCCATTCCCTCCCATTCTCTCCCATTCCTCCCTAGTCCCTCCTACCCACTCAAAAAGGCTCGGGCAACAAGCCCGAGCCTTGCATAAAACATTCACTTGCGGACAAGCCCTCTTCGGGATTGCCCGACAATGATCTAATATTTTAATAATCCTGAACAAGCCGGACAGAAAGCCCGTAGTACCGAGAGTAGTAGTCTAAGTGGTAGTACATGTCGCCGCCGTTGAAGCCCATGAGGCACACGCAGTCGGACGACCAATACTCGCCGCACACCCCAACATCGCGCAACTCCGTGCCGTAGCGCCAGCCCGCGGCAGGCAAGAACACAGCACCAGCAGCCTCCATATCCGCCCACGAAGATGCGTCATACACATTCGCACTATAGCCATTATCAAAGCCAGCGGTGAACGTCCCGCCGCTAAAGCTGTCCGGCAGCAGCACCATGCCATACACCCCGCACACCGTGGCAGCCCCGCGCTTGGCAGAAGCATCGGTTCTTATCCATATCACATAATACCATTCATCATTGGTCAGCGTGCGCCATCCGCCAGCGATATGATTCCCCCAGTCGTCAAACGAGGGGTAGTCCTCCCAGTCGGTAGAAGTATTCGTCGGATTGCTCCCCGTCCCCCAGCCGAAATATCCGCCGTAGTCATACTGGTGCGCCGTAAAATGATACCCCCCGCTATACACCAAGTTCCCCGGCGCAAACCGCACCTGCTTACCATCCGACACACTGAACAGCCCGTCACCCGAAGGCTCCGTATCTGGCTCATCAGTTGTGTCTGTTGTGTCTGTCACGTCAGGCAGCAGCCACCATTCCTTCTCGCACCCCGCAAAAACCAGCAGCGATGCAACCATAGCAAAAAGCATTAACTTCTTCATAAGATTATCAATTTAAATTGTTTACAGACAAATCAATAAGGATTAGCCAATCCCTTAGCAACTGCAAAGATAACAAAAAAATCCCATATACC
>JAKSML010000027.1 GCA_024400665.1 Bacteroidales bacterium
TTCGTGTAAAAAAATTTATTATCATTAATTTTCTTGAATTTATAGAAGTTGCCTTTATTATTCAATATTCATTTTTACGAGGCGGCTGTAGGCTCCTCGGGTAGCTGTGAGCTGCTGGTGTGTGCCATGCTCAATAATCCTGCCGTGGTCAAGGACGACGATGTTGTCCGCATTGGCGATGGTGGAGAGACGGTGGGCAATGACTATGACGGTGCGTCCTTTGATGACTTGTTGCAGGGCTTGTTGGATGAGTTGTTCGCTCTCGGTGTCGAGGGCGCTTGTGGCTTCGTCGAGGATTAGGATAGGCGGGTTTTTGAGGATTGCGCGGGCGATGCTGAGCCGCTGCCGCTGTCCGCCGCTGAGGGTGAGACCGCTGTCGCCAATGGGTGTTTGATAGCCTTGCGGCAGTTGTCGGATGAATTGGTCGGCATGAGCGATTTGGGCGGCATGGATGACATTCTCTATACTGTAGTCGGGGCAGCCGAAGGCGATGTTGTTGGCCACAGTGTCGTTGAAGAGGATGCAGTGTTGAGAAACGAGGCCTATCTGTTTTCGGAGGCTGTTGATGTCGAGGTCGGTGATGGGTGTTCCGTCGATGAGGATGGAGCCTGCCGTGGGGTCGTAGAAGCGAGGCAGGAGGTCGGCGAGGGTGCTTTTGCCGGCACCAGAGAGGCCTACGATGGCGAGGGTCTCTCCTTTGGGTATGGTGAGGTTGAGATGCTGGAGGACAAAGACAGGGTCTTCGCCTTCGGGTGTGTAGCTGAAGGAGACGTCGCGGTACTGGATGCTGTGGGAGAATGGGGGCATGATGGCGGCGTGTGGTTTCTGCTTGATGCGTTCGTCGGCGTCGAGGATTTCGAAGATGCGCTGGGCTGCGGCGTCGGCTTTCTGTAGGTTGTTGTAGGCGCGTATGAGTGCCTGTACGGGGGGGATGAGGCGTGCGAAGAGTATGACGAAGAGGATGAAGAGGGATGAGGGTATCTCTCCGCGCAGGACGGCCATGCCGCCAAGCACCAGGATGAAGAGGAGTCCGAAGGTGATGAGTATCTCTGAAAGAGGGCTGCCGAGTTCGCGCCGGAGGGAGACGCGGATGCTGGAGTTGGTGTGCTGCTCGTTGCTCTTGCAAAAGAGCGATGAGCGTATAGATTCTTGTCCCAGACCTTTGATGGTCCGTATTGCTCCTAAGGTCTCTTCTACGACAGCGAAGAGGCCGCCGAGCTGGCGTTGGGCTCGCTCGGAGTTGCGGCGCAGGCTGCTGCCTATCTTCCCAATGAGCCATAGGCTTAGGGGCAGGACGATGAGGAAGTAGAGGAACAGGCGCGGGCTGATGAAGATGAGCGCTACAGAGAAGACGAGGATGTTGATGGGCTCTTTGCCGAGTGCGATGACGGAGGTGAGCACGCCCCACTCGATGTCGGCGATGTCGTTGGACATGCGGCTGAGTATGTCGCCGCGTCGCCGTGCGTTGAAGTAGGAGACAGGCAGGATGGTGATGTGGCGGTAGAGGTCGTCGCGCAGACGCATGGTGATGCCGTTGCGCATGGGGCTGATGAAGAACTGGGCAAGATAGCGGCAGAGGTTGGAGAGGAAGGAGAAGGCGAGGTATATGAGTGCCACGCCGATGAGGCATTTCCAGAGACCGAATTTCCCTTCAAAGAGTGCAAGCTCGTAAGTGATGAAGGCGGAGACCCATGATTGGGAGAGTTCGAAGGGGGGCAGAGTGGGCTGTGGTGGGGTGTTGGTGAAGAGGAGGTCGATGAACGGCACAATCATCACAAATGTGAAGAGGTTGAAGAAGACGGCCAGCATGTTGAAGAGGAAGTTGGCCGATATGTGCCAGGGGTAGTATTTGAGGTACTTGAATACCCTCCATACTGCCAAGTGGGGCCAGGAACCGTTTTTTTGTGATCTGTGATTCATATTGTGACCTATGCTGTGACCTGTGAATTGAAGGAATGGAGGAATTAATGAATAAAGAATAAAAAGTAGGCTGCCGCCGGCTTTTGCCCCTTACTTTTTATTCCTTTATTTTTCATTAACACAAACGGCTTCTGCCCCAATTTACCATTCTATAGCTTGTCGGTATCTATGTAGAAGTTTACCTCGGGACCGTTGCAGGGACTGCTGCAATGGAGTGCGCAGTCGGAGCAGAGCGTGAGCTCTCCGTGGAGGCGTTTCTTCACCAGGTCGATGAGACGGTTGCGGAGTGGCTCCAGTTCTATCTGCTGCAGCACCTCGTCGCAGAAAGCGTAGAGCAGGAGCGTGCGGGCTGTGCGGAGACTGATGCCGCGGGAGCGGATGTAGAACAGTGCCTGCTCGTCGAGCTGGCCGATGGTGCTGCCGTGGGAGCATTTCACATCATCGTTGTAGATTTCCAAGAAAGGCTTGGTGTTGATGAATGCCTTGTCGGAGATGAGGATGTTGTTGTTCGACTGGTATGCCTCGGTCTTGGTGGCGCCGTCGCGGACGAGGACGTGCCCGTTGAAGGCGCCGCGGGCGGTATCGTCAAGGATGCCCTTGAAGAGTTCGCGGCTGTGGCAGTTGGGGAAGGCATGATCTACAAAGATGTAGTTGTCTGTCTGCTGCTCGCCGTCGCCCATGTAGAGGCCATGGGCCTGCACCTCGCAGTGCTCGCCCTGCATGATGACCTCGGTGTGGTTGCGGATGTGTCCGCCGTTGAGGGTCACACTCACCGAGCGGAATGATGAGCCCTGCTCCAGGGTGGCGTAAGTGTGGTTGAGCAGTCCGGTCTGATTATTGAGGTTCTGCATCTTATAGTGTTCCACATAGGCATCCTGCCCGACGTGTATTTCCGTCACATTGTTGGCAAAAGCCGCTGCGGAGTCGTAGGAGTCGTCGCAATGGATAAGGGTGAGGTGGCTGCCTTCATCAGCAACAACGAGGTTGCGGACCTGCAGGAAGAGTCCGTGGCCTGCATTGATGACTGACTGTAGCTGCACAGGCTGTGGCATAGATGTGCCTTTAGGAACATATACGAAGATGCCGTCGGTGTAGTGCTCGCTATTCAGCTGCTGATAGGGATTGGGGCGGGTGATGCAATGACCGAGATATTGGTTTACCAGTTCGGGGTGATGCTTTATGGCGTCGTGCAGACTGCAGATAATCACTCCGTTGCCGCAGTCGGATGCTGGCTGATGGCAGAATCCGTTTTCCACAACCATGCGCAGTGCCTCCATGTCGGGCACGTTGCAGCGGTATTCGGCTGTTTGGCGTTCGCCGTGGGGGAGTGTCAGTTCCTCGGTGAGCAGCGAGGAGAAATCGACAAAGCGCCACACCTCGTTCTTCCTCATCTGAGGTTGTATGTTGAGAAAATCTTGAACAATCTTTTCCATGATGTAGTGATCTCTAAGACAGTGATAAGGGTTTGAACCCCCTCATCAATTATTTTGCAGTTCTTCCTTGATCCACTCGTAGCCTTTCGACTCCAGTTCGAGGGCCAGCTCCTTGGGTCCAGTCTTCACGATGCGACCCTCGTAGAGCACATGCACAAAGTCAGGCACGATGTAGTCCAGCAGGCGCTGATAGTGGGTGATGACGATGGTGGCGTTGTCGGGGCGTCTGAGTTTGTTCACGCCTGAGGCCACGATGCGCAGAGCGTCGATGTCGAGACCGGAGTCTGTCTCGTCGAGAATGGCGAGGGTGGGGTCGAGCATAGCCATTTGGAAGATCTCGTTCTTCTTCTTCTCACCGCCGCTGAAGCCCTCGTTCACAGAACGGTTGGCCAGCTTAGAGGTCATCTCCACAATCTTCTTCTTCTCTTCCATCATCTTGAGAAACTCGGAGCCAGAGAGGGGATCGAGGCCGCGATATTTGCGCTGCTCGTTGACGGCAGTGCGCATGAAGTTGGTGATGCTGACACCGGGAATCTCCACAGGATACTGGAATCCTAAGAAGATGCCTTCTGCAGCACGCTCATCGACAGCCATGTCCAGGATGTTCTTGCCCTTATATATGATTTCGCCCTCGGTCACGGTGTATTTGCTGTTGCCGGCAATGATGCCCGCCAGCGTGCTTTTCCCGTTGCCGTTGGGTCCCATAATCGAATGCACCTCGCCGCGATTGATTTCAAGGTTCACACCTTTCAGAATCTCCTTCTCACCTATCGAGGCGTGCAAATTGCGTATAGTTAGTAGTGCCATATTTTAAATAATTATCTGATAATTTGTAAATTATAGATTATGGATGTTGTTAATCCAAAATACAAAAGTACAAAAAAATCCTCAAATAAACAATTATTCTCCGCTAATTCTAAAAAAATATGTACCTTTGCATTTTGGTTGACATTTCAGCAAAATACATCTAATCAAATAGAAATCACGCACATCTATGGAATCCCCCATCATAACACTCACCACTGATTGGAATATTTGTGACTTCTTTGTCGGAAAAGTCAAAGGACGACTCCTTTCCCTTCTTCCTGATGCGAAGATTATCGACATAACCCATACGCTCCCCCCTTTCCAACTGCAGCGTGCTATCTTCATCGCTCGTAGCGTCTGTTATGAATACCCCCAGGATACAATACACATCATTGATGTTGCCATGCCATACGAAGCCATGCCACGATACCTTGCTATCGAATGTGAGGGTCAGTACTATATCTGCACCGATAATGGGCTTCCCTACGGCCTCTTCTTTGGCCGCAGTTTCCGTGCGTATGATACCTCGAAGGTCAACTGGAAATATCACACCTTCCCGGCTCTTGACCTATTCTGCAAAGTCGCTGTTATGATTGCGCACGGATTTGATATTGAGGAGTTCGGCAATCCTGTCAAGGACCTCGTCCCGATAACCGACTATTATGCTATCTCGAAATCTGACTGGATGGAGCTTCATGTCATCTATTTCGACAGCTACGGGAATGCTTATCTGGATATAAGCTATGACGACTTTGAACGTGCTCGTAACGGACGGAAATTCACCATGAATGTCAATGAGCACAAGATTACTAATGTTCATTTCGGCTACATCCCAGGCGTCGATTTGGCACCAACATCCCTCGACTCATTGCCGGCTAATAAGCCTCAGCCCGTTGCAAGAGAATTTTCATCTGTTAGAAAATTGATACTGACGGTATCCTCCACCTCAATGCTTCAGCTCGCCGTTGTGGGCGGTTCCGCCGAACAGCTTCTGGGCATGCACCAAATCACAACCATTCGAGTCACATTCGGCGACAGCATGACCCAAACGAATAGGGTCCTTTGAATACAAACGACAGCAACCGCCCTAATTCTCAATTCTTAATTAGTCAGATGGTGTGGCTCGCAGTCTTCTTCCAGTTCATATATATCTCCAAGCCTGCCCACTGATACACCTGCCAGCTGCCAAATTTCCCTTGGCTCACCTCGCCGTCCTTCATGAAGTCTGTGTCGTATTTCAGGCGACATGAGAAACTGAGGCTCATATTGTTGCTGAAACGATAGGCCAGGGTCGTCTCAAGGTCGATATCGGTCTCGTGGATAAGGCTGTATCCAAATTTCTGCCATGCCGTTTTGCGGCTTTCAGGCATCCTGCCAGCCTTCGTCAACATGCCGGGCTTGTTGTAGTCATAGAAGAACTCCGAGCGGAAATAGAGATTCAGCTTAGGTCGCACATCCTTCATGAAGTAGAATTTGAAATAGGAGCCGATGGCAGGCTGTATACGGCGGCCGCCCGCGGTGTCAACGCCATAGAGCTGTCCAGCCTCGATGACGCGCTCGTTCGTCACGAAGGTCGTCTTGCCGGTGATGAAAGAATAGGAGACGTTCCAGAACTCGCGCTTGTATTCAAAACCGATAGCCGTAGTTAGATATGCCGGCGCGAAAAAAGAAGAGAGCAGCGTGGTGTCGGGTGCGGCGTATTTATAGCCGTCCCAGTACTGGCTCTTCAAGTTCGCTGTGGCGTTGATGTTCCATTTGTTTTTGAGACGCATAGACAAGGTAGAGGTGGCATCGATGCGGTCGTCGCTCTTGCGGCGCGACTCCAGGCCGCGTTCTGCGTCAAGATTCTGCCAGCTGATGCCAAAAGCCGTGTTGATGTCGTTGTCCCAGATAAATAGCGGGTGCGTGTATTTGGCTTTGCCGACAAATGAGGCGGTGAACGAGACCAGTGAGTTCCCATCGGCCGACCAGTTGTCGAAATAGCGTTGGTTGACCTTGAGCGAAGGATTGACGACGAAGTCCCACGTCCTGACGCTGTCGGGCGAGGTTGCCGCCGCCGTCTTAGGCCAGAAAAATAGCACCATCCACACCGCCACGAGCCAGTGGACGAGAACCTTATAACCTATGTGGAACGAGGAAGGAAACACGCATTTAAAATTTGAAGAATAGAAGATTCGAAGAATTGGAGATTTGAAGATTAAAACGTGACCGGTAATTTTTCATTCCATCCTATTCTCTCCGATTCACCATTCACAATCCTCAATCACTCAAAATGCTCGTGCAGCAGATTCTGGATCTCTGACGATTCGTAGCCCCTTGAAGCGAGGAAAGTGACAAGCTTAGACCTACGTTTGGCGCCATCCTCGGCAGCATCGTAGCTGCTCCATTTCGTCTCCGCCACCTCTAACATGATGTTGTGATACTCTTCATCGCTCACCTCTGCGATGGCTTCGGTGATAAACTTCGGTGGAATCTGCTTCGTGCGCAGCTGGTAGATCACCTTCAGGCGGCCCCATTTCTGGTTGCGTAGCTTCGACGACACATAACTCCGGGCATAACGGCGCTCGTCGATAAACCCCTGGTCAACGAGTCTCGCCACTATCCTCGCCGATACATCCACTGCTGCACCCCAGTCGCACAGCTTCTTTCGCACCGAAGTGCGGCATTGCTCTTCGTTGGCACAATAACGTTCTGCCCTGGATAACAGAGACATCTCTTCTTCTGACATATTCTGAACCATGATGCAAAATTACAAAAAAAACATCTCCCGTAAAAATTTTAACACAATTACTTATCAACAATTGTTAGTTTCTTCAAAACTGACCTTTCCTATCCATAGTAGCGACTATATGCGCGCACCGCCCCAGCCCGCCTCACCGCCTTAACGCCCCATCTGCTGTGGGCTTCACCGTTGCGTTATTTTGTGTCAAAAACTCATTAATCCAAAAAAAAATCGTATCTTTGCATTTCTAATTTGTATATATTTTATTATGGCGAAAGGTAGGATATTATTTATTAACCAAGGGGTTGCCCCTTTCTCGGCTGAGGATGAGGCCACCGTCATGGGGCGTCAATTGGCTCAGTTTTCACAGGAGTTGGGTCGCGAAATCCGCGTTTTCATGCCCCGTTTCCAGGATGTGAATGAGAAAAAACATCAGCTTCACGAGGTCATCCGCCTGTCGGGCATGAACCTGATCGTTAATAACTGCGACCACCAGCTTATCATCAAGGTCGGTTCAATCCCTTCGGCTCGTCTTCAGGTGTATTTTATCGACAACGAGGAGTATTTTGTCCGCTTTGGCGACACTTTCGACGAGAGGGGCTTCCTCTTTCCGAGCAACGACGAACGCATCCTCTTCTTCGGCAGAGGCGCCCTCGAAGCCGTCCGCAAGCTTGCCTGGCAGCCCCATCTCATCCATTTCTCAGGCTGGTTCAGCGGCATGGTGCCATTCTATCTAAGACGTATCAACAAGGAGAATGCCTTCTTCTCCGGCACTCGCACTGTCCTCTCTCTGTATGATGATGCGTTCCAAGGCTCCTTCGCTGAGGACATGGAGCGCAAGATGCGCGCAGACGGAGCTACGGCGAAGGATCTGCGGCTCTACCAGAACCTCGACTATATGACGCTCATGAAGGCCGCCATCACCTACGCCAACGGCATCGTGATCGCTTCTCCCAACGTTAACCCCGAACTGGTCGAGTTCGCCAAGACAAACAAACGCCACGTCCTCGACTTCAACCCCGACAAGAACGAGTTCTTCACCAAGATCAACAAGATGTACGACTCGCTTTGCGGCAGTGCTATCAACAACTGATAAGCGATGAGTGATAAACAGGCTGTCGAATATTAAAGTTTTAGAAAATGAATAATAGAAACATAAGGATTTTGATCCAACTGGATAAAAAACATAACGGCTTCGGCGCTAAGATTGCTGCACTCTGCCTCACATTGCTGGTCCTGCTCGTCCCCGTAGCCTGTACGGAGGAAGAGTCTGACCTGGGCCTCAGCTTGCAGGATCCGTTCACATTGTACGAAGGTGTGCGCGACACCGCTTCGCTCTCAGCCTGCACGTTGCTTGACGACTCCCTTTCAACGGCTGGCTACACGGCTGGAACCTTTGGCGATTATCATGACCCCGTGTTCGGCGACGTGGAGGCAATCATCTATTCCCAGATTTCTACAACAAAGGAGGGCGTGCGCATCACTGAGGATGTGATTTTCGACTCTGTGGTGATGACGCTGGCCATTGACTCTGTCTTCCCCATCCTCCCCGATTCCACTCCGCAGCCACTCCATGTTATTGTAAAGCAGCTCGATGAACAAGTGGTATCGGATAGCGCCTATTATTCCACCGACAAGTTGGCCGAAAGCTCCGTCTGCTTCTTCGACGACGTGGTGACCTATATTGCCGACAGTATCCGCCTTGTGTTGAATAGCAACATCGATAGCGTGCTCCGCAAAAGCTGCTCGCAGGAAGACTTCATCAAGCAGGCAAAAGGCTTCTGCCTCAAGCTTGCCCCGGGCTCCAACAAACTGCTGACAGTCGATTTCTCAGCACTTGGCACCCGCCTGTCTCTCTATTATCACACTGCTGAGGTGCCTAACTTGAAGTACGACTTCGTCATCAATTCCGAAGCTGCCCACTGCATGTATTACGGCCATAACTATGCGAACACCTCTCTGGCACCTTTTGCCAGCAATCGCAAGGATTCTATCGAGGGCAGCCAGAAACTCTACCTCGAACCTCTGGGCGGCACCAAGTTACGCGTCAACATGCAGGATTTCATCACTCGCTTCAGCAAAGAGCATCCGCATGCCGTTATCCATTATGCCGAGCTCTTGCTGCCCGTGAGCGACACCGCTGAGACGCAGCTGCCTGTGCGTGTGCTGGCACTCAAACGCAACGCTGATGGCACTTCGCAATATGTCACCGATGCCAATGTGCTCTCTAACCCCTACACCTATTCCGGCTTCGACGGCTACTATCATCGCGATAGCCATCAGTATCGTCTCCGCATCACCCGCCATCTTCAGGAGATGCTCCGCACGGGTCGCGACTATGGCACGGAGCTAATCATCGATGCCCGTCGTTCTTCGGCACTGCGTGCAGTCATCAACGGATCCGGAACGGACAACCCTGTCCGTGTGGATTTCATCTATACTGAATAACAGAAGCCTAAGGAGTGATGATGTCCCGAGGCGATTAAAACTTCGAGACCTCAGAACTTCCTAACGCTGAAACTTAATGAATATATAAATATTACAAATATTAATAATATGAAAAAGTCTATCTTTCTCGCTTTGGGCTTGCTGATTGCTTGGTCGGTCAGCGCACAAATTCGTTATGAAGAACCTTATCGCACCCATCCCGACCAGATGTATGTCTCGGGTATGTTGAATGAGGACAGCACACATGTCGGCACCTGGACGTGGTGGCATCCCAATGGAAAAGTCTTCCGTCAGGGCAAGTACGACAATATGGGCAAGAAGATAGGCGTATGGCGCACCTTCTACAACGATGGTGCCAAGCACGAAGAATATGTGATGAGTGGCTCTGGTACCAGCACTACTTGGTATGCCGATGGCAGCAAGCAGAGCGAAGTCACCGTGCAGGACGGCAAGAAGGTGGGTCTCTTCGTCTCCTGGTATCAGAATGGTCAGAAAAAGGACGAAGTGCCTTACGTTGATGGCATCCGCGAAGGCAAGACCCGCGAATGGCACGAGAACGGCCAGCTCAAGTTTGAAGGCACCTACGAGGATGACGAGCTGGAAGGTCTGGCCACTTGGTGGACTCCCGATGGTAAGAAGGACCACGAGGGCACCCTGGTTGCCGGCGAGCAGAACGGCGAATGGATTTTCTACTGGCGCACAAATGGCAATGTGGGTATCCGTGGCCATTTCGATAATGGCAACGAGTCCGGCACCTGGACCTACTATTACGAGACAGGCGAGAAATGGCGCGAAGGCCAGTACAATAATGGCTATCGTGTAGGCCTTTGGACCACTTGGTATGAGAGTGGTCAGAAGCTGCACGAGGGTCAGTATGTGAACGATAAGGAAGAAGGCACTTGGACTGCTTGGTACGAAGACGGCAAGGTCGATTATCAAGGCAGCTTCCACAATGGCAAGAAAGAGGGCCTCTGGCGCGGCGTCTTTGATGACGGCAGTGTCCGCTATGAGATGAACTACCGCCAAGATCTCCAGCACGGCAAGACTGTCCGTTACCACGCTAATGGCAAGGTCGAGATTTCGGAAAACTATGTTGACGGCGTTCGCAATGGTAAGTATGAGCGCTTCAATGAGGCTGGTACGCCCGAAGAGGTCGGCAATTTCGTTGATGGCAAGAAAGATGGCCGTTGGATTTGGTACGACAAATATGGCCGCGAGGGCGTTGTGGCACAGTTCAAGAACGGCCAAATGACCTCCATGCAGGACAACACCATCAAGAAAGAGGAGAAGAAGCGTTGACACACATCTTGCTGGCTTCCAAATCGCCTCGCCGTCGCGAGCTGATAGCCTCACTCGGACTCGAATACAGCATTGTCGATATCGATGTCAATGAGTATGTTGCTGTGCTGCCTCCCGCTTCGCAGGTTGCCCAACTCTTGGCTGAACGTAAGTCTCAGGGCTATGTGGCTTCTCTCCAACCTGGACAGGTATTGTTGACAGCCGACACTGTGGTGGTCCACAACGATAGGATTTTGGGCAAGCCGCACACTCGCGAGACGGCCGTAGCCATGCTGCACGACCTCTCGGACGATGTGCATCAAGTCTATACGGGTGTCTGCCTCCGAAGTTTGAAGAGAACGGTCTCTTTTACCGAATGCACCCATGTCCGTTTCCGCCATCTCTCTGAAGAGGTAATCGACTATTATATCGACAACTACAAGCCCTACGACAAGGCTGGAGCCTACGGCATACAGGAATGGATTGGCATGGTGGGCGTCGAACGCATTGAAGGCTGCTTCTATAATGTCATGGGACTCCCCGTAGGCCATCTTTATGAGGCTTTGAAGCAGATAGCAGAATGATCCAGATAGTTGCATCAGCAACATAAATAACACGCCAGCCTCGCCTTTAAAGCGAGGCTGGTCTGTTTTATACCTGTATCCACTTCTGTTTATTCTCTGTCCAAAGAAGAAAAAGGCTCGAACACCATTCGACTCGTTCGATTGTTCGACTGCTTCGATATTTTAGTGGCTGGAGGCAGACGTTCTTTGAGCCTTTGGAAGGAATGCCCCCATCAATACTGGCAGAAAGCTAACATCACACAACTTTGTTTTCGGTCCGTTAGGCGAGGCCGAAGGCTATAATCTGCTGAGATGTTTCCGTAGAGGATTATTTGTCGCGGAGAAATAGTTGGAGGTCGCGGTTGATATATATCTTTTTCTCGTCAATGAGCTGTCTCAGCACTTGTCGGATGGCGACCTCGTTCCCAGGACCTATTGCGGTGAGCAGCTCATCGGCACGGAGAGGCTGCTGGCTGAGAATTGCAATGATATGTTGGCTGATGCTGTCCGCCGAGATTTTGGGATGAGAGAGGCATAGATCGCATCGTCCGCAGGGCTGTGAGGTGGCCTCACCAAAATACTCGAGCAACGCTTGGCTGCGGCAGCCTTGCTCTGTTGTGATGTAGCGCTTCATCGCATTGAGGCGTTCTTGAGCGTGCTCTTTGAGGGTATGGTAGTTGCTTTCGGTGAGGATGAGGTCTTTGCTGTCGATTCTCGGCGAGGTGAAGATGATCTGCGGCTGCAACTTTTTGGGTTTGTAGTCAATAACTTTGAGCTCGTGGAGGTGGAGCAGTCGGTTGCGGACTTGCTCCTCGCTGAGTAGGAGCACTTTGGCCAGTTTGTGCTCGGAGATGGGAACGTAGTCTGTGTGGAGTCCTCCGAATGAACGGAGAAGCAGTGTGAGGAGGTCGTTGTAGCGTGGGTTGTCTAATTGGAATTGGAACAGGGCATCGCGGCCTATCTTAACGTGGAGCTTTGAGATGGCTTCGGTCTGTTGGGGTAGGAGGATGAGCCCTTCTCTTTCAAGAAATCGTGTAGCATTATAGAACTCGAGGGCGTTGAGCTTGTATGCGTCGCAGATGGCTTCGAGGTCGAAGTCGAACTGACAGTCCTCGCCGGCGCCTATGGGTAGGCGGTAGAAGTTGCAGATGGCTTGGTATATGTTGGCTATCTGCTTTTGAGGTGGAAAACTGAGGTCGAAAAATTCCTGTAGGTTTTCGATGTCGCGTGTCTCATAGAGTATGGCTGCGTATGCCCGCTCCCCGTCGCGTCCTGCGCGTCCTGCCTCTTGAAAGTATGCCTCGATGGAGGTGGGGATGTCTGTGTGAACAACAAAGCGGACATCGGGTTTGTCAATCCCCATCCCGAAGGCGTTGGTGGCAACCATCACGGCAACATCGCCTTGCATCCATCGTTGCTGGGCAATGTCGCGTTCTTTGATGTCAAGGCCGGCATGATAGTAAGCGGCAGAGATGCCGTTGCGAATGAGGTAAGAGGCGATTTCGGTGGTGCGACGGCGGCTGCGCACATAGACAATGCCGCTTCCGCCTACCTTTTGACAGATGCGCAGCAGGCGGCCCTGCTTGTCTTCCTCTCGGAGGACAAGGTATGAAAGGTTGTCGCGTGAGAATGAGTTTTGGAATTTGCGGCTGTGGTTGAAGAGCAGGTTCCGCTGTATGTCCTCGACCACGGGCGGTGTGGCTGTGGCAGTCAGTGCTATGATAGGGGCTTGGGGGTGGTAGGAGCGGATGGTGGCTATCTTGAGGTAGTCGGGACGGAAATCGTGCCCCCACTGTGAGATACAGTGCGCTTCATCAACAGCAATCAGCGACACTTTCATCTGCCTCAGATGTTCGATAAATACACGTTTTTGCAGTCTCTCGGGCGACACGTAGAGCAACTTTATCTTCCCGTTAATGCACTTGTTGAAGAGTATCTCCTGCTCGTTGCCCGACATCTCGGCATAGAGGCATGCGGCTTTGATGCCGCGTTTGTTGAGCTGCCCAACCTGGTCCTTCATGAGGGCTATGAGCGGCGACACCACGAGGCAGAGCCCCTCCATGAGCAGCGCGGGTATTTGGTAGCAGATGGACTTGCCACCTCCTGTCGGAAGCAGCACGAGGGTGTCGGTGCCCTGCAAGACAGAATTGATGATTTCGGCTTGCGGATAGCGGAAGTCTTCGTACCCCCAGTATCTTTTTAATATGTCATGGGCATTTTTCGTAGTGGCAGCCTGTATTAGAATAGAAAATTGACAATTGAAAATCGGACTCCGATTCCCAATTGTCAATTTTCGAGTTGTGATGTTTATCGGATTAGGGTGATGGTACCCTTTTGTGTTACGATATCCTCGGTGTTAGGTCTGCGGTAGTAGATGACGTAGGCGTATGCACCCTGGGGGCACTTGATGCCGTCGAGGCTGTTGCCGTCCCACTTGAAGTGGAGGTCGTTGGAGGTATAGACGAGTCGTCCCATGCGGTCGTAGATGAAGACAGAGAAGTTCTCCTGCTCATTGGCGGTGAAGACGTGGAAGGTGTTGTTGTCGGGACGTTCGGGGGTGAAGGCGTTGGGGGCGTAGAAGGTGAACTGAGTGACAGGGAGACGGAAGTTGAGCGTATCGGAGCACTCAAGGTCGTTGTAAGCCACGAGGGTGATGTTCACGGAGTCGGCCGACACTTCGCCGAAGTTGTGGCTGCAAGGCGAGGTATATTCTTCGCCGACGCCCTCTTCGAAGGTCCAGACGCGGCGCACGCTGTAGGGCGATACGTCAGTGAGGGTGACGACGGGGTTGTCCGAATCGACAAAGGCGGGGTAGGCCTCCATCGTTGCCACAGGGATGGGGTGGATGGTGATCTGCTCGGTGAGGGGTGCTGCGCTGCAGTCGTTGGTGCCGTGGCCGATGAGAGTGTAGGTCGTGGTCTGTGAGGGCGAGACGGTAATCTCAGCGGGGCCGTGGCCGAGGGAGTCGAGCAGTATGTCGAGTGTGGAGTCGGCGGGCGAGGCGAGCCATGTGTAGGTGTAGGCGGCGCCAGAGGTGAGGGTGACATTATCGCCCTCGCACATGTCGTGGCGGGAGATGGAGAGCGTGGGATTGACGCGGTAGGCGTTCACGCTGTCCCAAGCCTCGCAGGCCTGCGGGCTGATGACCTTGACGTAGTAGAGACAGGTGTCGGCGTATGGGAGGGTGGAGAGCGTCTGGCCTTCGCTGATCATGGCGCTGCCAAGGGTGTCGAGATACCAGCGGTAGCGGCATCCCTCAGTCTCAGCCTCGACGGTGATGTCGGTGCGTTCGCCGTTGCAGACCACAGTGTCGCCCGAGACGTGCAGCACAGGGTGCTGAAACACCTCAACGGTGTCGAAAGCGCTTGCGGTACACCAGATAGTGTCGTAGGTGTTGATGCTGTCGCGGCAATAGAGGCCGTTGTAGGCGATGAGCTCAATGGGGTTCTTATAGTTCTCGAAGATTCTTGAGAGGCGGGCGTTGTTGTTGCGGCGGTTGCCGAAGACAGTGTCGCCGTTGAGGACCCAGTCGCGGCGGATGCTGCCGTAGGTGTTATCGATGAGGGCAACGGTGTTGTTGACGCAGACCTCGCGGGCGGGGTCAATCTCCAAGGATGCTGTGGGACGGCCGAGGGCGAAGATCGTGTAGGTGCTGTCGGTGTAGCATGTGTGGTCCTCGTTGTTGAAGGAACGAACCTTCACGGCATAGATGCCGGCACTGTCGTAGCGGTGATGTGCGTTGGCTCCTATCATAGAATCGACTACGGTTGTCTGGTTCGTGGCTCCAGAGTAGAACCACCATTTGGAGATAGAGGTGTCACAGCCGGCCAGGTCGTTAGGTACATAGCTCTTGTTGGTGAGGGAAAGGTCGGATTCGCAAGTCTTGAGACTGTCTAAATATGCGATAGGCTTGGTGTTGATGACGCGGACATAGACCTTTGAGGTGAAGGGCTTGACAGGGTCCATAGCAGAGGTCATGTCGCAGCGGAACACCATGTTGTTGGTCAGCTCGCCGGCGCCCTGGCCTTCGAGCACGCGGAAGTCCTCGAGGTGGCACTCATAGACGTTTGTATGGTGGTTGAGGCTGGTGAAACCTATTGTGGAAGGAACGTCGGTGAGGCTGTTGACGTAGCGGCCGTCAACGTTGGCTTTGTACCAGTCGTATGCGTCAAGACCGTCGGGAGCCGTCAGCGTCTGGACCGTCTGGGTGGCACCTGCGGGGCAGCCAGAGGTGTTAATCTCCATGGCTTGGCAGTCGCCCGCCACATAGCAGTAGCCGTAGTGTCCAGATGCGGCACAGTCGCCCATATAGATTTCAATGCGCACTTGCTCGTAGAGGTAGTTGTTCAGGTTGATAGCCACCTTGTTCCAGTCGCGGTAATAACCGCTTCCGCCGCCGCCGCTCAACGATTGGCTGTGCCAGCCGTTAGTGCCGTTCACAAGACCTGAGCTGGAGACTGCATAGCACAGCGTGTCGCTAATCTGCACCCACTGTCCGTTCTGTTGCTTTGCAACGCGGATGACGAACGAGGGGTCGCCTGTTGGACCATGACCAGGAGCCTGGACAACGATGGAGTAGTAGATGAAAAGTAGCGCGTTCTGCACGCGGACATTCATCGTGTAGTACAGAGCCTCGGCTTCAGCGTTATATCCGCAGTTGCCTAAACGAATGGATTTCACAAATTCGGAACCGTAAGGCGTGGGACAGTAAGGCAGGTTGTAGTTCACAAGAGGGTCGCTGCCAACCTGTGTGCCCGTTCCGGGACCGTCAGTGTTCGACATGATGCGAAAACGGTTGGTCGGTTCGAGGGTCGATCCGCAATAGCTTGATCCGCCGCTACCTGTTGTGGTGGCAAGCTGAGATGCAGGAATAATAGCACTCGTCATATTGACACCTGTAGTGCCAGTCATGGCGTCAGGAGCAGTGTAGGGCTTGTTGCCTGTCTGGCCAGAATAGAATCCTACATACTGGCCTGTGGTGGATCCCGAGGTGAATGATGCGGGATTCTTCAAGCCGGGACATGCCGATGTGTTGGTTTGGCCAAAGGCATTGGCTCCGAGCAGTAGTCCAACTACGATGATGAAAAACTTTTTCATATATATAATCTATAAAATTAATCTTCTTGTTATATCTTGTGTTTAAATGAGAATAGGCAACTGACAGTTTGGGCTGTCAAGATTGCCAATTCTCATTGTATAGAGTGTCGATTATCGTATCAGTGTGATGGTTCCTTTCTGTGTTACGATATCCTCGGTGTTAGGTCTGCGGTAGTAGATGACGTAGGCGTATGCACCCTGGGGGCACTTGATGCCGTCGAGGCTGTTGCCGTCCCACTTGAAGTGGAGGTCGTTGGAGGTATAGACGAGTCGTCCCATGCGGTCGTAGATGAAGACAGAGAAGTTCTCCTGCTCATTGGCGGTGAAGACGTGGAAGGTGTTGTTGTCGGGACGTTCGGGGGTGAAGGCGTTGGGGGCGTAGAAGGTGAACTGAGTGACAGGGAGACGGAAGTTGAGCGTATCGGAGCACTCAAGGTCGTTGTAAGCCACGAGGGTGATGTTCACGGAGTCGGCCGACACTTCGCCGAAGTTGTGGCTGCAAGGCGAGGTATATTCTTCGCCGACGCCCTCTTCGAAGGTCCAGACGCGGCGCACGCTGTAGGGCGATACGTCAGTGAGGGTGACGACGGGGTTGTCCGAATCGACAAAGGCGGGGTAGGCCTCCATCGTTGCCACAGGGATGGGGTGGATGGTGATCTGCTCGGTGAGGGGTGCTGCGCTGCAGTCGTTGGTGCCGTGGCCGATGAGAGTGTAGGTCGTGGTCTGTGAGGGCGAGACGGTAATCTCAGCGGGGCCGTGGCCGAGGGAGTCGAGCAGTATGTCGAGTGTGGAGTCGGCGGGCGAGGCGAGCCATGTGTAGGTGTAGGCGGCGCCAGAGGTGAGGGTGACATTATCGCCCTCGCACATGTCGTGGCGGGAGATGGAGAGCGTGGGATTGACGCGGTAGGCGTTCACGCTGTCCCAAGCCTCGCAGGCCTGCGGGCTGATGACCTTGACGTAGTAGAGACAGGTGTCGGCGTATGGGAGGGTGGAGAGCGTCTGGCCTTCGCTGATCATGGCGCTGCCAAGGGTGTCGAGATACCAGCGGTAGCGGCATCCCTCAGTCTCAGCCTCGACGGTGATGTCGGTGCGTTCGCCGTTGCAGACCACAGTGTCGCCCGAGACGTGCAGCACAGGGTGCTGAAACACCTCAACGGTGTCGAAAGCGCTTGCGGTACACCAGATAGTGTCGTAGGTGTTGATGCTGTCGCGGCAATAGAGGCCGTTGTAGGCGATGAGCTCAATGGGGTTCTTATAGTTCTCGAAGATTCTTGAGAGGCGGGCGTTGTTGTTGCGGCGGTTGCCGAAGACAGTGTCGCCGTTGAGGACCCAGTCGCGGCGCACGCTGCCAGGAGTGGCATCGATGAGGGCGACGGTGTTGTTGACGCAGACCTCGCGGGCGGGGTCAATCTCCATCACGGGAGTGGGGCGTCCGAGCACACGGATGGTGTAGGTGCTGTCGGTGTAGCATGTGTGGTCTTCGTTGTTGAAAGAGCGGACCTTCACGGCATAGATGCCGGCGCTGTCGTAGCGGTGGTGGGCGGTGGCGCCGAAAGAGGAATCGATGAGGGTCGTCTGGTTGGTGCTGCCAGAGTAGAACCACCATTTAGATATGGAGGTGTCGCAGCCGTTCATATCGCCAGGCACATAGCTCTTGTTGATGAGGGAGAGGTCGGCATCGCAGCTCTTGATGGTGTCGAGGCTCATAGTGGGCTTGGTGTTGCGCACGCTGACATAGACCTTCGACACGAGCGGAATGCTGGGGTTCATATAGGAGGTCATGTCGCAGCGGAAAATCTGCGTGTTGGCGGTATCGCCGGCGTGGGGGCCTTCGGTGAGGCGGAAGTCGCTGGTGCGGCAGAGATAGATGCTGTCGTCTGGACCGCCAGCCGAGACTGCCGTGAAGTTGATGCTTGCAGGCACATCCAAGAGGCTGCTGATGCCGTCGGTGCCGCTGTTGCACTTAAACCATTGATAGTTGGACAGACCCTTAGGAGCTCTGAGGGTATCCACCACGTTGGAGCTACCTGCGGGGCATCCCGAAGTCTTAATTTCCATAGACTGGCATTCGCCAGCGATATAGGCGCAGGCATAATGTGCACTCATGGAGCAGTCGCCAGCGCCCACCTTGATGCGGACGGTTTCGTAGAGGTATGCGTTCAAATTGATAGCCACCTTGTTCCACGGCAGGTAGAGGTTTTCGCCATACTGGCCGCCGGTCTGAGTGCCGGTTGCACCACGATAGAAAGGTGCAACATCGGTGCCGGGGCTCGCGGGGGTAGGACGGATGTAGCACAAGGTGTCGCCACCGACGCGCACCCAGTTGTTACCTACCTTCTTCTCAATCTCGATAGCGAACTCGGGGTTCTCTGGTATGGAGTGCTGTCCGTTCTGGAGCGAGAGGGCGTACCAGATGAAGATAAGCGAGTTCTGCGGACGCACGTTGAACTGGTAGCACAGCATCTCGGCCTCGTGTGTGCCGCCGCAGTTATTGCCCAGGCGGATAGAGCTGGTGTAGCCGGGGTCTGGTGGCAGGTAAGAGAGGCGGTTGCCGGTGCTGGGGTCGTTGCCCGGGCCTTTGATGACGAAGCGGTTCATGTAGTCGGACTGGTTGTTGATGTCCACCGAGCCGCTGTTAGTGCAGCTGCTGCCCGATGATTGCGAGGCAAGCTGACTGGCTGCAATCTGAGTGCCCCAGCCCGTCATGCCCCATGCGCCGCATTGGCTGGCGGTGGCATTCTTGCTGCCAGTGAAACCATACCACTGCGCGTTTGCGGAGTTGCCGGCAGACGCAATAGTGAAGGATGTCGGATTCTTCAATCCCTTGCAAAAATCCTGCTGTCCCATGACTGTCGTGGCCAGGAGAAGGGCAATCGCTGTAAGTGCTGTTTTCTTGACTTTATTCATATCAATTTACATTTTTTTTTAGTCGAACATTTTTTCTGCTGTTATATATAAGACAAACGAAATGCGTTTTTGTTGCAACAGCCATAGTTAAAAAATGTTAAACTTTCAAAATATGTTCTCTTTTATCAAAAATGCCAGCAAGAAGTGAGGCTTGCTGGCATGTTCGTGGGAGTAATAGGATTCGAACCTATGACCCTCTGCTTGTAAGGCAGATGCTCTGAACCGACTGAGCTATACTCCCTTATTCGTGTTTTTCGAGGCGACATCTCTCGTCTGAAATCATTTGCAAAGATACGAAGATTTTGCGACATAGCAAAAAAAAAATTGCTTTTTGATGATTTTTGTGTACTTTTGCATTCTCTAATTATATCAATGTCGATTATGAAAAAGCACGCAAGTATCATATTGTCAGCTCTATTCATCTGCTGCGGACTTCTGCAGGGCTGCGGCAAAATTATTGTGCCTTCCGACGTCATGGACGAGAAAACTATGGTCTCTTTTTTGAAAGACGCATACACTTTGGAAGGTTTTTACGCCATCGAGACCTCGTTTCATTACGATTCTCTCTACCCTCAGATGCGAGCTTCATACGACAGCCTGCTGCTGACCTACGACCTCTCGCGCGAGGATTTTGAACGCAGCATGGATTGGTACTCCCATCATCCCGAAGCCTTCGAGAAGGTGCATCAGTCTGTGATTGCCGAGATCGATACCGCCATAGCGCATCTGTAGGCTTTCCGGCTCTCTTAGCCGTGTGCCGCAAAATTTCCCAGATTTCGATACTGGCTCATCTTTTTATGAAGCCGATGAAAATGGAGAATTTGTTGTGCGATAGCCTCCCCTTCTATATAACCACGTGTTAGAAAGACCATGCTATTCAATATGTAACCAATTGTTGCAAAGATAGTTGTGATGCGGCAGCCTCCCCTTCTATATAACCACCCCTAAACAAGGATATTTTGTATAAATACAACTAACTGATATGTGGAATATTGCGATGCGGCAGCCTCCCCTTTCGGAAAGGGGTGCCACGAAGTGGCGGGGTATGTTTCGAAACAATTCAAAAAGTCCTTATAGAAAATAGCGAATTGTGCAAAGGTTATTATCGTTCCCAGGCCGGTCCCCTGCTGATGACTTTCGGAAAGGGGAGAAGAGCCCCAGTGGTGCTCTTCGAAGGGCGGGGTATGTTTCGAAAGGGGAGGCTGCCGCGTCACAAATTCTCCATTTATTAGTGGCAGTTGCGGATAATCATATTTCTAATAATTTCTTTCAGCCCAAAGCTGAGCAGGCTCGGCAAGGTGGAGTCGCCTATAAGCTGAAAGACTGCGGCTGTCCTATTCCGCCTTATCGGCAATTTTGATGTCCTTTTTATCGACTGTTATGCTGTGGGGCGTATTGCCGAGTCCCATGCTGGCGGTGTCGGCGTCGCTGCCGTTCATCACAATGTTTTCGGGCAGCACGAGGGGGACGTACACAAGCCATTTGCCCTCTTCTCTCACCAGATGGATCTCGCCATCGAGTTCCTTGATGGGAGTATGCTTGGTATAGCTCACCAGCGCGGTGTCGTCATTGATGGTGATGTCGCCGAGGTCGATGGTCGCCGGGGTGTTGGATTCGATATATTCTTTGGGCGTGAGAGGTATGAGCCTGTCGCGCAAGAAGGGCAGGGTGACCTCGCGGGTCTCCTTGGAGGCGTAGGGCATGGCTTCGTCGATGAGGTAGTTGCCCGTGGCGTTGAGGTAGCCCATGGCGGCCTCTTTGATCTGTTTCTTGTCGCTGTTGCAGCCGCTGAGCAAGCCAATGAGGCAGAGGGCGGCGATGAGTGCTGTGCGTTTCATTCTGTCGGTCTTTAGATGTTAAAAGAGCCCGGGCGTGCCCAGGCTCTTTTGTAGGTATTAAGAATAAGCCTTAATTCTTGACAGCAATTTTGAGACCTTCGCCAGAGACGGAGGTGCTGGTCTTGCCGGTGTTGACGGTCATGCCGCTGGCATCGACTTTGGCGCTACCTTTCTCGCCGTTAGCGAGCTTGATACCGCTTTTGCTGACGGTGATGCCCTTTTCGGTGTTGACGGTCATCTGAGATGCGTCAGCCTTCACTTCCTTAGCGGGCTCAGCCTTCTTGGTGGTCTTTTTCTTGGCGGGAGCCTTCTTGGCGGGAGCGGGAGCTACGGGCTCTTCTTCAACAACGGGAGTGGTGTCGATAACGGGCTCTTCCACGAGGGTGTCGAGGATAGGAGCGGGCATAGAATCGACGGGCTCTTCAGCTGCGTTGTTGTTGCAGGCCACGGTGAGGCCCATGATAGCGATAGCGAAAGCTATGGTTCTGAAAGTCTTTTTCATCTTTTATTATATTGATAATGTGTTAGACTTATTTGGCCATTTTGACGGTGACCTTCTTGGCAATGCCTTTGCCGCCCTGATACTGGGTGAGGGCCTGGTTGACGATGTTAGCGGTGAAGCTTTTGGCAGTGCAGTCGTTGAGGTCGACGGAGATGAGGCCTTCGGAGGTGAGAATGTCGGGAATATAGGCCATCTCAGCGTTGACAACCATGCTGGTGGTCATAGCGTCTGCATCGAGAGCGGTGATGTTGATGGTGCAGGATTTGCTCCACCAGTCACCAGCGGTGGTGTGGTCGTTGAGGGCGAGACCGTCGTTCTCGAAGTACCATACGTATGCGTCACCGAAGATGATATTGACGTGCATGCCGTCACCTGCATCTTCGAAACTGTGAGCGCCAGTGTAGGTGCCAACAGCGGGGGTAACGCCATCTCCCCAAAGGTTGTTGATTTTAACGATGGGGTACTGGTTGGAATTGTTCTGAGCAGCAGCAATCATGATTGCGTTGGTAGCAAGCTGGCCATTGACGTAGTTAGCAGTCCACTGGGAGGTGCCGAAGGTGATGTTCACACCAGCGATCTCTTCGAAGTTGGCGATGTAGCTTGCATCAGCGGTAACGGTGACGAGGCGGGGGTTCTGAGTAGCGCCGTCGTTCCAGTTAACGAAGGTGTAGCCAGCGTTAGGAGTAGCGGTGATGGTGGCAACGGTGTTGGAGTCGTACTCGCCAGAACCAGTAACGGTACCGTAAGCGTCGTTGTTAGCGGTAACGGTGATGTTGTACTTGGGGGTTGTGGGGTTGTTAGGATCGTCACTGTTGGGATCCGTGCAGCTGCAGAGCATAGCACCAGCAACTAACATTACGCTGAAAAATTTGAAGATGTTTTTCATGTTTTGTGTTGATTTTTAATTGTTTATAATATTGATTAACTAATAATTCCTATCTACAATAATTTGCAAAGGTACGACTTTTTTTTAGATTATCACTTTTTTTATTATTTTTTATGGTTTTTTTTCGTTTTTGGGCCTCAGGCTGTTGTCGTGACAGGGCAAACGCATCAAATTGTCAGCAGAGAGAACAAATAGTTCGTGTCCCAGC
>JAKSML010000028.1 GCA_024400665.1 Bacteroidales bacterium
TTTGCATGGTTTCTAATGCTTTACGCATGTTTTGTATATTTGGAGTTTCTTTCTACTGCTGCGTAACTGCTGTTATTTGGACGTGTTATGAACACATGGCTGGGAAGCATTTCCCGCCATCTTGCGCGATACGGGATGACATCGGGGCACTCTGCGTGGGACTTTGGAGGCCAGAAGCACCTCTTTCCGCCCGGGACGGGCTGCCTCCGCGCCACTAACGCGGTACTTTCTACAGAGCAAGGAGCCTTTTTGCCTCCAAAAGCCGAGAATCTGAAGAAAAAAAATAAAATTGCACCTCTTATATAAATGTTACTTCGCTGAACATTCTCTACAAGAGAGCGAAAGAAATTACCAGAAATCAATCAGAGATTTACATATACCAATAATCTCTGAGAGATTCTAGATCGAATGATCTCTGGACATTCTCGTCTCTCAAACTTATGAGTTTTACCCTATAAAAACACAAGTATGTAAGATGGTAATGTTAGAAGTTGTCCGTAGCAGATGTAAATCAAATCGGTCATTAAGAGCAAATTACGCGGAACTGTATTTGTAATTCATTGATAATATTGCATTTATAATTAATTTTCCTTATGACCGTCATTAAAAAATAGACTTACGACGCACTAATATTCAATATATAACATACGGAACAACAGATTAGCAGGTCGTTTATGACCAATTTGGGTTAAACGAAACAACCATGTTTAGCCATTTTATAAAAAGAGTGTTGGAGCTTTTGCCCCAACACTCAATTGAATTGGAATGAAAATACTATTCAACTTAATCATGGACATAGTCGCAAACCAACCTTACAGCACATCCAGTACACCTGTCCATACCCTCATAACCTATTTCTATAACGCCACTTCTACCTTGGAGTTTTGCCAAGGCTTTCGCAGTCATTGTACTATTTCTAGTAAGGCTCGAACAATCCGTATATGTATTTGAAACAGTTGATGCCGTCCAATATGCGAAAGTAGATGCTTCATATTCCACACCATTATCCGACGCAATACGTATTCCTGCATCTGGTAAAAACACACATCCCGCAGGAATACTCGACAATGTCGCTCCGTTGGGTAATTGTTGCGTATAACCATCAGGATAGACTAAAACACCTGAAACAGAATTTATGGTAGCGAACGTATAGTTATGCCCAAGACCAGATGAACGTCCATCTGCGAGTCTCGTATTCATGAGATACGAGTACTCTTCTTGAGTTAATGTACGCCATGTCATATTCCCATAATGCACCTTAGTACCCCAGTCTAAAGCCACACTACTGCCGACAAGATTCGGATTATAAGATGTTCCTGCAGAAGGACCATATCCATAATAATTTTTACTTCTAGAAGTTGTTGCTGCATAATTAGTTGCATAGGGCCTAAAAACACTTTGATCTCTGTCATTAGGAAGCTGATCACCACTTGTAGCCCATCCGAACAAATCAATCCAACCGTTGTAGTTAGCGCCTGCTTCAGTATTATCACCATCAATAATACCTGCATTCGCGCCATCTATAATATCATACTGATTAATTGCAAAACGCCATGTTCCAGGAGCGGGAACTGCATAATATTGGAGATTGCCATTCGCAAAGAATACTTGCTTGGTGGGGGAAACGCTGAACAAACCACCCTCAACAGTCCCTTCGGGGTAAGTCATTGCTTCCATTTGGAAATTGACAGAGCCCATATCATTTCGCTGCAGTGTACCAGCATAAGCATTCTCCGCTGGCTGAGTTCTCGTAACGGTGATATTTTCAGAGCCTGCGTGTGCATCAACTGTAATCTCATAACGATTTGCAACAAGGTTGGCAACGGCAGGGACATAGACATACACGACTTTGAAACCGCCAGCTGCTATCGGCAGGTTCAAACTCGCAAAAGTATTGGGATTACTTGTACCTTTAACTAATTCGACGGAACTATTAGCAGTAGAAGGTGCGTCAGTAATTCTATAATAATACTCAGAAGCAGAGGACGTGAAATTCTCGACGACGGCATTACCACACAATGCAATAGCGTTATCAACAGACTTAACTGTAACTTTATCTAATACGATATCGCCTTGAGAACTGTTATTATTAATCGTGATAGCAAGTAGTGCACCCAAATTTTTAAAATTCAAATCCGTCTCGTTGGAGCAAGCCCCCATCGGTGCATTGATTACCTGAACACCATTAGCCTCGTAGTAGCACTGATGCTTCGGAATTGTCATATAAACAGTACTGCTCGACATATCATTAACCAAACCAGCTGGATAAACAGCCTTATATATCGCTGCAGAGGGCATTCTCCACTCAGCAATACCATCACTATTAACAGTTACACTATATGCCAAATCATTAGCCATTAAAGTGTCGCCTGATGTCCACATAGGAAGATTACCGGCCATATAAACTTTGCCATTGCCAAATTGGCCTGCATGGCCACGCATAGTAACAACATCGCCTTCATTCTTCTTGCAGCCCGACATTATTACAACCATAACACATACTATTGTGAGTATGCTAAAGACGTGATTTCGTTTCATATTATTAATGTACTTTATTATTTATTCAACATTTAACTCACGAGCAAAATAGCCCTCGTTAGATCCATTTCCATAACCATTGCCACCAAAAAGACCTTCCTCATCCATATCGAACTCTCGATATGGATTACGATCTCTAAGGAAACCTCGCATGAAGACATCACCTCCAGGACTCACCTGATACCCAGATTCTACATTAAAAGCAACCGACTTTATCCTCGGTGCTATGTAGATTTCTTTGTCGTTTTTATTCATTTTTTATTGTATAATTCTTATTTTATATTCCTGAAAAAACAATATTCTGCACATAATATTCCCACTCTAAAATTTCTGCAAAGGTACATAATTTTTCTAATATAGAAAGGTTTTCGGAAAAAAAATTTGTAAAGGCACTTTTAACAAATATAAGAAAATATTAGTAATCAAATGATTAAAAAAACGTACAAAAAAAAAAAAAAATTAAGTTTTAACAATCGGGGTGGGATTGAAATCTTCGATATTTATATTTATATATTGATTTATTTCGGAAATTTGGGGGTAAATATCAACAATAAATGTTTAATATCGGAGGGTGTTTTTAATGGGGGATGGTGGGGTAACTGATTGTGTATGGTGGGGATGTCGAAAAGGGGGCATTTGAGAGGGAAAAAATCAGAGGGTGTCGTACTTGTCGGCGAGGTCTTTGGCCATGTCGAAAAAGAAGGTGGCCACATTGTTAAAATCCATGTTAAGATCCTTGCTGAGGCCTACACGATCCTTGAAAATAGCCACATTGAACCACTGCAGGCACTGGAAGCAGCGATGGAAGTAGAGTCTCTTGAGCTCCTCGGAGGTGGGCTCATGGCCGACGTATGCCTTCAGGAGCGAGAGAGCCTTGTCGAAACCGGCATTGCCGTAGCATGCGATATCGTAAAAGGGGTCGTTCATGCCAGCGAACTCCCAGTCGAGGACATAGAGCTTCGTGCCCTTCTCATCGATGACGAGGTTGGTGGGCTGATAGTCGCAATGGCAGGGGACCATCTTCACACCGGCATGGGCGGTACGCATCGCGTCGAGCTTGTGGCGCAGCTCCACGTATGCCTTGGGGTGGGTAAAGCCCATCTCGCGGCAGTAGCGCTCATCGTCGTCGAGGCGTCCGAAAGCGTTATAGTCCTTGAAACGGAGGTCGCTGCTGTGGATGCACTTCAACGCAGCCACAGAAAGCTCGTTATAGCTCTCAATATCAGTCTCGGACATGATGGTGCCCTCGACATACTCTGCCAGCTTTTCGCCGGAGATGACTTCAACATACGATGTGGCATTATTCAGGCCCAGGCGGTTGACTTCCTGGATATTGTCCCACTCCTCGACGCGGTCAACAAACTTCTCAGCATATTTCCCCGGCACACGATAAGTGTATCGTTTGCCACGGGTTTCGACCACATACGTGTAGTTGGACATGCCGCCCTCGAGTCTCTTCACAATGACTGCATCTTCGGTGTGCATCAGGGCGTTAACCCTTGCAACAATGTATTCTTCTACGTTCATTTTAGATAAATATTAGGCAATAATAACGAGCGAGGGAAATAGATATTGCATGAAAAGTTCTTTTTTTTCTTAAAAAATGCGAAAAATCTCGCTTTCATAGAAAATATAACCGCCTTTTGCGCGTTACATAGAGAAAAAAATTACGAACATGACACAATCCACTCCTGTTTTGCTTCTGACCGGCTATTTAGGTGCCGGAAAGACAACGCTTCTGAACCGCATTCTCCAGAACAAGAAAGGCATCCGCTTTGCCGTGATTGTGAACGACATCGGCGAAGTGAACATCGATGCCTCACTCATAGCCAAAGAGGGCATCGTGGGCAAAAAAGACGAGAGCCTCGTAGCCCTGCAAAATGGCTGCATCTGCTGCACCCTCAAGATGGACCTCATCGAGCAACTCAACGACATCATGAGCCGCAAGTGCTTCGACTACATCGTGATAGAGGCCAGCGGCATCTGCGAGCCCGAGCCTATTGCCCGCACCATCTGCTCCATCCCGGGAATGGACTCGCAATACACCCAGTACGGCATTCCGCGCCTCGACTGCGTTGTGACCGTGGTAGATGCCCTGCGCATGAAGAGCGAATTTGAGAACGGCAACAAACTCCTCGGCTCCGCCATCGGAGAAGAGGACATCGAGAACCTCATCATCCAGCAGATAGAGTTCTGCAACATCGTGATGCTGAACAAAATATCGGAAGTGACGCACCAAGAGGCAGACCTCCTGCGCAAAATCATCGTCCAGCTCAACCCTGGCGTGCAGATTATCGAGAGCGACTATGCCGATATAGACCTCGGCAAAATACTCGACACCCACTTCTTCAACTACGGACGCACCTCGGGCTCTGCAAGATGGATCAGAGAGCTCGAGCGCCTCACCACCGAAGAGGAAGACCGCGAAGCCAAAGCCGACCATCACCACCATGAGGAGGAAGAGGACGAACACGAACATCACCATCATCACCACGACGAGGAAGAGGAACACGAACACGAGCACCATCACCACCACGACGAGGACAAAGAGGATGAGCACGAGCATCACCACCACCACGACGAGGACGAGCACGGACATCACCACCATCATCACCACCACGAAGGCGGCGAGGTGGAGGAATACGGCATCAGCACCTTTGTCTATTACCGCCGCAAGGCCTTCGACATGGAAAAATTCGACCGCTTTGTGAACTTCGACTGGCCGAGGAACGTAATCCGCGCCAAAGGCATCTGCTACTTCTCACACGATACCGACATGTCGTACCTCTTCGAACAAGCCGGCGTGCAGGTGAAGCTCAACGAAGCCGGACTCTGGTTCGCCACCATGCCCGAAGACGAGCTCATCGAAATGATGCGCCGCGACGCGGGACTCCTCCACGACTGGGACGACGAATACGGCGACCGTATGCAGAAAATCGTCTTCATCGGGCAACACCTCGACAAAGAGGGCATCACCCGAATGCTCGACGACTGCCTCGACGAAGCATAATCAACGATTGAACAGACACCAACGAACCAGCAGGCTGAACCCCAAACAGCCGCGGTTCATCCCATAGGGGGCAGGCTGGCCGAAATCGAAACGGCTGATCTTGCCCCCTAAATTTTTATAGAACAAGCCGAGCGAGAAAGCCGAAAAATAGGCATCGCCGCCATCGCTCTCATACTCGATGAAAAACTGCGTGGAATCATTCACATAACTGATGCGAGCCAGAAACACCATGCCGCCAGAAGTCTCGAAAGTCTCCAAGCCGAGCCCCACATCCAACTCCAGCACCTCGAAGAACCTCACCCCCAAATCGGTCTCGAACACCAGCAAATTGGACATATCGTGCACCCTATTGCCCAGGCTCATGCCCCAGCCGCCCTGAAGCTTCAGACCCGAAAAAGCAATCGGAGCCACATCGCTCGAACTCGAAACAGCACGGCTTCTATGCGAAACAGCACGGCGCTGAGGCGACTTGTGCTTCTTCGGACGGAACAATCCTGCACGAGAAGCATCCACAGCCGTGGGGAAGCCCGCGTGCTGCGCTACAGCCCGCTCTGGTGAAGCAATCACGAAAAGCAGAACGAAAACGAGAGCCAGGGGAAGACGCACATTTCTCATAACCGCAAGAATAACGCGGAAACCGAATAAAAATTGCAGCAGCGGCCCCCGTTACAGAATATTTAACAAAAGGCCTACGTTTCCCCGCCCCATAGCGATCCCGCACCCACAACCGCCACCCGCCATCGAAAGCGAGAAAATCACAAGCCAACAATCGGCAGCAAAAAAAATCCAACACTATATATAATGAAACCATATATTATATATGTCGCAAAAAAACATGACAAAATGGCAGGAAATGTCTCTCCGAAGTCCTCACGAAGAGCGGAAAGAGCCTCGGAGAAGCTCCACCTTAGCTCCGCCTTAGCTCCGCTCAAGCTCCGCTCGGAAGAGGGAGAAAAAGCGGAGCTGAGATGGACTGACATTTTGTCAGTATCGGAGGAACGGCGAAGGAGCCCAAACGGGAAAGTGGACGGCAAGAGACGCCAACGCCTTACGAAACACACCTCCGAGACAAATAGCGTCATCGAAAATGTGAATAGCAGCCTATCTCATTGATAGTCACAACAGATGCAGCAACGCAACAAAAACGCAACAATTATGTAACCTAAACGCAACCGATATAAGCAAACAAAATGCTATCTTTGCATATCGAAAACCAACACATCATTATCAACTAACATATTAGAAGACATGACACTTACCGAAGCATTGATCATCATCATCAACTTTGCAGGAGCCCTTGCGGTGTTCCTTTTCGGCATGAAACTGATGAGCGAAGGCCTCCAGAAATTTGCGGGCGACAAGATGCGCTCCGTGATGGGCAAAGTGACGGGCAGCCCCGTGCGCGGCATTCTCACAGGTGCCGCTGTGACCACGGCCATCCAGTCCTCGTCGGCCACCACCGTGATGGTGGTCTCGTTTGTCAACGCGGGCCTTCTGAGCCTTGCTGGCGCCGTGGCTGTGATTATGGGAGCCAACATCGGCACCACCGTAACGGCATGGATTATAACGCTCTTCGGCCTCGGAGAGGGCAGCGGAACGTTCAGCCTGCCCATGCTGCTTGGCGCACTAGCACTCATCTTCATGTTTGCCAAGAAAGACAAACTGAAATACATCGGTGAGTTCCTCATCGGCCTGGCCATGCTGCTCCTCGGCATGAGCCTGCTGCAGCAAGCCATGCCTAATTTGGAAGAATATCCCGAATTTCTCGAAGCCCTCGCACGCCTCTCGGCCTACGGCTTCGGCTCGGTGATGCTCTTCGTGGTAATCGGCGCGCTGCTCACCTGTCTCGTGCAAGCCTCGGCAGCCATGATGGCCATCACCCTCGTGATGTGCTACAACGGATGGATCGGCTTCGATGCTGCCGTAGCCCTCGTGATGGGACAGAACATCGGCACCACCATCACAGCCAACCTTGCCGCCATGGTGGCCAACACCAACGGCAAACGTGCCGCCCGTGCCCATCTCGTATTCAACATTATAGGTGTCATCATCACACTCATTGTATTCCGCCCCGTGCTGAACCTCATCGCCAACATGACCACGAGCATGATGGGCAGCAGCCCCTACACTGCCGTGGGTGCCGCAGGCTATGACCCGAATGCCATCCCCATGGCACTGTCGCTCTTCCACACCTTCTTCAACGTGGTGAACACGCTCATTCTGGCATGGTTCATCCCGCTGATTATCAAGATTGTGAACTGGATGGTAAAAGAGAAGCCCGAAGACGAGGAGTACGTCTTCAAGCTGGCCTATATCGGCCACACCTTCACCAACACCGCCGAGCTGAACCTCGAAGCCGCCAAGAAGGAGATCGAGAACTTCTCCAAACGGGTGCTGCGCATGTACACCTTCCTGCCAGGGCTGCGCACAGCCAAGGACGACGAAGAGTTCAACAGCATTGTGGAGCGCATCGAAAAATACGAAGAGATTACAGACCGCATGGAGATGGAGATAGCCAAATACCTCACCCGCGTGGCCGAAGGCGACCTCTCGCTGCAAGGCTCGCAGCGTATCAGCTCGATGCTGCGCATTGTCGATAACCTCGAAAGCATCGGCGACACAGTCTATCAGATTGCCATGACACGCAAGAACAAGCGCGAGACCGCCGTGCATTTCGACCAGCACCTCAACGACAACCTCGACAAGATGACGCAGCTGGTGCAGCGCTCGTTAGATGTGATGGACGAGAACCTCAAGAACGACTACTCCGACATCAACCTCACTGCCGCCAACGCAGCCGAAGCCGACATCAACAGCTACCGCGACGAGCTGCGCATCGAGAATCTCGACGCTCTCAAAAAAGGCATCTACAACTTTGCCATCGGCAACGCCTACAGCGGCCTCTACGCCCTGTATGAGAAGCTGGGCGACTACGTCATCAACGTGAGCGAGGCCATCGCCGTGAAATTCAAATAGGATATAACGACCTCATAACGAACAATGTCCGAGTTTTTTTGCTCGGACATTTTATTTATTCAAAAAATAGTAGTATATTTGCAACGCGAAAGCATTTGGCACAAACACAGAAACGTTCATGCAGACAAGAACTTACACACAAACCGCAGCATAGCGGAAACCTTCAAACCCCACACACGATATGACCGACACAGAACGCGAGATAGAAAACCTCAAACAGCAGCTGCCGCAGCACCCTGCCACGGCCGACATCATCTGCAACCGCATCGGCGAACTCTACGGCTCACAAGGCGATTTCGACAAGGCCCTCCCCTACTTCCACCGCGCAATACAGATCAATCCCCTCGTGAGCAGCTACCACTACAACCTCGGCCTGGTGATGCAGAACAAAAACGAGATTCAAGAAGCCATAGCATGCTACACCCAGTCACTCACGCTGGAACCTAACCTGCTGGCCTACAACAATCGCGCAACCATCTACATCGGACAGGGAAAATACGACGAAGCCATAGCCGACTGCAATGCGGCGCTGAAATTCGACCAGTGCAAAGACCCTTACTTCCGTGTCCTCGTCCTTGCCACACGCGCTGATGCCCTCATGGGCAAAGAGGAGTACGACAAGGCGCTCCGCGACCTCGAAGCCGGCATGAATATAATAGAGCCTGACGACGACATTATCGGATTCTACGACAAGTCCATCATCAAATGCAACATCAAGCTTGGCAAAAGCTGCAAAGAAATCTATTCAACAAAAAAATAACGCACATGGCACACCGACTCCTCACCGTCCTCATCATACTGACCACCACATGCTCTGCATGCACCCTGCCCGACCCCGACCCTGCCGACACCAGCAATGCCGCGGCCGTACAGCACCTCGAATACCCCGCCTATGAGACCTGCGAGGACATTGTCGAATACTCCGGCTTCACCTCCTCCTACAACCACAACACCCTCGTGCCTGAGTGGGTGGCCTACGAACTCACGGCCGAGGAACTGAACTGGGCCTACGACTCACAGAGTTCCAACTTCAGCCGCGACCCCGACCTCAAAGGTCCGCAAGCCTCGCGCGAGGACTACTCACATTCGGGCTGGGACAAAGGCCACATGGCTCCCAAGGCCGATATGCGATGGAGCGAGAAGAGCTACTGGGAGAGCCACTACTTCACCAACGTATGCCCACAGAACCACGAGCTTAACGCTGGCGATTGGAACTCGCTTGAGAAGTCCGTGCGCCGCTGGGCAAAACAGTATGGGACAATATGGGTGGTGTGCGGACCCATCTTTGAGCAAGATGCCCTCGGCACCATCGGCACAGCCCACGTACACATCCCCGACGCCTTCTACAAAGCCCTCCTCATCCGCGACAGCGAAGGACAGTACCACACCATCGGCTTCGTGATGCCCAACGAAGGCACGCACCACTCCTTCAAGAGCTATGCCTGCACCGTCAATAGCCTCGAAGAGCGCATAGGCCGCGACCTCTTCCCTGCCCTCGACGACAGCGTGGAGGAGAGCGTGGAAGAAGAGACGAACTGGAAAATCTGGAATCGTTAAAAATGCAGCCGTGCCGATAGCACTAACAACTATTAAATCACACACTTAATACACAACCGACCACACAGCAAAAACAAAAATACGCATATCGATTTTGTTTTATCAAGAAAAAATCTTATCTTTGCAATGCGTAAAAAAATCGCTGTAACGTTGCAACGAGCTATGTAATAGCCCCATAGCGGAACAGCCTTGCTACGCAAGCAACTCCAAAGACATGAAAACATGCGGAGGAGTGTCGTTTTTTGCAACATAATAAAAAATAATAACATAAAAATATAACAATAATGGCTAACAAAGAATTTCGCACTGAAAGCGACTTATTAGGCTCCAAAGAGGTCCCCGCAGAGGCCTACTACGGTGTCCAGACACAGCGTGCAATTGAGAACTTCCAGATTAGCGGCCGCAAGCTGAGCGACTTCCCCAACTTCGTGAAGGGTCTCGCTATCACCAAGAAGGCTGCTGCTATTGCTAACGGCAAGGTGAACATGATCACCAACGAGCAGAGCGAAGCTATCCAATTTGCCTGCGATGAGATTTTGGCTGGCAAGTATATCGACCAGTTCCCCGTGGATATGATCCAGGGCGGTGCTGGCACCTCCACCAACATGTGCGCCAACGAAGTTATCGCCAATATCGCCCTCGAACACATGGGCTTCCACAAAGGCGAATACACCAAAGGCTGTATGCCCAACGATACCGTCAACGGCTCCCAATCGACCAACGACGCCTACCCCTGCGGCATCCACATGGGTCTCTACCTCGAGCACCTCGAGCTCCTCGAACACCTCGACCTCCTCGCCAAGAGTCTTGAGAAGAAGGCCGACGAGTTCAAGAACATCATCAAGATGGGCCGCACCCAGCTGCAGGATGCTGTTCCTATGACCCTCGGACAGACCTTCGGCGGTTTTGCCTCCGCCATCCGCATTGAGATGGAGAACCTGAAGCACGCCGCTCAGGACTTCCTCACTCACAACATGGGTGCTACTGCTATCGGTACCGGCATCTGCGCCTTCCCCGGCTACAGCGCACTCTGCAACGAGGCACTGCGTAAGATCACCGGCTGGGATGTGAAGCTCGCCGACAATCTTATCGAAGCCACCAGCTCCACCGCTTGCCTCGTCCAGTACAGCGGTGCCATGAAGCGCCTCAGCCTCCGCATCAACAAGATCTGCAACGACCTTCGCCTCATGGGCTCTGGTCCTCGTTGCGGTCTCGCCGAAATTCACCTTCCCGAGCGTCAGCCCGGTTCGAGCATCATGCCCGGCAAGGTCAACCCCGTCATTCCCGAGGTGATGAACCAGATCAACTACAAAGTCATCGGCAACGACACCTGCGTGGCTATGGGCTGCGACAACGCACAGCTCGAGCTCAACGTCATGGAGCCCGTCATGACATACGCCTGCTTCGAGAGCGTCCATCTGCTGATGAACGGCGTGGATACCCTCCGCACCCTCTGCATCGACGGCATCGTGGCCAACGAGAAGCGCTGCAACGAACTCGTCGAGAACAGCATCGGCATCGTCACCATGCTCAACCCCTACATCGGCTACAAGCAGTCCACCAAGGTGGCTAAGGAAGCCCTTGAGACCGGCCGCGGCGTGAAGGAACTCGTGCTCGAACACGGCTACCTCACCCTCGAGCAGTATGAGAAGATCATGCGTCCCGAGAACATGCTAGAGCCCGTCTTCGTCGAAGGCGTTCCTCTGAACCACTAATTGATAGAATATAACATTATCCCATCCAGGTTCCTTTTTGGCCTCGCTGCCCCTCGCGGGCACGATGCCAGAAGGAACTTGGATTTGGTAACATAAAATACTCATTATAGAACGCCTATGTCAAATATTATTAATATCAAAAAAGGCCTCGACCTGCCCGTAGAAGGCGCTGCCGCCCTCCGCATCACCGATGCACGGCACATCGCCACCTACGCCATGAAGCCTACCGACTATGTGGGACTGGTGCCCCGCCTGTTGGTGGCTGAAGGCGACGCTGTGGCTGCTGGCGACGCGCTCTTCTGCAACAAGGAAGACGAGCGCATCCGCTTCACCGCCCCCGTCTCTGGCCATGTCAAAGCCGTTGTGCGCGGCGAGAAACGCCGTCTCCTCGCCGTCGTGGTCGAGAAAGACGAGAGCGCAGCCCGTCCTGCACAGCTCAGCGGCGACCTCAAAGAGCAAATGCTGCAATGCGGCCTCTGGACGATGCTCCGCCAGCGTCCCTTCGGCTGCGTGCCCAACCCCAATGTCAAACCCAAGGCCATCGTCATCAGCTGCTTCGACAGCGCTCCTCTGGCTCCCGACTACGACTTCGCCCTCCAGGGTCGTGAAGACGACCTCTGCCACGGTCTCGAAGCCCTCGCCAGCCTCACCGATGGCACGCTCTATGCTTGCTTCCGCCCCGGCCAGCGCATGGCTCGCAGCGTGGAACAGCTCAGCAAGAGCTCTAAGAAAGACATCCAAGTCCGTTACTTCAACGGTCCTCACCCCGCCGGCAACGTCGGCACACAGATTGCCGCCCTCTGCCCCATCAACAAAGGCGAGGTGGTTTGGACAATGAACCCGCAGGACGTCGCCGTCCTCGGCCACCTCGTCACGACTGGCGAATACCGTCCTGAGAAGGTCATCGCCGTGGCTGGTCCTCAGATTAAGAATCCGCACTACTACCGCATCATCGCCGGCGCCGCCGTTGAGAGCATCGCCAAGAGCCAGACCCTCAACCCCGACTATCCCCAGATGGTCGAAGCCCAGCCCATGCAGGGCTCGCGCCTCATCTCCGGCAATATCCTCAGCGGCACCACCATCGCAGCCGACAGCTTCATCGGCGGCTACGACAGCCTCCTCAGCATCCTCCCCGAAGGCGACTACTACGACTTCATGGGCTGGCTGATGCCAGGCTTGCAGAAGTTCAGCTTCTCCCGCACCTTCTGGACAGGCTTCGTGCCCAAGTGGCTCCACTGCATCTATCCCGAGATGCCGCAGTGCCTCACGCCCAAGTTCGACACCAACACGCACGGCGCCTGGCGTCCCCTCGTGGTGACTGGCAGCTTCGAGCGCGTCTTCCCCTTCGACATCTACCCCATGCAGCTCATCAAGGCCTGCATCATCGGCGACATCGAACTGCAGGAGAACTTAGGCATCTACGAGGTAGAACCCGAAGACTTCGCCCTTTGTGAATTTATTGACACCTCCAAGACCGAGATCCAGCCCGTGATCCGTCAGGCTCTGGAGATTTTAAGAAAGGAGGCCCTCTGATGCAGATGAATAACTTACGCAACTTCTTCGACAAGATTAAGCCCACATTCAGCGAAGGCGGCAAACTGTCCTGGCTGGGCAGCACCTTCGAGGGCTTCGAGTCTTTCGCATTCTCTCCCAACACCGTCACCAAGAGCGGCTCGCACGTCCGCGACGGCGTCGATCTGAAACGCACCATGATCACCGTGGTCATCGCGCTGATGCCCGCCCTGCTCTTCGGTATGTGGAATATCGGATACCAGACCTCGCTGCATGCTGAGAACTGGCCCTACGAGCTCGGCACCGCTGCAAGCTGGTGGTACTGCCTGCTCTTCGGCTTCGTGCGTATGCTGCCCATGATTGCCGTATCGTACATCGTCGGTCTGGGCATCGAGTTCACCTTCGCCCAGATTCGTCATCACGATATCTACGAAGGCTTCCTCGTCACCGGCATCATCATCCCGATGATTGTACCTGTCACCACGCCTCTCTGGCAGCTGGCTCTTGCCGTGGCCTTCGCCGTCATCATCGGCAAGGAGGTCTTCGGCGGCACGGGTATGAACTTCCTCAACCCTGCCCTTGTGGCCCGCGCCTTCCTCTTCTTCAGCTATCCCACCCACATGTCGGGCGACCAGGTCTGGATTGCCGCCAAGATGAACCCCTTCAGCACTGACGCCCTCACCGGCGCCACCACGATGGGCGAGCTCAGCACCGGCATCAACCCCTCTGCCTCCGCTCTCGACATGATTATCGGCACCGTGCCCGGCTGCACTTGCGAGACCTCCGTCATCGCCATCGCGCTGGGTGCCATCATGCTCCTCGTCTCCGGCATCGCAAGCTGGCGCATCATGCTCAGCGTCTTCATCGGCGGCGGCCTCATGGGCGGCCTCTTCAACATCATCGGTGCCAACGCCTACATGCAGCTGCCGTTCTACTACCACTTCATCATGGGCGGCTTCGCCTTTGGTGCCGTCTTCATGGCCACCGACCCCGTCACCTCTGCCCAGACTAACTGCGGCAAATGGGTCTATGGCCTGCTCATCGGCGCCTTCGCCGTGCTGCTGCGCGTCCTCAACCCCGCATACCCCGAGGGCATGATGCTCAGCATCCTGCTCATGAACTGCTTCGCACCGCTCATCGACCACTGCGTCGTCTCGCGCAACATCAAGATGCGCCAGCGCCGTGCCAAGCTTAACCAAGGAAAGGAGGTCCAAGCATGAAATCATTTAGCAACAAATACATCTTCATCTACTCGGCAGTCCTCGTAGCCATCGTGGCCGTCATCCTCTCGGTTGTGGCCATGGGTTTGAAAGACCGCCAGCAGGAGAACATCCGCAACGAGAAGATGCAGACTCTGCTCGCCGCCATCAACGTCACCATCGACCGCGACGGCGCCGAAGCCCTCTACAAAGAGTACTTCACCCGCGAGCTCACCGTCGGCACCGATGGCAGCATCCTCTCCGAATACGACATCGCCACCGGCGAGATGATCAGCGGCACCGAGCGTGCCTTCAATGTCAACCTCAAAGCCGAGCAGGGCAAAGAGAAAGCCGGACAGCAGGGCGCCTTCCCCGTCTATCTGTTCCAGAAGGACGGCCAGACCGGCTACGTCATCCCCACACAGGGCAACGGTCTCTGGGGACCTGTCTATGCCAACATCGCCCTCGACGCCGACCTCAACACCATCATCGGCGTCACCTTCAGCCACGACAGCGAGACCCCTGGCCTCGGTGCTGAGATTACCACCGAGAAGTTCCAGGCTCCTTTCATCGGCAAGAAGATCCTTGACGAGAACGGCACCGTCGTCTCCATCGCCGTGAAGAAGCACGCCAACCCCGAAGGCGAGCATGAAGTCGATGCCATCAGCGGCGGCACCATGACCTCCAACGGCGTCAGTGCCATGCTTGGCAACGACCTCGCACGCTATCAGGCCTACATCACCAACACGCTGCAATCCTCCGTCGAGCCTCAGCCCGCAGTAGAGGAGGCAGCCAATAACAATGAAAAGGAGGCAAGCAATGAGTAACAATCTTAAACTTTTCACCACACCGCTGGCCAAGAACAACCCCATCACCGTCCAGATTCTGGGCATCTGCTCCTGCTTGGCCGTCACAGCGCAACTGAAACCCGCCGTGGTCATGGCCCTCTCGGTCACCGTGGTCGTCGCGCTCTCCAACTTCATCATCTCCCTCTTGCGCAACACCATCCCGCCGCGCATCCGCATCATCGTGCAGCTTGTGGTGGTCTCCGCCCTCGTTATCCTGGTCAACCAGGTGCTGATGGCCTTCGTCTATGATGTCAGCAAACAGCTCTCGGTCTATGTCGGCCTCATCATCACCAACTGTATCGTCATGGGCCGTCTGGAAGCCTTCGCCATGAGCCACAAGCCCTTCGAGTCGCTGCTCGACGGCATCGGCAACGGCCTGGGCTACGGCATCATCCTGGTCATCTTGGGCTTCGTCCGCGAGCTCCTTGGCAGCGGCACCCTCTGGGGCTACCCCGTCATGGAGAAGCTGGGCATGTACAAGATTGGCTACGAGAACAACGGCCTCGTCATCATGGCTCCTATGGCCCTGATCCTCGTCGGCATCATCATCTGGATTCAGCGCAGCAAGGACAAAGACCTCCAGGAGAATTAATCGAATTAAAAATTAAAATTTAAAAATTGAGAGTGTGGCCAACACCTACTTTTAATTCTTAATTCTTAAATTTTAAATTACAGACTATGGAATATATCAATATATTTATTAAGTCGATATTCATCGACAATATGATATTCGCCTTCTTCCTCGGCATGTGCTCCTACCTTGCCGTGTCGAAGACCGTGAAGACCTCCGCCGGCCTCGGCATCGCTGTCACCGCCGTGCTGACAATCACCACGATTGTCAACTTCTGGATCGACAAGTACGTGCTGCGTCCTGGCGCCCTCTCCTGGTTAGGCGAAAATTTTGCCAACGTTGACCTCTCCTTCCTCTCGCTGATCATGTTCATCGCAGTCATCGCCGCCATCGTACAGATCCTCGAGATGGTCGTGGAGAAGTTCAGCCCCTCGCTCTACAACTCCCTGGGCATCTTCCTGCCCCTCATCGCTGTCAACTGCGCCGTCATGGGCGGCTCGCTCTTCATGCAGCAGCGCGACTACAGCAACGTGGGCGAAGTGGCATGCTTTGCAGCCGGCAGCGGCCTCGGCTGGTTCCTCGCCATCGTCGGCATCGCCGCCATCCGCGAGAAGCTCCGCTACAGCCATGTGCCCCCTGCACTCAAAGGCGTCGGCATCACATTCATCATCACCGGCTTGATGGGCATGGCCTTCATGTCCTTCATGGGTATCAAACTTTAAAAAACGATTAGAAATGACACAGACTATAATTACCGCTTTAGTTGTCTTCCTGGTGGTCATCCTAATCCTGGTGGCCCTGCTCCTTCTGGTGCGTGCCAAGCTGATGCCCACGGGCAACGTGACCATCACCATCAACGACGACAAGAAAATCGAAGTGCCCACAGGCAACTCCCTCATCTCCACCCTCGCCGAGCAGAAGATCTTCCTTCCCTCCGCTTGCGGCGGCAAGGGCAGCTGCGGACAGTGCAAATGCCGCGTCCTCGAAGGCGGCGGCTCCATCCTCCCCACCGAGGTAGGATTCTTCACCCGCAAGCAGATCCAGGATCACTGGCGTCTCGGCTGCCAAGTCAAGGTGAAAGAAAACCTCAAGATTGCCGTGCCTCCCTCGATCCTCAGCATCAAGAAATACGAGTGCACCGTGGTCTCCAACCGCAACGTGGCAACCTTCATCAAAGAGTTCAAGGTCCAGCTGCCCGCTGGCGAACACATGGACTTCGCTCCCGGCTCCTACGCCCAGATTGAGATTCCTAAGTTCGACATCAGCTACAACGACTTCGACCGCAGCCTCATCACCGACGAATATCTGCCCGCTTGGGAGAAATTCAAGATGTTCGACCTCCGCTGCGTGAACACCGAGCCCACCATCCGCGCCTACTCCATGGCCAACTACCCGGCCGAAGGCGACGTCTTCATGCTCACCGTGCGTATCGCCACACCTCCTTTCAAACCCGACCGCTCCGGCTTCATGGATGTCAACCCCGGTATCGCATCCTCCTACATCTTCTCGCTCAAACCTGGCGACAAGGTCATCATGTCCGGCCCTTACGGCGAGTTCCACATCAAGGAGCATCCTGCCGACATGCCCAACAAGCCCGAGATGATATGGGTTGGCGGCGGCGCCGGTATGGCTCCTCTCCGCGCACAGATCATGCACATGGCCAAGACGCTCCACACCACCGACCGTCCCATGCACTACTTCTATGGTGCCCGCGCCCTCAACGAGGTCTTCTACCTCGACGACTTCCACGCCATCGAGAAGGAATACCCCAACTTCCACTTCCACCTCGCCCTCGACCGTCCCGACCCCGCAGCCGACGCTGCTGGCGTGCCCTACACCGCCGGCTTCGTCCACAACGTCATGTACGACACCTACCTCAAGGACCATCCCGCTCCTGAGGACATCGAATACTACATGTGCGGTCCCGGACCCATGAGCGCTGCCGTCGTCAAGATGCTCGACAGCCTCGGCGTGGCTCCCGAAAACATCCTCTACGACGACTTCGGCGGCGGCGCACCCAAGAAATGAGGTTCGCATCAATAATCAATATGTATAACATTTAAAATAGAAAATAATGAATTTACCAAAAATCCATTCCATCACCAAGAAGATCTGCGTCGCCCTCCTCGGCGGATTCCTGCTCATCTTCCTGCTGTTCCACGCCTGCGCCAACCTGTGCATCCTGCGCCACGATGGCGGCACCTGGTACGGCGACTTCTGCCATTTCATGGGCACCAACTACATCGTCAAGGTCTTCGAGATCGTCCTCCTTGGCTTCATCCTGCTCCACATCCTCCTCACCGTCTGGCTCTGGATCACCAGCCAGCTCTCCCGTCCTGTCAAATACCATCATGCCAGCCGTACCAAGACCCACACCGGCTCCAAGCTCATGATCTGGACAGGCATCCTCATCTTCGCCCTCCTCATCGTTCACTTCTGCGACTTCTACTTCGTCAAACTCGGCTGGGTCAAAGGTCAGTACATGGTCAAGACCGAAGAGCTCACCTCCCCCGAAATCAACGCCATCCAGCAGGCCACAGCCCAGTATGGCATGAGCGCTGAAGACTTCATCGCCGCCAACGAGCAGCAGTTCGAGATGTATGCCGACCAGCTCGACGAGGAACAGAAAGCCGAGATCCAGAAACAGATCGACGCCCTCCGTGCCGCCGTTCCCGTAGCCTCCATCATCGAGAACGCTCAGGCCAACGACGCCCTCTCTGCTGACGGCAAATGGCTCAAGAAACTCTCCGCCGAAGACAAGGCCGCCCTCGAAGAGGCCCTGCCCGAAGCCGAAATCGAGCCCGACTTCTACAACCTCACCCGTCAGAAGTTCCATAACCCCCTCATGGCCTTCATCTACCTCTGCTTCTTCGTCATCGTCTGGTTCCACATGCGCCACGCCTTCGCTTCCGCATTCCAGACCCTTGGCCTGAACAACTACAAGTACAACACCGCCATCGAAGTCATCGCCCAGATCTATGCTTGGTTTGTCTGCCTCGCCTTTGCCGCAGTAGTCATCCTTGTTTTTCTCGGTCTCTAATTAACCCAAGCACTAATACCTTTACAACATGAAATTAGACTCCAAAATACCCGAAGGTCCTCTCTCCGAAAAATGGACCAATTATAAAGCCACGCAAAAGCTGGTCAACCCGGCCAACAAGCGCAAGCTCAACATCATCGTTGTAGGCACCGGCCTCGCCGGCGCCAGCGCAGCAGCCTCTCTCGGCGCCATGGGCTTCAACGTCGATATCTTCTGCATCCAGGACTCCCCTCGTCGTGCCCACTCCATCGCCGCTCAGGGCGGTATCAATGCTGCTAAGAACTACCAGAACGACGGCGACAGCGTCGAGCGCCTCTTCCGCGACACCATCAAGGGCGGCGACTACCGCGCACGCGAAGCCAACGTCTATCGTCTCTCCGAGGTCAGCGGCAACATCATCGACCAGTGCGTCGCTCAGGGTGTGCCTTTCGCACGCGACTATAGCGGCTACCTCGATAACCGCTCCTTCGGCGGTGCGCAGGTCAGCCGAACCTTCTACGCCCGCGGTCAAACCGGTCAGCAGCTCCTCCTCGGTGCCTACGGCGCCCTCAGCCGCGAAATCGCTCGCGGCAGCGTCCGTCTCCACGAACGCTGTGAGATGATGGACCTCGTCCTCGTCAAAGACAAAGACGGCATGGACCGCGCCCGCGGCATCATCGTCCGCAACCTCGTCAGCGGCGAGCTCGAACGCTACGCAGCCCACTGCGTCATCCTCTGCACCGGTGGCTACGGCAATGTCTATTACCTCTCCACCAACGCCATGAACTCCAACGGCAGCGCCGCCTGGGTCTGCCATCGCCATGGCGCCGCCTTCGCCAACCCCTGCTACGTCCAGATCCACCCCACCTGCATCCCCGTCCACGGCGACTACCAGTCCAAGCTCACCCTCATGAGCGAGAGCCTCCGCAACGACGGCCGCATCTGGGTGCCCAAGAAGAAAGAAGACGCCGAGGCCATCCGCGCCCACAAGCTCGGCCCCAACGACATCGCTGAGGAAGACCGCGACTACTACCTCGAGCGCCGCTATCCCGCCTTCGGCAACCTCGTGCCTCGCGACGTCGCCTCCCGCGCCGCCAAAGAGCGCTGCGATGCCGGCTATGGCGTAGGCACCGGCCTGGCTGTCTATCTCGACTTCGCCGACGCCATCCAGCGCCTCGGCCGCGACGTCGTCGAAGCCCGCTACGGCAACCTCTTCCAGATGTACCAGAAGATCACCGACGTCAACCCCTACGAAGAGCCCATGTGCATCTACCCCGCTGTCCACTACACCATGGGCGGCCTCTGGGTCGATTACGAGCTCCAGACCACCATCCCCGGCCTCTTTGCCGCTGGCGAAGCCAACTTCTCCGACCACGGCGCCAACCGCCTCGGTGCCTCCGCACTGATGCAGGGCCTCTCCGATGGCTACTTCGTCCTCCCCTACACCGTCCAGAACTACCTCGCCGACCAGATCTACGTCGGCAAGATCTCCGACCAGACCCCCGAGTTCGACGCCGCTGAAGAAGCCGTGCGCCAGCGCATCAACCGCCTCCTCAGCATCAAAACCGACGCCCAGGAGCTCCACACCGTCGATCATTTCCACAAGGCCCTCGGCCGCATCATGTGGGAATACTGCGGCATGGCACGCAGCGCCGAAAGCCTCGCCACCGCCAGCAAGCTCGTCAAAGAGCTCGAAGCACAGTTCTGGAACCAGGTCAACATCCCCGGCAGCTCCGAAGAGTTCAACCCCGAGCTGGAGAAAGCCTACCGCCTCGAAGACTACTTCGAGCTGGCACAGCTCATCATCGCTGACGCCACCCACCGCGAAGAGTCCTGCGGCGGCCACTTCCGTATCGAGCACCAGACCGAGGACGGCGAGACCCAGCGCGACGACGAGAACTTCATGTATGTCGGTGCATGGAGCTACCAAGGCCACGGCAACCCCGAGACCATGGACAAGGAAGACCTCAAATACGAACACATCAAGATAGCAAAGAGAAACTATAAATAATATGAAATTCACATTACATATCTGGCGTCAAGAAAACGCCCGCGCCAAGGGCCATTTCGAGACCTACCACGTCGATAACATATCCGACGAATGCTCCTTCCTTGAGATGCTCGACATCCTCAACGAACAGCTCGTCAACGACAATATCGCTCACCCCGTCTGCTTCGACAACGACTGCCGCGAAGGCATCTGCGGCATGTGCGGACTGTACATCAACGGCCGTCCCCACGGCAATGACGACGGCGTCACCACTTGCCAGCTCCACATGCGCAAGTTCAACGACGGCGACGACATCTGGATCGAGCCTTGGCGCGCCAAGCCCTTCCCCGTCATCCGCGACCTCGTTGTCGATCGCACCGCCTTCGACAAGATCATCCAGGCCGGCGGCTACATCAGCGCCACCACCGGCGGCGTGCCCGATGCCAACAGCATCCCCGTCGCCAAGCACAAGGCCGACCAGGCCATGGACGCTGCCGCCTGCATCGGCTGCGGCGCCTGCGTGGCAGCCTGCAAGAACGCCTCCGCCATGCTCTTCGTCGGCGCCAAAGTCAGCCACCTCGCACTCCTGCCCCAAGGCAAGATAGAGGCCGCCGACCGCGTCAAGAAGATGGTCTGCAAGATGGACGAACTCGGCTTCGGCTCCTGCACCAACACCTACGCCTGCGAGGCCGAATGCCCCAAGCAGATCAAACGTCAGAACATCGCCCGCCTCAACCGTCAGTGGATTGCCTCCCTGCTCGGCCGCGACCGCAAAGAATAGTTCCGACCACAATACCACAAGAAAGGCGGCCCTCCCTGGCCGCCTTTCTTATTTATTGCCGTAGCACAACAGATGACAGCCCCTTGGCAAAACCATTTATTACGCAAACGCAGCCAACTGACATGTATAGCACCACACAGCGGCAGCCTCCCCTTCTATATAACCACATGTTAGAAAGACCATGCTACTTAATATGTAACCAATTGTTGCAAAGATAGTTGCGATGCGGCAGCCTCCCCTTTCGGAAAGGGGTAGGGGTATGTTTCGAAACAATCAAAAAAGTCCTTATAGAA
>JAKSML010000029.1 GCA_024400665.1 Bacteroidales bacterium
GGTATATGGGATTTTTTTGTTATCTTTGCAGTTGCTAAGGGATTGGCTAATCCTTGTTAATTTATCTATAGACAATTAAATATTATACTATTATGAAGAAGTTAATGCTTTTTGCTATGGTTGCATCGCTGCTGTTTTTTGCGGGATGCGAGAGGAAAACGGACTCTCCTTCGGGCAATGGACTATTCACGGTGTCGAAGGATGGGCATCAGATACGCTTTGCCTTAGGCAATCTGGTGTATGACGGCATCAATGGCTATCGTTTTGCCGCGCACCAGTATGACTATGGCGGAGACTTCGGTTGGGGGACGGGGAGCAACCCGACGCTCACCTCTACCGATGATGCGGACTACCCCTCGTTTGACGACTGGGGAAACTATATCGGCGGCGGGTGGCGCACGCTGACGGGGGATGAATGGTACTATGTGATATGGGATAGAGCCGATGCTTCCGCCAAGCGCGGGGCTGCCACGGTGTGCGGGGTGCATGGGATGATTCTCCTGCCGGACAATTGGAGCGGCGGGACGTTCACCGCTGGCTTCAATGGCTGGAGCACGAATGTGTATGACGCATCCTCGTGGTCGGACATGGAGGATGCCGGTGCGGTGTTCTTGCCTGCCGCGGGCAGCCGCTACGGCACGGAGTTGGACGATGTTGGGGCGTTCGGCTACTATTGGTCGTCCACTCCGTACTACGAGGACATCGCGTACTACATGGGCTTCAACGACTACGGCGTGTACTACTACGACAACAGCTATCGGTTCTTCGGGCATTTTGTTCGGCTTGTTCAGGATTATTAAAATATTAGATCATTGTCGGGCAATCCCGAAGGGTTGCCCGACATAAGATTAATAGAACCCCAGGGCTTGGATGTGAATCCGAGCCCTTTTTTTGGGGCTTCATCTGGAGAGATTTTCAGATGGAGGGATATTCAGATTATCGGATTTCTGAATATCTGAATATCTGAACGTCTGAATATCTTTTCTTTCAGTAGAGCAGCACCTGGCCGCGGAGGCCGGAGGGGCAGGTGGGGATGTTGCGTTTGAGGACGAAGTGCTGGATGACTTTGTCGTCGGTGAGGGTGTGGACGTAGTTGTTGAGGAGGGTGGTGACTTTTATCTCTATGGTGTTGTCGCCCGCGCGGAGGTATTGGCTGGGGATGAGGCACTGTCGCTCGCCGTGCCAGATGGTGGCGCAGTGGCGGCCGTTGACGCTCACCTCGGCAATGTCGTCGGTGGTGAATAAGAGGAGGTGGGGTAATGGGGAGTTGACTAACGAGGAGTCGAGGGTGACGGCGGTGGTGTAGGTGATGGTGCCGGCGAAGTCGCGGAAGTCTGTGCTGCGGAGGTCGCACAGCGTGTCGGTCACCACCACGGTGTCCCAGCCTTCGACGGCGTGGTGCAGGTGCATCTGCCAGTGTTCACTTGTGATCTGTGATCTGTGATCTGTGACCTGAGGGCGGTTGCCGCCAGTTTGTATTGTCAGTTCACTGTTCACAGACCACTGATCACTTCTATTTAATTTCCTTAAGCGGCGCTCGCGGCGGAGGAACTGGCGGTAGGCGTGAAGGTCCTCGTTGTTGAAGATGACGACTTTCATCTCGGATTGGGCGAACGAGAGGGAGAGGCGGCCCTCTTTGTCGATGTAGAGGGGTGACCGCTCGCCCGTGTTGCAGTCGTAGAGCCAGGCGGCGCGGTGGCGGTAGATGTGGCGGGGGAATGTGACGGTGTGTTGTTGCGGTTGGTCGATATGGGCGTTGAGGAAGAGGAAGAGGTGGTTTTTAATTGATAATTGATAATTGATAATTGATAATTGGGCGGGAGCCGGTTTGGGGGAATTGTGATCTGTGACCTGAGGGCGGGAGCCGTCATTTGTCAATTCACTATTCACTACTTCACTGTTCACCATTGTGTAATGGCTTTGCAGGAGGAAGCGGTCGGGCTTGTCGATGCTGACGGCGTGGGGCAGCTGGTATTGCTGCTGCACTTGGGCGTACCATTCGAGATAGTGGTTGCTGTCGGGCAGGGGGAGGAGCACGTCGGGCTTGTGGGGGCGGCGGAGGGTGATGCCATCGGGCTGGGGGAGGAGGAGGGCCCGGTAGGCTTTGCAGCCGCAGCGATAGGTGCCTCGGATGATGCGGGCAGTGTCGGCCATGGCGGCGGGGACGAGGTCGCAGTTGCCGCCGTTCTTGTGCACGGCTTCCCAGAGCAACTGTGTGGCCTCGTAGATGGAGCCCTTGGGGTAGTTGGGGAAGGGCTCGGTCTGCACGCCGCATTCGGCCCAGAGCTGGTCGGTGGGGGGGACGATGGCGATGTCGGTCTGCATGTCGGCGTTCTGCAGGAGGGCGCTCATGCGGGCGCGGTATTCGTTGAGGAGGTGGAAGTAGGGCCACCAGCTGTTCTTCTCGTTGAGGTAGCTGCCGTACTGCACCCAGCCGGGGAAGCCGGCCTCGCGGGGCGAGTAGTTGAAGCCGTGCCAGACGGAGTGGGTGATGCCCGTGATGGCGTTCATGTCGGAGCCCAGCTTGAGGAGCTCCAGCGGGGTGTTGAAGAGCATATAGGTGTTGGTCATCTCTTCGGCACTCACCAGGTGGTTGCCCGCGATGTGGGCGGCAGAGGAGACGTACTTGTTGATCATGGTGTAGGCGCGGCCACGGCGGTAGTCGTCGTCGGGCATCTCGTAGCCCACGCGGTGACGGAGGTAGTTGGTGGTCCAGCTCTCGCCTTCGGGGATGTCGTAGCCGAGGGAGCTTTCGAGGGGGAAGAAGCCGCGGCCGTAGGCTTGGGCGCGAGCCTTGACGCCCTGCCTGTGGCACCAGTCGAGGAAGGTCTGGGTGTAGCGTTCGTGCAGTAGCTCGGCCTTTGTCAGCTCGAAGTCGTGCCGCACCTCGTTGAGCCGCTGCTGGAAGTCGGGGCTCTTCTGGCTGCCGTACTCGTAGCTCTCCACGTCACCGAGGCGTCCCACCTTGAACATGGTGAAGGGGAGCCACGGCATGAGGTCGTAGCCGCGGCGTTTGAGGAACTCCTCGGCGAAGTCGTCCGTCCAGTTGCAGCCCTCCAGCTCCATGCTATCGACGAAGTAGGCGCGGAGCCAGTTCTTCATGGGTCCCAGCTTCCGCTCCAACGCTGCCGACATCTGGTCGAGGTAGCGCTGCACGGCGTCGGCCTTCATGTGGTCGAGGATAGAGCCCGCCGCCCCCGGGGCACCGTTGATGACGCAGGCAAAACTGCGCACACGGACAAGTGCGTAGAGGTAATGGTGATCTGTGATCTGTGACCTGTGATCTGACAATACGATAGTGTCGCCTTGGGGGATTGGGAGGTCGATGATTTGGTCGAGGGAGGAGATGGTGTCGGGAGCTAGCTTAAGGCTGACGAGCTCGAAGGTTCGGTCGGGATTGGGGACGGTGACTTTGGGGTCTATAGCGCGGAAGATGGAGTCTTTGGTGATGTAAAGATATTCAGATTTTGAGATATTCAGATTATCAGAATCTGAATGTCTGAACGTCTGAATATCTTTTTGCGGCAGGGGGATGGCGTAGGTGAGCATCACCTGTGCGCGGTCCTCCATGGGGAGGGTCTCGGTGCCGAAAGGCCAGCCGGAGCCCACGAGGAGGTCGCAGCCCATGCCGAGGCTCTTGGCCTCACGCAGCGCCACGCCGAGGGCTTCAATCCACTCGTCGCTGAGCCAGGTGAGGGAGGGGATGCCGAGGTCGTCGCAGCGTTTCGAGGGGAACTCAATAGGGTTGATCTCCACGCCGCCGATGCCTGCCTCCTTCAGCACGTGCAGCTCGCGCACAATCTCGGAGGCCTCCACCTTGTCGCCGTTCCACCACCACCGCACCCAAGGGCGCCAGGTGGGACCTGGAGCCTTTTGGGGGCGGTAGCCAGCGGGGGGGCGGGAGCTGTCGGCGAGGGTGGTGTCGGCTTGCTGTGCCTGAAGGGGCAGGAGGGCGAGGGTCAGTAGGAGGGTGAGGAGGTGGCGTTTCATGTTGCTGTTAACTTCGTTGACGTCTCTTGCGCTCGGCATAATCCAAGCAAGTTTGGATTATGCTCTCGCTTTTGAGACGTTGTGAATTGGGACGCGGCCAAGTATGACCGCATGGGGTTGATGATAGGCGGGGTTTGTTCTTAGTTCTTAAATTGGAGAAGGTATTGTTTCAGTTCGGCGGGGCGGTCGGTCTGGATGATGGTGGCACCTTGTGCGAGGAGCCAGCCCCAGCTCTCGTCGGGCTCGTGGAGCTCGACGGCGCGGTCGTCGTCGTGCGCGGCGTTCTGCGAGGGCCAGAGAGCGTTCATCCATATCGGGATGCCTGCCTCGCGGAGCACCTTGAGGTTGCGGAGCACGTTGTCGTTAACGCTGGCGAAATCGACCTCGAAGGCGGCAGGTCCGCTCTCCGCTTCGTTATTGTACTTCGACACCCAGGCATCCACGAAGGCCGTGCTCTCATCCCAGTCGATGTTGGCGATGGGCATATAGATGACGCGGCTGAGGATGGTGGGGTGCTCGCGCTGGAGGCGTTCGAGGCTGACGCGCGACTTGATGATGACCTGTCCCGCCGTGCCGGTTTTCTCCAGGAGGTCGCAGACCTGGTCGAAGTAGTCCCAGCCTTTGTCGATGTTGATGAGTATCTTGCCTTTGCAGAGGATGAGTACCTCTTCGAGGGTGGGTATGCGGTTGCGGGTGGTGCAGGCGCCGTGGCCGGCCTTGAGGCGTAGCTGCTGGAGCTCGGCGAGGGTGTGGTCGCAGATGCGGCCGTGGCCGTTGGTGGTGCGGTCGAGGGTCTCGTCGTGGCTGAGCACGAGGACGCTGTCGAGGGTGCGCTGGATGTCTATCTCCACCACGTCGTAGCCCTTGTCGATGCAGCTCTGTATGGCGGGGAGGGAATTCTCGGGGTGGTTGCGCCAATCGCCACGGTGTGCCACAACCATGTAGGAGCCCTTCAGCCTCTCCGCATTCTGCGTGCTTTGCGAGAAGGCTTCCCCCACGAGGGCTATAGCCAATATGATAAGTAGTCGATATTTCATTAATGAATATTTAAATTCTTAACTCTTAACTAAAAAGACGGCTCCCGCCCCAATTCTCAATTCTCAATTCTCAATTATTCGGACATGCTGTAGGGCTTTAGGTTGGCTTTCTGGAAGAGCTTCTTGTTGGGCTTCGGACCCATGTCGAATTGGAGGGTGCCGCCCTGCATGAGCATCTCGTGAGTGACATAGCAGGCTTCGTAGGGCTTGCCGTTCCATAGCACACGCTGGATGTAGCGGTTCTTGTCGCTCACCTTGGGAGCCTTGATTTCGAGTTTTTGGCCGTTACCCAGTCGCACCTTCATGTAGGGCATGTAGGGGGCGCCGATCACATACTCGCCGCTTCCCGGGCAGACGGGGTAGAAGCCCATGGCGGAGAAGATGTACCAGGCCGACATCTGGCCGCAGTCGTCGTTGCCGCAGAGGCCGTCGATGTGGTTGCGGTACATGCGGTTCATGATTTCGCGCAGCCAATACTGCGTCTTCCACGGCTGGGAGGTGTACATGTAGAGGTAGGGGATGTGGTGCGAGGGCTCGTTGCCCTGGACGTAGCCGCCGAGCATACCCTCGCGGGTGACGTCCTCGGTCTCGGCGAAGAAGTGGTCGGGGATGTGCATGGTGAAGAGTGTGTCGAGCTTGGCGACGAACTTCTTCTCGCCGCCCATGAGGCGCATGAGGCCGTTGACGTCGTGGGGGACGTAGAAGCTGTAGTTCCACGCGTTGCCCTCGACGAGGCCGAGCTCGGAGGTGGAGAGGAGGCTGTAGGGCTCTTTCCAGGAGCCGTCGCTGTAGCGGGCGCGGGCGAAGCCGATGGTGGTGTCGAAGACGTTGCGGTAGCTGAGGGCTCGCTGGTAGTACACCTTGGCCATGTCGGGGAGTTGGAGTTGCTTGCAGGTGCGGTAGATGCACCAGTCCTCGTAGGCATTTTCGAGGGTGATGCTGGTGGCGGAGCCGTTCTTGTCGGCTGGGAGGTAGCCCAGCTGCTTGTAGAAGGCGGTGCCGCCGTAGTAGTCGCAGTTGGCCGTAGTCTCCATGGCGTAGAGAAGATTCTCGGTGAGTATCCAGTCGTTCGAAGTGATGCCTTTGGCGATGGCGTCGGCGAGGACGCTGACGCCGTGGTAGCCCACCATGCACCAGTTCTCGCAACCGTTGTGGCTCCAGACGGGGAGCATCTTGTGGGGGCTCTCGGACCAGTGCTGGAAGAGGCTATAGACCACGTCGTTGGCCAGCGTGGTGTCGAGGAGGGTGATGAGGGGGTGGAAGGCGCGGTAGGTGTCCCAGAGAGAGAAGACGGTGTAGTTGCGGCGCTGGCCGATGCCGTGGTGGACCTCCTGGTCGATGCCGCGGTAGGAGCCGGAGCGGTCCTGATAGAGCGAGGGGTTGATCAGACAATGGTAGAGCGAGGTGTAGGCCATGGCGCGTTGGTCGTCGGTGCCCTGGCAGTCGATGATGGCGAGGCGCTGCGCCCAGGCCTGCTCGGCCGCGGCGAGCGTCTGGTCGAAGGAGTTCGTTTCCGTGCCGTTGGCGTTGTTGCGGGCGCCGCTGGGACCCGTGGCCGAGAGGCTGACGATGATTTCGAGCGTGTCGCTGCCGTCGTCCTCGAACTCAAACCAGGTCACCAGCTTGCGGCCGCCCATCTCGGGAAAGTCGTGCTCGGTGTCGAACTTGTCCCAGAAGCCGCGGTAGCCGTTGTGGAAGAACTCCTTGCAGCCGTAGTGCTTGATTCCTTTGTTGAAGGTGATGTAGAAATAGGTGTAGTTGGTGCGGCTCCAGCCGTTGGTGATGCGGTAGCCTTGGATGGTGTAGTCATCTACTACGTTGCACTGTGCCCAGAGGGTTTTGCCGTCGTAGTTGTAGAGGCCGTGGTTGAGGTCGAGGACGATCTTCTGCGCCGCCCCCTTGGGGAAGGTGTAGCGGTGCACGCCGCAGTGGGGCGTGGCGGTGAGCTCGCAGCGGATGTCGTCGTCGTCGAGCGTCACGGCGTAGTAGCCCGGGCGGGCCACCTCGGTCTCGTGGCGGAAGCGCTGGCGGTAGCCGCCGTCGGGGTTTCCTTTAGTGCCTGGATTGAGACGGGTCTCGCCCGTGTAGGGCATGATGAGGATGTCGCCGAGGTCGCTGTGGCCCGTGCCGGAGAAATGGGTGTGGCTGAAGCCCACGATGGTGTTGTCGCGGTACTGATAGCCAGCGCAATAGTCATAGACCCGCGGCTGGTAGCGGCCGTCGATGTTGTGCGGTATCGTGTCCGTGTCGGGGCTCAGCTGCACGGCGCCGTAGGGGTAGCAGGCGCCGGGAAAGGTGTGCCCCATGCCGTTAGTGCCAATAAATACATTCACCAGCGAGGCGCTGGAGCCATTCGGGGCGGTAGCCAGCGAGGCGCTGGAGCCATTCAGGGCGGTAGCCAGCGAGGCGCTGGAGCCATTCAGGGCGGTAGCCAGCGAGGGCGCTGTTGTTGCTGAAGGGTGTGTCTGTGCCGACAAACTGCCCGAGAAGAGAAGCAGCATACTGCTGATAACCAATAGATAATGTCGTGAGGCCATTGCAATCTGTTTTTTGTTTCAATTTGCAAAATTACGATTTTTTTCTCAAATAAAAAAATTTAGGGGACTTCAAATTATTCGTGTTAATTCAATATTTTGATAAACACGAGTAATTAGGAGTCCCCTAAATTCATCCATTCATTAAGAGCTATCGCTCTATCAGCAGCTTCTGCGTGCTGCGGCCTTGGGTGGTGAGGACAACCACGATGTAGCTGCCCTGCGGCAGGGCGGCGATGTCGAGGCTTGCCGTGAAGCCCTCGGCCTCGCTGTCGAGCACCTTGTGGCCCTGCATATCATAGATGGCGATGCTCCGCAGCGCGTAGTCCGTGGCCACCATCACCTCCCCGCGTGCGGGATTGGGCGAGAGGTGGGTGTGCGGCGAGGGCTCCTCCACCCCCTGCGTGCCTTGGCGGACGAAGTGCACCGTGTCGCTCCATTCGCTGTATATCGTCGTGTCGAAGCACAGCCCGCGCACCCGCACGGCATACTCTGTGCCGGCCTCCAAGCCGCTCAGCCAGCAGCCCTCCTCGTCGGAGGGAACCACCGTGTAGCCCTCTGGGTCCTCGTCGGCACGGCCGTAGGCCACCTCCCAGCTGCTGTTGAAGCGGCCGCGCTCCCACAGCACGTATGCCCTTGCCGAATCCTGATAAGGCACCTCAAGCCCCATCACCGTCTTGCAAGAGTCCGGCACACGGTACGACCCCGTCGTATCTATGATGGGAAAGATACATTCGATAATGTTTCCTACTCCATAGAACCACCCTATAGGAAAATATGACAACATGCCCTCCCATCCGTAATAACCTGTGGGTCCAATGTACGAAGCCACCTTTTGTGGGAAACAGCTGAATAGATCATTACTCGCTGCCAGTCCCACAATGTCAGCCATCATTCCTGGATAAGATCAGAAAGACCAAATATTCAACAATAAATTTCCGCCATCGCGAAAAAAGTCCAAAAGCATATTGCGAAAAAAACGAAGTGGCAGCTCCTCTATAGGAGCCAGCCTCAAGGTGCCACCGAACCATTTCGTGCTAAAGATTTTCTTCGAGCAACCCCTAATTATTCTTGTATAGTGTTCATTTTCATTACTTTGAGGAATGACTGGTACTCCCTTCGCTGGCTCCCGCCTCAATGGGCTCCTTCGCCTCGCTTCCTCTCTACCTCCGCCGTACATTGCTACTGCATTGCTACTGCATAGCTACTGATATGCTATGCCATAGCAATGCAGTAGCAATGTGGTAGCAATGCAGTAGCAATGCACAGCGAAGCTAAGCCATCTCTTGCGCGGAGCTGCTGAGGGGCCTTTGGGGGTGGGGGTGAGGGGTCGTTTTTAGGTAACTTCTAAAAATTCAATATGAAGAAAGTCCACTGGACTTTCTTCATGTTTATCGAAATATAAAATTAACACGAATAATTAGAGGCGCCCTAAACAAAAAAGCGGCTGCCGCCGAAGGGGTTCTTCGCGGCAGCCTGGATGAAAGAATATGTTCAAAATGTTCCTTAGAGGTGTGTGCGCCGTCGGCTACTTGAGTGGCAGCTTCCACAGCTGGTGGAGGTTGCAGTACTCATAGACGGCCACGGGCGTGCAGCCTTTGATGCAGAAGTCGGCCTGGGGCTTCTCGCCGGGCGAGAGGTAGGCTACGCTGAAGCCGCGGTCGGTTTCGAGACAGATGAACTGGATGGAGTGTTCGGCAAGCATGGGGTGCTCCGTGGCCCCCACACGCACCCGCAGGATGTCGGGCTCTACGTGGCTCACGACGGGGACATGCTTCTCAAGGCCTTCGTCGGCTGTGCGCGGGACGAGTTCGTGCATCTCCTCGCCACAGCATGAGAGCGGTGTGCCTTGGTCGGAGACCTTGATTGCCACATTGCCGCAGTGCGGACAGAGATAGAAAACGTTTTTCATCATTTGTGTTGGTTTTAAAAGGTTAATAAATTGGATTGAGAATTGTATGTGTGTGTATGTGTGTGCTTGTGGATTAGCCGTAGGTGTCGGCGTAGTAGTCGTTGAGAGCGGCGTCGGCGGGCAGCTCCTCGTAGGGGATGTCCAACGTTATGGGCTGGGGTGTTTCGGTCTGCTCCTCGTGGAAGAGCTGCCGAAGTGTCGAGGAGGGCAGGCGCTCTCCGAAAACGCCGGAGAGCTGCCAGCCAGTCTCGGGGTCGTTGCCATGATGGCGGAAGATGTAGATACTGTTTTTCATATTTGGTTATGGTTGGTTATTTATTTGGTTATGGTTGGTTTCTTTTTAATTGATAATTGATAATTGAAAATTGATAATTAGGCTGGCGCGGTCATTTGTCAATTCACTATTCATAATTTATTTGGTTATGGTTGGTTTCTTTTTAATTGATAATTGATAATTGATAATTGAAAATTGATAATTAGGCTGGCGCGGTCATTTGTCAATTCACTATTCATAATTTCACAATTTCGTTTGGTTGGTTTCTTCTTTTTTCGACGCTGCAAAAGTACGCTGTTTTTTTGGTTTGAAATTATCTAATTTGCAGTGGGATATTATTGAGAAAAACGATAGTTGTGTGTAACCTGTTGACAGTATAGGCTTTATAATAAAAAATCACCGCGGCTTGAAGGCCACGGTGCGGTCGCGTAAGGGCTTTTTTTAGAGGTAGAGGCCTACCGCAGAGAAGGCATTTACGATGTGCTTTAACTGAAAATCGGTGGGTCTGATGATGATGGAAATGATGTCGAAGCGCACCTCTTCTTCCCGACGGCGAGAGAGCATGTAGGCGTTAGCGAGTTTGATGTAGCCGCGCTGTTTGCTGAGGGTGACGGCCTCTTCGGGCTGGCCGAGGTTGTCGTCTTGGCGGGTCTTAACCTCGACGAAGACCAGGGTGCCTTCGTAGTAGGCTATGATGTCGGCTTCGTGGCGGCCCAGACGCCAGTTGGTGTCGATGATGGCGTAGCCTTCGGCTTCGAGGTGCTCACGTGCCAGCTTCTCGCCGATGTTGCCCAGGTTGTTGGTGCTTTCTTTTTTCAGGGGGTCTGTTGTCATGCTTTCCGGCGCACTAAGAGGAAGGTCAGGTATATGGCCATCAGACCCAAGGTGAGGAAGGTTATCCGCGGCCAGATGGACGAGATGATGATGAGCAGCCACAGCAGGAGAAGGATTTTGACGATGACCTGCTTGGTTTCGGGGAGCATCTTGTAGGCATGGTAAACTTTGCTGCCGTGCCAGCGCGAGAGCAGCTGCTGCCACCAGCGTTTCACAATCGGAATGGAGCGTCCCTGCTGGTCTATCGTCTCAGTGCGGGTGGTGGGCATGGGTTTGACGCGCACGTTGATTTTCTTCGTGTAGCGTTTGCCCATGATGATGACGGCGAGGATGAGGTGGGTCTTGCCCTTGGAGCGGTTGAGGCGGAAGCGTTTTGTGCCGTTGATTTCGAGGGGGATGTCGGTGCTGCGGTAGCCGTTGTCGATGGTGAGCGTGACGCTTTCGGCGCCTTCGCACTGCCAGTTGATTTCTACGATGTCGCCTTCGGTAACGCTGCGGCGGTCTATGTTAAATGTCATTCGTTGTTTGTCCACGAGAGCTGTTTTAATTGATAATTAGGGGTGGATTAGTCTAATTAGTCTAATTGGTCTAATTGGGGGCTTGTGTTGTCGGTAGAGACGTGGCGTGCCGCGTCTCTACTCCTTTACAGATCACTGTTTGTTGAGTCGGGTGTAGTAGCGCCACCAGGACTGAGGCAGTTCGCCGCGCATGGCCTGCTGATAGTCGGAGTAGGTGCAGGGGAGCATGAGCTGGTCTGTGTAGAGGATCTGCAGCTGCTCGTTGTGGCATGGCACCTCCATCCACCAGCGGTCGCTGATCTTGCTCTTGTGGAAGTTGATGTCGGTACCTTCGTCCTCCATTCGGACGATGTAGTGCTTGCAGTTTTCGGGGTGGATGAGGGGGTTGTCGTCTTTGCGGTTGTAGAAGCCTTCGATGAAGTACCAGAGGGCCTGAGCCGTCATGTTGGCGGTCTGATGGCGGTTGTCGTAGAGCGGGTTGAGCTCGAAGATGCCGAGGCAGTGGGTCTTGTCGCTCATGCCGGCATAGCGCATCATCTGGCACAGCTCTTCGCCGTAGAAGCCGTGAGGCATGGGGTTGCCGTTGGCGGGGGCGTCGCTTTGGCGCACGGCACTGAGATCGACCGAGAGGAGGTCGGCGTTGCGGATGAGGGCTTCGGCACGCTCCATGTCGTGCTGCACCTCGCCGAGGCGGTAGGCGTCGAACTTGAGGTCGTCCATGAGCTGTATGTATGGCTGTCCTACAAAGTATGTCTGATACCCGATGTTGGAATGAAAGAAGAGGTAGTTGGGATTGGACATTATGATGTTGCGCAGCCAGGTGCGGGAGGTTATGAGGTCGTCGTTTTCGAGGTCGAAGCGTGCATCGATAGTGGAGATATTGATGATGCGGTTGAGGTTGGCGTAGGCTTTGTAGAGTGCGAAGGTGAGATCTTGCGACCCTCCGAGGACGATGATGGTGTTGTTGTGGCTCAGCACTTCGGCTGCCACTTCGGCGAGGGCGTAGTAGGTGTCGTCGGCCGTCTGTCCTTCGATAAGGTTGCCCAGGTCGGTGATGCGGGTCTCCTCGCAAGGGTTGGCCAGGCTGTAGAGGCAGCGGCGGATCTCGTCGGGAGCTTTGGCACAGCCGGCATTGTTTTCAGCACCACGGTCTTCGCCGACGCCAAGGAGCACGATGCCAGACTCGGGGATGCCTGGGAAGGTGTCGAAATAGGTGTCGATGTGGCTGCCTAAAGTGACGGCTGTTTCCGTTGGGTGGAAGCCGAAGATGTCGGGGTTGATGGGTGCAAGATAGTGTTCGATAGACATTTCTTTAAATGTGAGTAATGAATGATTAATAATTAATAATGAATAGTAATCTGTGAACAGTGAACTGAGGGGCGGAAGCCATCATTTGTCAGTTCACTGTTCACAGATTACAGTTCACTATTTTATTAGAAGGTCTGTTTCACCACATTGCCGTGGTCCTCGACAATCATCTTGTAGTACCATTCGGGATACTTGGGCTGTTCGGGGAACTGGGCGTTGCCGGTCTCGGTGCGGAGGAACTTGCCGTTGCCGTCGGTCTTCTTCACGTTGCCGTCGATGTATTTGACGAGGAGGAAGTGGTCGAGGTTGCTCCATTCGCGCATCATGCGGCCAGCCATACGGTTGGAGAAGTCGTTGAGCTGATGGGTGAGGGCCTCATCGTTGTCGGCCATCTTCTTGGCGCGATCGTCGAAGCGGGCAGCCTCGTCGATGAAGCGGGTCTCAAGGTCGTTCTGGACTTTCTGGAGGTCCTTGATCATGTCAGCATAGCGGCTATAGACGAAGTTGGTGACGCGGTTGAACAGCCAGAAAGCGGAGGTCTCGGAGTAGGTGACCATGTCGCCGTTGCCCTCGCGGAAGCACTCGGGAATCTTGGTGATGCCGCAGTACATGGGGCAGTAGCAGGTGCTGTAGGTATCATCGACACCGAACCAGATGATGCCGCCAACCTTGTTGGGCAGCCAGTTGCGGCACTGGGCCACAAAGCTGAAGCCGGTCTGCTGGGTGGAGGTAGCACGCTCGTGGACATAGGCCTGGCCATCGACCTCGAAGTCCATAGGACGCCAGCGGTAGGGGCAGGCGAAGGGGCCAGCACCCTTGTCGTTGTTCATATCCATAGCGGTGCCCTCGTAGTGGTCGCGCATAAGGTTCATCACCTGATGGACATCCACCTTGTTGTCGGGTCTGATCCAGAGGGGGAGACGCTCGGCGCTGGGGTCGCCCATAGCGTACTTCTCATATCTCTTCATATCTTTGTTCACGCGGTTGAACATAGCATAGACGCGGGCGTCGCAGCCACGGATGCCGCTGAAGGTGAGGGGAGCGTAGGTGTCGGCGAAGCTGAAAGCCTCGTTGCTGCCGTTGAACCAGCCGCAGGCGCGGGCGTAGTTGATGACATCGGCACTATAGACGCATTCCACCTCGGGCTCATAGATGTAGTCGATATGGTTGCTGCTGATGACGGTGTGGAGGCCTTTGCCCTTGGCCTTGTTCCACTTAGCGGGTTCCTGGGGGAACTGGGTGATGCGGGCCTGGTTGGCGTGGCCGCTCACATAGCCATCGGGGATGCGGCGTGCAACCCACACAGCGCCGTCGGTATATTTATACTTCATCTTCTTGGCGATGTCGGCCTTCACGGGAGCGCCGCGCTTGCCGATGAGTTCGAGGATCCACACCTCGTTGGGGTCGCAGATAGAGAAGCTCTCGCCCTCGCTGCAATAGCCATAGTCGGCCACCATCTTGCTCATCCAGTAGATGGCCTCGCGGGCGTTCTTGGCACGCTGCAGGGTGACGTAGATGAGCGAGCCGTAGTCGATGCCCTTCACCTCGTCCTTCCAGCACTCCTCGCGGCCGCCGTAGGTGGTCTCGCCGATAGCCAGCTGGCACTCATTCATGTTGCCCACCACGCTGTAGGTGTGGGCCACCTGGGGAATCTCGAACAGCTTGCGGCCGCTGTCCCAGTCAACGAGCATAAACATGGTGCCTTCGGGATAGCTGGCAGCCTTGCGGTAATAGAGCTCGCCGTAGAGCGTGTGGCTGTCGGCAGCGTAAGTAATCATAGTGGAGCCATCCTTAGTGGCGCCTTTCGTGAAGAGGAAATTGGTGCAAGCCATAGCAGCCGTGCCGGCCATCATCAGGGCAAACATCGTTCCCAATAATAAAAATTTCTTCATGGTAGTTATGTATTTATTAATATTGTTCAATAATGCACCTATCATAAACGCAGAAAAATGAAAAAAATTGTGCAGTGCCGTAAAAAAACTTGCAATAGGCAGCACAAAAAGGAAAACAGCAACTAATAAAAGTGAATATGAGGGGGATTGAGTTATTAAAATACCCCTTCGTCATAACCATACTCTCAGATACATCCCCCAGAGAACGGGTTATTCCTGCCACATTTCATACAGAGCTACAGCTCCCAGATGCCACAGTTTGGTCTCTTCGTGTTCCAGCTGGCTATAAACTTTCGACTTGTAGAATTCCTGCATGGCTTCAAAGATGGAGCAGCCATGGCTGTCGGCATATATAGCCGACACTGCTGCAACTTTGCCTGGCAGCAGCAGATGTACATTACTGTCATTAATCTCCAAGTTCATAAATCAATCTGTATTGCTTCAATAAAATGTAGTAGTGTCAAGGCCTTATCTGTGTGGAAAAGTAGCTGGTCAACCAATTTGTATGTCTTCAGTTCACGGATAAGCTCTTGTTTATCCAAATATCTTTCCAATTATTTACTCACTTAACAAAATGTTACTAACAAAATGTTTAGTGCATATCCCCGAGAACGGGGAGTCTGTAATCCTAAGAAATTATAGAAATGCAATCCGCATATATGTCAATTCATTATTTTTGAATGATTTATGCCGAACGCAGACAATGTCAGCGAAGCTAATCCGCCACAACGGCAAGCCTCAAAACATCCACTGGAACGGAACGTTAGATGTCAACACCTATCTCCGTCAAAAGGTCTTCCAACACATATTGGTCTGACATCAGCTGCAGCCCTGTCTCAGGATTCACTAATTGTTGATATACTTTAGTAGAATAAAAAATGTCAAGAGCCGCCTCCGAATTAATCTTCAGAGCTTCGGCAAGCAGCATCACAATTCTGCTTTGTTTTCGCCATAAAACGGAATCCCGCATAACTTAGTCTGCTAAATATGTTAGAAAGTTATCAATAATCTCTTGCCTCCGAATACAAATCTGATGGTTTACTGCTTTATATTGCAGCTGTCCTAACGCTTGTTCGGCTGTGATGCGGCCATTTTCGTAGTCTTCTACAGTATCAATTACATTGTCGTTCGCCACACCGCCTTCCACAAGGTCGTACTGTTCCTGCATCTTACCTCCTTTCCGACAGTCAACCACATATTCAAGCCACTCTTTATCGTATTTTTCAAATATTTTCAATACAAATCTTTCTTTCGTAAGTGCTTCATAATCCAAAACGTATGAACTGACAACTGGCAAGTACAGTGGCCCTTTCCTAATAGCGACAACCCGAGCCCATTTTTCAGCCTGTTCCCTCAAACTTGTCAAATAAAAACCTTTACCGAAATCAACTTTATCACGGCCTAGCTCCACTTGGGGATTCTCAATTTGGGTATAAGACCCATGATATAGTATCATTTCTTTGCTTCCTCCCAGTTCTTTAGTGTCTCAATGGTGGTATTGGTGAGCCACTCAAGGCTTTGACTGTGTAGCTCATCGTAGAATGGCAGCAAAAAATTACCAACCAACCCTTGTGCCTTCAACCGCTGATACATCTCACTGCCACTAATATTCAACTGAGCGGCAGCGCTTTCAATAGCCATGATTGACAGATGTATGTTATCGTAAGAATAACCCATAGCGAATAAGACTTTGTCATATAACGAAGTCTTCGTTGGTTTATTGTGCGATGATAAAAGTTTTCCGCATTATGCAATCCGCATATATGTCAATTCATTATTTTTGAATGATATATGCGGATTGCAGATTCTTATATTAAGTAGTGGCGGATTATAAACACTGCACAAGTGAGAGTAGAAACCAAACCATAGTTTGGATTATGCCGGACATTGCAGAAGAGAGAGCAGAAGCCGAACTTGCTCGGATTCTGCCGAACGCAAGCAATGTCACCGAAGGTAACGCAGGCAATGTCAGCGAAGCTAATCTGCCACAACATCCCATCCTTTAGAAAATCTCCAAGAACGGGTAGGAGGACTATGCTATGTACTATTTAAATAAATCGAAAAAGGCAACAAGCAAATTATTCAAGTTTTTATCTCTCTGATAAGCTCTATTGACATAACCTGGGTGAGAAAACTTGTTTGCCTTGAAATCTGACAAATAAATAGGTGTCAATGATTTGTCGTATGCCTCAAAAATAGGTTCAGTAATCTCATTCAATTCATTTTTACCAACATTTCCCCATCCAAACCATACTGGTTTATCTTTAAAATATCTCGCTTCATTGAATAATATTGAGTTTTTAGCCTTCGTTATAGCATTGTAAAGATTAGCATCACGATAATAGAAACAATTGAAAAGTTGAATGACACCATCTAATTTCTTGGACTTGCCAACGTACCAACCATTGAAGATTTTCTCAAGTTGGTTCATTGTAGAATCAGGAGTAAATTGTTTCCAAAGAGATTGTTCAAAAGATTCTTGGTGATTGTTCATATAGAAATCTTGAAGAAACTTCATGTCAGGATCTCCGATGGGTTTTGCACTACCAGGGTTGATAAGAACAGCACTCCCAATTAGTTGACTACTATTACCAAATTGTAGTAACGTTTTTCTACGGTACTCACAACCATCATTGTTCTTAAAATATTCAGCATATACTTTCATAGTGTTTCCCTAATACGTGACGGGCGCAACTGTTGTTTCCATCTTGGCTCGGGGGGTAGAGAATGTATAAAAAGAAAGTGGAGCCCTCCATTACTTACCATATTTCCACTAGTAGGGCTGGACTTCCCGAAATCTAAAATAAGGTCTTTAACGAAACGCCCCACAATGGATGTATCGCAAAAAAATATACGAATACAAACAAAGTGAGTTCATCGCTAGACTTTATTCCTAGATTGTAAAATGTCCAGTTTTACTAGTGCGGAATAAAGCGTATAATGCGCTTTCTCAATTAATTGCGATGCCTTTTCTCTTGGCATCGTGAAAGCAAAGGTACGAAGATATTTTGAATTGTGCAAATTATTTTTGTTATGGCTTTGTGAATAGGGAGGTTTTTTATAAAAAACAAAAGGAAGCCCAGCGATTAATTTGCTGGGCTTCCTTCCTGTGTGATGCAATCTTATTGGGGATTACAAGAGTTTCTTCTTGAGGTTCTCGATCATATCGACGGTCATCTTGTCGAGGTCGTAGTTGGGTTTCCAGCCCCACTCGTTGCGGGCGCAGGAGTCGTCCATCTTGTTGGGCCAGGAGTCGGCGATCTTCTGACGGATGGGGTCGAACTTGTATTCCATCTCGAAGTTGGGATAGTACTTCTTGATAGCGTTGAAGATGATTTCGGGGTCGAAGCTCATAGCCGTGACGTTGAAGCTGTTGCGGTGGATGAACTTGCTGGGGTCAGCTTCCATGATGTCGATCATAGCCTTCTGAGCGTCGGGCATATACATCATGTCCATGTAGGTGCCTTTGGCGATGGGGCAGACGAACTTCTCGCCCTTGACGGCTGCGTAGTAGATTTCGACAGCGTAGTCGGTGGTGCCGCCGCCGGGGAGGGTGAGGTGGCTGATGAGGCCGGGGAAGCGGACGGAACGGGTATCCACGCCGAAGCGGGTGAAGTAGTAGTCGCTCAGCAGCTCGCCGGTGACCTTGGTGACGCCGTAGATGGTGTTAGGACGCTGGATAGTGTCCTGCGGGGTGTTGTCGCGGGGGGTGGAGGCGCCGAAGGCTCCGATGCTGGAGGGGGTGAAGACGGCGCAGCCGAAGAGGCGGGCTACCTCGAGGCAGTTGACGAGGGAGCCGATGCCGACGTTCCAGCCGAGCATGGGGTTGAGCTCAGCGGTAGCGCTGAGGATGGCGGCGAGGTTGTAGATGGTGTCGATGTTGTATTTCTTCACAGCTTCGGCAATCTGCATGATCTGGGTGGAGTCGATGCGCTCGATGGGGCCGCGCTCGTAGTCGGCACCCTTGAGGGGACGGAGGTCGGAGCAGACGACGTGGTCGTCGCCATAGATATCACGCAGGTTGCGTGTGAGTTCGGAGCCGATCTGTCCGCCGGCACCTACGATAAGAATATTTTTCATTTTATGTGATTTTGAATGACCTGTGACCTGTGAACAGTGACCTGACGATACAAAATCATTTGCCAGATCACTGTTCACCGTTCACAGATCACAATTATACATTATCCTTCGATTTCTTTGCGGACTTTCTTGAAGGCCTCGATGCATTGGTCGAGATGGCTGTGCTCGTGGGCGGCGCTGATCTGGACGCGGATACGTGCCTGGCCCTTGGGGACGACGGGGTAGTAGAAGCCGGTGACGAAGATGCCTTCTTCCTGCATCTTGGCAGCATACTGCTGGCTCTTGGCGGCGTCGTAGATCATGACGGCGCAGATGGCGCTCTCAGAGGGTTTGCAGTCGAAGCCCTCTTCCTTCATGCGGCGGAGGAAGTAGTCGGTGTTCTCGTGGAGCTTGTCCTGAAGGGCGTTGGTCTCGCTCATGAGGTCGAACATGCGGATGCCTGCGCCGACGAGGCCGGGAGCCATGGAGTTGGAGAAGAGGTAGGGACGGCTGCGCTGACGGAGCATGTCGATGATCTCCTTGCGGCCGGTGGTGAAGCCACCCATAGCGCCGCCGAAAGCCTTACCGAGGGTGCCGGTGAGGATTTCGATCTTGCCACGGAGGTTGTAGCGTTCGGTCACGCCGCGGCCGGTCTTGCCAACGACACCAGCGCTGTGGCTCTCGTCAACCATGACCATAGCGTCGTATTTCTGAGCGAGTTCGTAGATCTTGTCGAGGGGGCAGACGTTGCCGTCCATGGAGAAGACGCCGTCGGTGACGATGATGCGGAAACGGTTCTTCTGAGCCTCCTGGAGCTGCTTCTCGAGGTCGGCCATGTCGGCGTTGGCGTAGCGGTAGCGCTGAGCCTTGCAGAGGCGGACGCCGTCGATGATGGAAGCGTGGTTGAGAGCGTCGCTGATGATAGCGTCCTCTTCGGTCAGGAGGGGTTCGAAAACACCGCCGTTAGCGTCGAAGCAGGCAGCGTAGAGGATGGTGTCCTCAGTGCCGAAGAACTCGGCAATCTTCTTCTCGAGCTGTTTGTGGAGGTCCTGGCAGCCGCAGATGAAGCGGACCGAGGCCATGCCGTAGCCGCGGGCATCCATAGCCTCTTTGGCAGCTTTGATGAGCTCGGGGTTGTTGGCGAGGCCGAGGTAGTTGTTGGCGCAGAAGTTGAGGCACTTCTTGCCGCCTACCATGATTTCGGCGCCCTGGGCGCTTTCGATGATGCGTTCATGCTTGTAAAGACCGGCAGCTTCGATGTCGGCCAGCTCTTTCTGGAGGTGTTCTTGAAACTTAGTGTACATAATTTCAGTATTTTATGTTTATTTTTATTTTTTCTTCTAGCCTACAAAGTTACAATTTTTTATTTAAATAGAAGAAAATACTTTATAAAAATTTTCATTTCCTTAGAAAAAAGGGCTCTCCTCAGCCTCTCATCCCGCTGTGCAGCAGCGAGTAACGCCCTTCCAGAAAATTTTTCCCGCCAGCCTGCGCTTCCGCCCCCGCCATGCCCGAGAAAAAGAGCCGCTCCACCTCCGCCACACCTTCGCCTTTCCCATGCTCTACCTCCGCCGTGCATTGCTACTGCATTGCTACCACATTGCTACTGCATTGCTATGGCATAGCATATCAGTAGCTATGCAGATGCTATGCAGTAGCAATGCACGGCGGAGGTATGCCGTCCCAAAGGCGGAGAAAAACATGGGAAAAAGAATGCGAAAAAAGAGGTCGATTTTTCGAAAAACGAGAGCCTCGCGGAGGCATTTTTCGGCTGTGGGACAAAAAATATCGTGCTGATATTCAGCCAAAAGAAAAAAAAATTTTGTCAATTCAAAAAAAGGTTGTACCTTTGCACCCGATTTCGAGAGAAAATCATGGGGTATTAGCTCAGGTGGCTAGAGCGTTTGACTGGCAGTCAAAAGGTCATCGGTTCGACTCCGATATACTCCACAGAAGGCCGTTTCTTAGACGGCCTTTTTTGATATGAGAAGGATGAAAGTGAGAGGGTGAGAAATGTTAGAATTGGGGTATTAGCTCATCTGGTAGAGCATTTGGTTCGCAATCAAAAGGTAATCGGTTCGAGTCCGATATACTCCACAAGCATTTCCAAAGCCCCAAAAGTGGGGACTTTTGAGGAACGCCTTGCGGCGTGAGCCCGCGGAGGGGCTCTTCTCCGCTACGCTATCGAAGAGGTTCACTGAACCTCTTCTTCACATTTGGTTCGCAATCAAAAGGTAATCGGTTCGAGTCCGATATACTCCACAAGCATTTCCAAAGCCCCAAAAGTGGGGACTTTTGAGGAACGCCTTGCGGCGTGAGCCCGCGGAGGGGCTCTTCTAATTATTCATATTAATTCAATATTTTGATAAACATAAATTATCATGATACGCGGACTTACTCAGGATGCCACTGGCATTCTTCGCATGAAAAAATTCGTGAATAATTCATGGAAATTCGTGTAAAAAAATTTATTATCATTAATTTTTATGATTATCCGCAATCACCACTAATAAATGGAAGATATGTGATGCGTCAGCCT
>JAKSML010000003.1 GCA_024400665.1 Bacteroidales bacterium
TATCCGGGATAAGGCCGATATCTGCCCTGAAAAATCTTTCGACCACTCATGATTATAAATCCGAGCCAACGTGAATGAATTTATAGAACCCACCTTAAAACGGTCGCATGAGCGAATGCAGAGTGCGTTTTGGAAGAATAGAGATGCGGAAAAATATTTTTTTTCTGAGAAAAACAGCGTATGACAAGATTTCGATAATGAGGCGTAAGTAGAATGAAATCAGATGGATAAGGCTCGCAGCAGAATATTGTCGGAAAAATATGGGAAAAAATAGGTTTTTCCCTAAAAAAAAGGTTGTACTTTTGCATCGTGAAAAAATCAAAGTGCCGAGCCCACAGCGGAGCACACGATATAACAACAAAGAATAAAAAAGAAAGGAGAATCATTATGAAAATGTCTCGTTTGATAAGCATCGCACTTCTTGGTGTTGCATTAGTAGCCACTCCCGTTTACGCCCAGCGTGGTGGTGGCGGTCGTAGCGGCGGCAGTTCCAGCCACAGCTCAGGCGGCAGTTTTAGTTCCAGTCGTTCAGGCGGCAGCTACAGCTCTGGTCGCTCTGGTGGCAGCTACAGCAGTTCCAGCCGCAGCAGCTACAGCAGCTCATCGTCCAGCCGTAGCTATAGCAGTCCTTCATCGTCCCGCAGCAGCTACAGCAGCTCATCGTCCAGCCGCAGCTATAGCAGCCCTTCATCGACGCGCAGCAGCTACAGCAGCTCATCGTCCAGCCGCAGCAGCAGCCCTTCATCGTCCCGTAGCAGCTACAGCGGCTCTTCCTCCAGCCGTAGCGATTATAGCAGCAGCCGTTCCGGCGTAAGCTCTGACAACTATTTGTCCCGCACCAGCTCACGTAATGTGGCAAGCGAGATCCGCAGCAGGACGGGCTCTGTGCCCGCAGGTACGAGAGGCTCCGGCAGCGCAGTACGCGGCAACGTTGACCGCGGCACAACGCCCACTTCTGGCCGTGGCAGTGCTACACAGACCTCTGGCCGTCCCAGCGGTGTGGCTCCTGCCCCTGCAAACGGATATGCCCGCCCCAACAACCCTGGCGGCGTGATACCTCCCTCGCATCGTCCGATGCACCCCGCTCCCTACTTCTGGCACCCCCATCATCACTGCATGGTTCACTGCCATCCCCTTTACTGGGATCCCTTCCCCCCGCGTCCTTACTACTGGCCTGGCTTCTGGCTGTACTGCAACAGCTACTGGTATGACTACCATGTGTCGGATGTCGTCGTGGTGAGAGAGTATGTCAAGGAGAGCTACAAGATGGACCTCATCACCTACGCTATCAGCGGTGACTATATGTACGCCCTCGTGGATGACCCCGACGGCCACACCTACATCCAAATCTATGACCAGAACGACAAACTCCTTGCTGAACAGCAGGTCAGCCGTAAATACTGCAAGATGGAAGTCGATCAGCAGAACGGCGGTTGCTGGATCATGAAGAAGCACGACAAAGACCCCTTACTTTTCTTCTACACGAATGGCGAGCTCCTCATCTATGAGGCCGACAAATAAGCATCGAAATTCATCATTATTCTTTACCACATAAGTTATCTTACAATAGCAGGAGCTCTCGCAGAGAGCTTCTGCTTTTTTATAGTGCTGAGAGCAAGGATGATGGGGCTGCTGGAGCTGGTAAGCTGCGTGGCACGAAAACGTCAGAAACTCCAAAACTTCGGAAACTTTGAAAAAAGTTTTGGCTATATGAAAAAAAATGTGTAATTTTGCAAATCCAAAATATGAATAGGTACAGTCGAAATATCAATATACGTGTTGGCTTCTTAAATATTAAGAAGAGAGACGTTTATGGCTGTCAGTAGGTCATGAGGCGGACGAGCTTTGTGGCCTTATTACTTCCCCAAAGTTTGGGGAAAATTGTTCATTTTGGAATCATTATTTTTATTTAACAACCATTTAAAAGTATAATACTATGGAATTACCATTTGCTGAAGCGTGGAAAATCAAGATGGTTGAACCCATTAAGAAATCCACCCGCGAAGAACGCGAAAAATGGCTCGAAGAAGCCCACAACAACATCTTCATGCTGAAGAGCGAACAGGTTTACATCGACCTTTGCACCGACTCTGGTACCGGCGCTATGAGCGACCGTCAGTGGAGCGCTATGATGATGGGCGATGAGAGCTATGCAGGCGCACGCTCTTTCTATCATTTCAAAGATACCGTCACCGAGCTCACCGGCTTCCCCTTCGTGATTCCTACGCACCAGGGCCGCGCTGCTGAGAACGTCCTGTTCTCCTACCTCGTCAAACCCGGCAACATCATCCCCGGCAACGCTCACTTCGACACCACCAAGGGTCATATCGAGAGCCGTAAGGCCTTCGCTATCGACGTCACTTGCGACGAAGCTCACGACACTCAGCTCGAAGTTCCCTTCAAAGGTAACGTCGGCCTTGAGAAACTTGAGAAGGTTCTGAAAGAGAACCAGGGCAATGTCCCCTTCATGGTCCTCACCGTCACCAACAACACCGTAGGCGGCCAGCCCGTGAGCATGCAGAACATCCGCGAGACTTGCGAACTCTGCCACAAATACGGCGTGCCCGTGAACATGGATAGCGCCCGTTTCATCGAGAACGCTTATTTCATCAAGACCCGCGAGAAGGGCTACGAGAACAAGACCATCCGCGAAATCGCTAAGGAAATGTTCAGCTATGCTGACAGCATGACCATGAGCGCCAAGAAGGACGGCCTCGTCAACATGGGCGGTTTCATCGCTACCCGTAAGGAAGAGTGGTACGAAGGTGCTAAGCGCTTCTGCATCCCCTTCGAGGGCTTTCTCACCTATGGTGGTATGAACGGCCGTGATATGGACGCTCTGGCTGTCGGTCTGCAGGAAAACTGCGAGTTCGACATGATCGAGACCCGTATCAAGCAGGTCGCTTACCTCGCTGCCCGCCTCGATGAGTATGGCATCCCCTATCAGCGTCCTGCTGGTGGCCACGCCATCTTCGTTGATGCCGACAAGGTCCTCACCCAGATTCCTAAGGAGGAGTTCCCCGCTCAGACCCTCACCTGCGAGCTCTATCTCGAAGCCGGTATCCGCGCTTGCGAAATCGGTTACGTCCTCGCTGACCGCGACCCCGTGACCCGCGAGAACCGCTTCGGCGGCCTCGACTTCGTCCGCCTCTGCATCCCCCGTCGTGTCTATACCAACAACCACATGGATGTTATTGCTGCCGCTCTTAAGAACGTTTACGATCGTCGCGACACCATCAAACGCGGTTTGGAAATCACCTGGGAAGCTGAGCTCATGCGTCACTTCACCTGCCAGTTCCGCCGTCTCAAATAGTCTGCGACTGACATACATCATAAAAGCTCCGACCTTTCAGGCCGGGGCTTTTGATTTGTAGAATAATAAGTTTCTATCTATAGTAAAATGAGTTTGAACGATTATATCTTTCAAAAGCCGATCATACAAACAGAACGGTTGATACTTCGTCCTCTTGTGGAATCTGATGAGGCATCGCTAAGAGAATGGTTGGCAGATAAGTCTATCTATAAGTATTGGGGGAAAAGTGCTGGCAAAACAGATAAAGATCCATCGCTCTTATTCAAGAAAGAGGCTCGTCCGACAAAAAGCTTTCATCTGGGCATAGAGCATAGAGGTGCGAATAAGATTATCGGCGAGATATGGGTATATTTGATAGAGAACGATAGAATGGCAAAAGTTGCAATTCGACTGTCGCCGGCGTTTCACGGCAAAGGGCTGGCTACAGAAGCTGTAACGGCCATGACGAAATTCTGCTTTACACATACTGAGTTGCAACGCTTGTGGACCGATGTAGATGTCTGCAATACGGCTTCCGTCAAGGTGCTCGAAAAATGTGGCTACCAGCGGGAAGGCTGCATCAGGCAAGGAAAGATGGTCAGCACATGGTGCGACTATTATATCTACGGCATCTTGAAGACAGATATGCCTATTTGAATCCAACCGCTCACCAAATGAGCTGTTTGTGTAATGGACAAAATTAGTGGTCAGACTTATCGGAGAGTTTTCTAAAAAACCATTAATTTTGTCCATTATACCTTACTTCACGCCATAAACCTTCTTTACAATGTGCCATTGTTTTCTCACGTCAGATGTGGGCATCCCTTGTGGTGCCATCTTGTCGTATAGGTCGGCATATTTAGTTCCGTTTGCTTTTTCTTTTTTCGCCCATTGCATCAATTCTTCATCTGAAAAATGTTTGATAGGTATGTCCTTTCGATAAATAATATTTTTAATACCAACACTATCAAGCATGGCAGTCGCTCGGTCAATATCCTCTTGCTTGGTTTCGGTACTTGAATAGATATATACTCTAAGATGAGGAACGTTTTTCACCTGTTCGAACTCTTTTGCGACACACCATCCGTATGATGTCATCTCCCAATTTGTGCAAGAGCAATTCATCCAATTGCCTTCTTGGGCTTTGTGATTAGTAATGTAAATCTTACCATGACCAGGGAGTAGAATTGTCATATCTCGCGGTAGGTTGCCTTTGACTGAATTTGGCACAATAACATCAGTTGTGATGAGGTTAACGGTCATATTGTCTTTAGTCTCGGTCATTTCAAATTTTCTCAAATCTTTGTTGGATAGATTAGGTATGCTTTTCTCATCAAAAGGTACTCCGTTAAACATCATAGTCAGATTTCGTTTTGCTTTACCCCACTTGGACCACATCATATAACGGAAGTTCTTTTCTTCCAACCAATTGCTATCATTATGGCAAATCCACGTCCCTGGATATACGTTAATGCAATAACCCATAATATCGTCAGGAGCATCACTTTTGAAGAGACAAACCAATTGCTCGGTGCCAACACTGGTATCGATTACCACATCCTTCTTTGGCTCAGTTTTTTCATAGAGGTCCGATGCTACTACCAAACCGCCAAGACATAGTGCAATAATCAGGGCTGCGGCAACTTTTCTTGTCATACTACTATTTTTTAAGAATGACAGATTGCTTTGTGATTTGCTTTCGATAACGTCGTGTTCGAACTTTGCCCATTCTGCATTGATGTCGGGCATTCCAATCTTTTTATCAATTTCTTCGTTCTTCATATTATTTTGAGGGATTTAGTATGGCTCTTAATTTTGAGAGGGAATGGGTGATGTGCTTGTTCACGGCAGACGAGCTGATGCCAAGTACCTCAGCCGTCTCTTCGTAGGTTAGGTCGTCGTAGTAATGCAGGGATAGGACACGCCAATCCTGTTCTGTAAGGCTTTTCTCAATAGCCCTGTGTAGCTCTTGCATCAGTTCCTGATGTTCGGCGTCTTCAGGCTTGTCCTCATTGATAGTGAGGCCTCTTCTCAGTTCGTTTCTATGTTTTATTTTCTGCAAGGTGTGAAGACATTGATTCTTCGTAGCAGTGAGCAGATATCCGATTTCCGCGCCCTCACTGATTTTCGGCTTCTTATGCCATACTTCAGTGAACACTTGGTTTACAGCATCTTTGGCATCCTCCTCGTCTTCTACAAGCGAGTATGCCACGCGATACATCATCGGATAACTCTCCTTGAAAATCTTTTCAAATTGTTGAGCGGTGTAATCCATTAGCCATATTATTTTTGTTCATTTGCCTATAAGACCCTCGAAATGCCCGATTCAATACCCCCAGCCATAAAAAAGTTTCAGATTTTACCATTTTTTGGAATGACGAGAAAAAGGCCGCCGAACTACTCCGGCGGCCTTTTTGTATAGAGGAAAAGAGTAGATTATTCCCCGTAAACGGTGCTCCACACCACATTGTTTTCCTCACCGGGGGCGTAAATATAGCACTTAGCAGGATAGGTGCTGAGCTTCGTAGCGATGTTCACCTTTTGTGCTGCCTTTTCGGCGTGTGCCTGAGCCATCTTCTCAACCTTGTTTAATTTGCCATCGCGGATGATGCATGAGTGCATGCCGGGTGTGCATTCGCCTACAGTAGCGAACTCAGCGTCGAATGCCTCATAGAAGGCAGTGGTGGCCTCATTCCATTCGCTCATATATTCTTCAAAATGCTCGCCACTATAGCCGTTGGACGTGATAGACCACTCAATGACGTAATCGGTGTGTTCTTCATAACAACTAGTGGTGCAGCAGAGGCCGAGGCCTATCATGGCTGCAAGAAAAAGTTTTTTAATCATAATGTCTTTTTATTTGCGATAATTAAATTACGTGTTAGGTTTATTTGTTGCTGTTCCTCACCTCGGCATCTGTCTGGAAGAGGTCGTCGAGGGTGGGCTGGGCGATGAAGGGGGCTTTCTCCATCTGCTCTTCCACGAAGTCGGCTATTTGGAGGAAGGTGAGCTTGCCCTCGATGAAGCGCTGCACTGCCACCTCGTTGGCGGCGTTCATGATGCAGGGGAGGTTGCCGCCCTTGGCGATGGCGTGATAGGCGAGGGGAAGGCAGCGGAAGGTCTCTGTGTCGGGGTCCTCGAAGGTGAGCTGCGCGTATTTGTGCCAGTCTAAACGTGGCAGGTGGCTCTCGATGCGCTGGGGGAAGCTGAAGGCATACTGTATGGGGGTCTCCATGGTGGGAACGCCGAGCTGTGCCTTGATGCTGCCGTCGATATACTGCACCATAGAGTGGACGACGGACTGCGGGTGTACGAGCACCTGGATTCTCTCGGCGGGCACGTCAAAGAGCCAGCGTGCCTCGATGACCTCCAAACCCTTGTTCATGAGTGAGGCAGAATCGATGGTCACCTTGCGGCCCATGCTCCAGTTGGGGTGCTTGAGGGCGTCGGCGAGGGTGACATGCTCGAGTTGCTGGCGGGTGAAGCCGCGGAAGGGACCGCCCGAGGCGGTGAGGAGGATTTTATCCACGTTGCCGGGTTCGCCCACGAGGCTCTGGAAGATGGCCGAGTGCTCGGAATCGACGGGCAGGATGGGCACATGATGCTCCAGGGCGGCTGCGGTGACGATGGCACCAGCCACCACCATGGTCTCCTTATTGGCCAGCGCAATGGGCTTGTGGTGCTCTATCGCACGGAGGGTGGGACGTAGCCCCGCGAAGCCCACGATAGAGGCTAAAACGAGGTCTATGGTGTCCATTTCCATAAGGTCGGCGATGGAGTCGTTGCCGGCAAAGACTTTGATGTCGTGCGGAGCGAGGGCTTCCTGCACTTGGGCGTATTTTGATTCGTCGGCGATGGCCACTGTGTTAGGGTCAAATTCGAGTGCCTGCTGGATGAGGAGGTTGGCGTTGCTGCCAGCGCAGAGCACCTCGACGGAGAAGAGGTCGCGGTGGCGGCGTATGACGTTGAGGGCCTGGGTTCCGATAGAGCCTGTGGAGCCGAGAATAGCGATGCGTTTCATGTCTTAATTGAGAATTGAATTTTTTATTCTGGCGAATTACAAATCCGCCACAACAGTAAAGTCCGCCACAGCGGTTAAGTCCTCCGCAACAAAACAGCGGTCAACTCCGCCGTAGCGGTATTATTTCTTTTTGGCGTTCTTGTGTTTCTGCTCGATATCCTTGCGCAGCAGGGAGTCGGCCTTTGAGTGGCGATAGGCGCCTTCCTTCTCGTCAGCCACTTTGGTGGCGGGCTCAGAGGGCGATTCAAAGCTCTTGCCGTTGATGATGTCCTGGATGACGGCGATGTGCTGCTCGTGCTGGTCGATGATGTTCTCGAGCGAGTCTATCGTCTGTGCGTTTCTGGCCACCTCCTCTTTCAGTTCAGGCTTGATGAAGCCGGGCACGAGGTTGCGCATGGGGGTGAAGGCGATGAGGAGCGATGAGAGGATGAGGAGCACGATGACCGTGATGCCTGCGAAGGTGAAGATGTTGAGGCCCGTGAGCTCCCAAGAGAAGGTCTCTTTGAGGGTGTCGGTATCCATCACCACGAGGCGATGCTTGTGCTGCATCTTCTCGCTGAGCTCTTTCCATTTGTTAGAAAGGCGCAGCCACACGGCTGCGCCCTTCTCTTTTATGGTATCTATGAAAGATGTTATATCCATTAGAAGAACTTGTTGCGCTGGTCAACAACCTTGGCACCATCCTTCAGCACCTGCTGGACGCCGCGGAGGCTCTGCATGAAGCCCTGCTCGGTGCGGGTGCGGATCTCTTCGGCCTTGGGGGCTGCGGGGTTGGCGGTCTTGCTGTTGACGTAGAACATATACACGCCGTTGGAACCCTGGACGGGGCCGACGAGGGTGTTGTTAGCTGCGGCAGCGATAGCGGCCTGGACCTTAGGCTCCATGCCGTACTGGCCGAGGTAGAAGTCGTTGAAGGAGACGCTGTCAACGGTGTCGAGAGCCACATTCATCTTGGTAGCAATGGCGCTGATGTTGGCGTTAGCCTTCTTAGCCTCTTCGAGGCGGGCTTTGAGCAGTTCGGCTTTCTTCTCGATGCGGACGTTGTTCTCGATGAAGGGGCGGATCTGGTCGAGGGTGGCGTAGCCCACTTTGTAGATGTCCTTGAGGGCGGCAACGATATACATATCGTCGGCCTCGAAAATCTGGTCAGCCACGGCGCCAGCCTCGGTCTTCTCGTTGAAGGCCCACTGGACGATGCTGCGGGCGTTGTTGATGCCCTGGATGCTGTAGCTCATGGGGGTGACCATAGCGTTGCGGAGCTGGAGGTTGTTCTGCTGCACGGAGGCCTTCATCTCGGCGTATGAGCGGTTGTTGCCGGCAAACTTGTTAGCCTCGTTGTAGATGCTGCGGGAGGTAGTCTCGGAGGGAGCGATGGCGCGGGTGACGGCAGCCACGCGGTATTTGGTGTGGAAGGGGGTCTTGCCCGTAACCTTCACCACCCAATAGCCAATCTCGCTGGGGTGTTTGATGACGAAGGCGCTGCCCTCGGGGGTGCTCACGATCTGCTCGTTCAAGAAGCCGTATTCGCCATCGAGCATCCAGCCCATATCGTTGTTGTTAGGATTGTCGGAATATTTGGCGGTAGCCTCGTCGAAGGTCATAGCGCCACCGTTGACGAGGGTCAGCACGCTGTCGGCGAGAGCCTTGGCCTGCTCGTCGGTGAGGGTGACGTCGCCTCCGACCTTGCTGTTATAGATGTAGATAGCGCTGGCACGGAGGCTGTCGGGGCGGCTGGACACTTTCAACACTTTGGCCATAATCCACTCGTTGCCTGCGATGCGGGGGCTGATGAAGGAGCCTTCGCCGGCACCCATGAGAGCGGAATCCATGGGGGAAGCGAACTCTCTGGCGCTGCGGTAGGTGGAGTCATAGCCGTGGTCAGATTCTGCATCGACGAAGAAAGGAATCTCGTCGTCGGCGAGGGTCTGGAATTCAGCCCAAGTAGAATCGACATCCTGCTGGATCTTGGCAATATCCTGCTGGGTGGGGGCGATGGGATAGACCACATATTCGAGCTCGCGCATCTCCTCGCGGAGGCGGAACTCAGCCTTATGCTTGTTGTAGTACTCCTGATAGTCCTTGTCGGTGAGGGTCACCTCCTCGTCTTTGACAGACTGGTAAGGGAGGGCGACGAGGTTCACGTTGCTGATGGTCTTGCCCATGTCGGCAATCTGCTGGGCGATGGTCTTAGGCATATACAGGCCGCGAGCGATGAGGGCGCTGTATTTCTGCTGTTTGCGGTCGTTCTTCACATATTTTTCGAGGTCCATCCACTGCATCTGGCGGGCTGTATCCATCTCGTCGAAGTGCTCGATGAAGTTCTTCACCTGTGCAGCCTGGTACTGGCCGGTCTGGGGGTCGGTAAACTGCTGGCGGAGAGCGGGGTGGATAAACTGGCCTAAGAACATGTCGGACACCTCAGCGGTGGAGATGGTGAGGCCGAGCTTCTCGAACTGGTCGTCGATAAGGTTCTCGTTGAGGAGGTTCTGCCAAACTTGGTCGCGGAGCTGGTACGATACGTCGGAAGGCACCTGGTTGACGCCTTGCTGCATCTTGTAGTTCGTTTCGGCCTCTTCGCAGAGCTCGTTGAAGTGCTGGTAGGTGACAACAGAACCGTTGATCTTGGCCAGGTCTGGCACGCCGCGCTGGTTCTTGAACACGTCACCGATGATGAATGCGACGATAGCGATACCGACAACGGCAACGGCTATCCCCGAGTGTTTTCTGATAGTTCCAATAATTCCCATATTGTAGTATTTTTTTTATTTATTTCTTATATGTTTTTTTGCCATTTTAAGCGTGCAAAGGTACAAATAAATTTCCGTGTAAAGAAATTTTTTGCCAAAAAATATTTCTCGGCGAATGCTACATATATGATATATAGCGTATTATACGTGAAAAAATTTTATCACACCTTGGCCTCAAAACCGAACGGAAGCAGCTTATCCACCCCCTCAATTCTGCGAATTTGCCCCTCTCCGAGGTAGCATAATACCACCATTTTCTGCCCGTATCGCAGCTCCCATTCCGCCATCACCTGGCGGCAGGCTCCGCAAGGCGAGGCCTCCACAAGGCGTCCCTCGGCGTCGCGCCCCACCACGGCCAGCATCTCCACGGCCTTGCCGGGATGCTGCGCCCCCGCGCTGAAGAGGGCCGTGCGCTCTGCGCAGAGCCCCGAAGGGTAGGCAATGTTCTCCTGGTTGCAGCCCGGCACGATGGTGCCGTCGCTCAGCCTCACGGCAGCCCCCACATGGAAGTGGGAGTAGGGCGCGTAGGCCCGTCCCGTGGCCTCGATGGCATGTTCCATCACGGCACGCTCCGCCTCGGGCATCTCCGCCAGCGAGGCATACTCGCAGTAGTCTAACACAAGTCTCTTCTGTTCCATCACATTATTATTTTTTTATAAGAGCATAACGCGGAAGCTCGGAATTTATTGTGCTGAGGCTTCTCGAAATTGTATGCTGCGGGGACTGCGCAACCTCCACCCTCTCTGGGCTGACACACCCCTTTTCGGAAATGCTAAAAAGCGAGGAGAGGGAGAGACATATTATTTAACAATAGCGGGATATAGAAAGCCAAAAAGGGGCTCGGATTCACATCCAAGCCCCAAGAAGATAATATTATTATCGGACACTCCCCTTCGGGACTGCCCGACAATAACCCAATACCTTAAATATCCTGAACAAGCCGGACGGAACGCCCGCTGCACCGATCGTAGTCATCGTCTCTGCCCACGCCGTAGTCGCCGAAGTACATGCGATACGCATAGAACTCGCTAAGCGGAGTGGACTGCCAATAGCCGCCGCTCGCGTCAACATCGTACACCTCCGAGCCGTAGCGGTAGCCCGCGGCTGGCAAAAACACCGCGCCGGCAGCCTCCATATCCGACCACGAAGATGCGTCATACACATTCGTGCTATAGCCATTATCAAAGCCGGCGTTGAACGTCCCACCATTCCAAATGTCTGGCAGCAGCACCATGCCATGCACCCCGCACACCGTGGCAGCCCCGCGCTTGGCGGAAGCATCGGCTCTAAACCATATCACATAGCACCACTCATCCCACGTCAGCGTGCGCCACCCGCTGCCGATATGGCTGCCCCAGTCGTCAAACGAGAGATAGTCGCGCCTGTCAGTAGAAGTGAGCGTCGGATTGCCCCCCGTCCCCCAGCCGAAATATCCGCCGTAGTCATACTGGTGGGCAGTGAAAGAATAGCCATTAATGCTGTCATACTCCAAGTTGCCCAGAGCAAAGCGCACCTGCTTATCCTTTGACACAGAGAAAAGCCCACAGCCCGACTGCGCATATCCCGCCACAGCCAGCAGCGTAGCAAACACAAAGAAACACATTACCTTTCTCATAACAATATGATTCTAATCTCTTTCCAAGCCAATTAATAACAATTCAACCATTCCTTAACAATCCTCCCCTTTGGGACAGCCCGACAATACCCCAATATCTTAAATATCCTGAACAAGCCGGACAGAATACCCATAGCTCCGATAGTAGTTGTCGATGCAGTCACCCACGTCGTACCCATTGAGGGTCACGACGTACGCGTAGAACTCGTTGTACGGAGTGGACGACCAATAGTTTCCGCTCGCCCCAACAAGGTTCATCTCCGTGCCGAAGCGGCGGCCAGCAGCAGGCAGGAACACCGCGCCGGCAGCCTCCATTTCTGACCACGAGGAGGCGCCATACACATTCCTGCCCCAGCCATTAAAGCCGGACTGGAACGTCCCGCCGCTAAAGTTGTCCGGCAGCAGCACCATCCCATGCACCCCGCACACCGTGGCAGCCCCGCACTTAGCGGCAGCACCCGCTCTAAACCATATCACATAGTGCCACTCATCCCACGTCAGCGTGCGCCACCCGCCATCGATATGGCTGCCCCAGTCATCAAACGAGGGGTAGTCCGCGTAATCGGTAGAAGTAAGCGTCGGGTTGCTCCCAGTCCCCCAGCCGAAATATCCGCCGTAGTCATACTGGTGCGCCGCAAAAGAGTATCCCCCGCTATACACCAAGTTCCCCGGTGCAAACCGCACCTGGTGCCCCGCCGACACACTGAACAGCCCATCACCCGAAGGCGGCGTGTCCGGTATGTCGGGTATATCAATTGTGTCTGAAACGCCAGGGTTATCGATTGTATCAGTCACGTCAGGGTCGATAGGAACGACTGGGTCGTCCTTTTCCTTCTCGCACCCCGCAAAAACCAGCAGCGATGCAACCATAGCAAAAAGTATTACTTTCTTCATAGTAGTGTGTTTTTTAATCTATTATGAGCTATTTGACAATAATTCCACTATATATTATCCACTGCAAAGATAACAAAAAAATCCCACATACCAACCATTCCCTCAAAAAAAACGTCCCTTCCCCATTTCTCAACAATCCTCCCCAAGCAATGCGTAAGTAGTAAGTCAAGGATAAGTCAAGGGTGAGTCAAGGGTGAAGCCGTACCGTGTCGCTACCTATTTCCTAAAAAAACTTATTCTGGATTGGCAATTATTCGTTTTTTTTGTGTATCTTTGCATCTCGTATGATAGATTTTCAAAATCTCGGAACACATTGTCTCCTTGGGCTTTCGCCCATGGACGACATTACGGATATGCCTTTCCGCGAGCTCTGCAAGGGCTTCGGGGCAGACCTCCTCATCACCGAGTTCATCGCCTCCGAGGCGCTGAACCGCGAAGCCGAGAAGAGCTACCGCAAGATGCGTTTCAGCGACGCCCAGCACCCTATAGGCATCCAGATTTTCGGCGCCGACGAGGGCGAGCTGCTGCAATGCCTTGAAATCGTCGAGGAGCGGCAGCCCGACTTTATCGACATCAACTGGGGCTGCCCCGTGCGCAAAGTGGCGGGCAAGGGCGCCGGCAGCGGCATCCTCAAGGATATACCCAAGATGCTGCGCATCACCGAGGCTCTCGTCAAGCGCGCCCATCTTCCCGTGACAGTGAAGACCCGCCTGGGCTATGATGCCACAGACAAGCCCATCGTGGAACTCGCCGAACGGCTACAGGATGTGGGCATCGCCGCCCTCAGCATCCACGGACGCACCAAAACGCAGATGTACCAGGGCTCGGCAGACTGGACGCTCATCGGCGAGGTGAAGCGCAACCCGCGTATGCACATCCCCATCTTCGGCAACGGCGATATCGTCACCCCCCAGCAGGCTCTCGAAGCACGCAGCAGGTACGGGGTGGACGGCATCCTCATAGGCCGCGGGGCGATAGGCAACCCGTGGATATTCGAGCAGGCGCAGCGTGCCTTCCGAGGCGAGGAGGAGCGCGAGGTGACGGTGGCGGAGCGTGTGCGCGTGTGCCGCGAGCACCTCCTGGCAGCCATCGCCTTCAAGGGCGAGCACACGGCCATGTTCGAGATGCGCAAGCACTACGGCGGCTACTTCAAAGGGCTGCGCGACTTCAAGCAGTTCCGCATCCCCATGGTCAACACGACCTCGCTGGACGAGATGCAGGAGCTCTTCGACAAAGTGGAGCGGTTCTATAGCTGAGAATAGGATTATCTGCGAAAAGTGACAATGTTAGAAAGTTATTTCTGTGTGGCATATTCTGCAAAGTGTCGCCGTTCGCACTGGGATAGAGCGACGATACTGACAAAATGTCAGTACCGATTATTGGGTCGAGGAATGTTCAGAGAAGCTCCGCTATAGCTCCGCCTTAGCTTCGCTCAAGCTCCGCTCGCCGAGCGGAGCTTGAGCGGGCGAAAAACGGCCCTTAAAAGGCTCTTGGGCGAAGGAAAGGCGGCCCAATACTGACAAAATGGCAGACTGAAAGATGCGGCACCTCGGCATCCGTAGGGCATCTATAAATTCGAGAATAAGCAACTCCTCCTCGCTGAGCAAGCTCAGCATTGTAAGTGTGCAATAGCAAACTACAAGCAAAAAGCATTTATAGGGCTCACCCTATCTTTTTTCATGAGCGTGGCACTTGGGCGGAGAGGGCTTTGTATTCGAGTTCCATCTTGCCGAAGCGGAGGGTGGCGCCGAAGGTGAGGAAGCGGCTCTTCTGTTTCTCGGTGGATGTGCTGCTGTTGTAGGGGTTGATGTTGGTGGTGCCGCTGATGTCCCAGTCGAAGATGTCGCGGAGGTTGAAGTAGAGCGAGAGCTTGCGGTCTAAGAGGTCGGCGCTCATGCCGAGGTCTATGCCTTTGCGCTCGTGGTTTATCACCAGTTTGCTGCTGCCGTGGGCGGGGGTATTGTAGTAGCCGCTCACGAAGATTTCCACTTTTTTCCACAGCTTGGTCCACATCTTGCCTCGGAGGTTGAAGGCGAGCATCTCGTCTTCTATGGCTGGCTCGCCGACACGTGGAGTGATGCGGTACCAGTCGTCGGCGAGGCCTGCTTCGAGGCGTATGTTGAGGAAGCCTGTGGGGCGGTACATGCAGTTGGCGTTGAGGGTGAGGCGGCGGCCGTCGGCATTGTTGTAGGGCATGGCGTATTCGACTACGCGGCCGAAGAGATCGACATAGCGGGCGTCGTTGATGGTGTTGTACTCGTCGAGGTCGGCTTCATAGTCGGCGCTGATGCCCACGGAGCCGAATTTGGAGAAATATTTGTTCCACGAGAGGGAGGCCGTGTGCTCGTATTGCGGCTGGAGGAGGGGGTTGCCTGTCGAGGCGCTCTCGATGCCGTAGTCGATGTAGGAGGAGAGGCTGCTGACCGAAGGATGTGATGTTCTGTAGCGGTAGCTGGCGCTGAAGTTGTGCATGTTCTCGGTGCGGTAGCTGAGGTGGAGGGAGGGAGAGAAGGACCAGTTGCTGGCCGTCACGTCGTATTGGGGCAGGCCTTCGTGGTAGTTGTAGCTGTGGCTGTAGCTGAGGCGGCCGCCTATCTTGCAGGTGAAGCTGCCCCATTTGCGCCGCCAGGAGAGGTAGGAGCTGACACGGTGGGAGGGGGTGTGGTTGGTGTCGGAGCGGAGGGCGTCAACCTCGTAGTAGCCGAGGGTGTGATACATGATGTCGTGGTGCGAGTAGTAGTAGCTGAGGCCGTGCTGGTAGCTGAGGCCTGCCTCCACCTCGCCTTTCTTGCTGTAGGGCAGCGTGTAGTCGAGGCTGATGGTGCCGCGACCGTTGTGCTGTTTGAAGATGCTGCTTTGGTCGTAGCTCATCTGAGGCTGGTGGAAGTAGGTTGCGGAGTTTTGGTTGTCGCCGCGGTAGCCCGACAGGCTGCCGCTATAGCCGAGGGTGAGTTTGTGGCCATCGTCGTTGAACTTATGCACGAAGTCGATGCCGGCATATCCGCCATAGGAGAGCTGGTCGGAGACGGCGCTGTAGTGGGAGCTGTAGTCGCTGGGGGCGTCGAAGTATTCGGTGCGGGTCACGTCGGCGGCCATATCGGTGGATATCCACATCGGGTAGGTGCCTATCCAGCCGCTGAGGCTGTTGTGCTTGTCGAAGTCGTAGCTGGCATTGATGCTGGCAAAGAGCATCTTTGAGGACCATGTGTGGTCGGATACACTCGACCATTCGCGGGAGAGGAGGCTGTCCTGGTCGAGGAGGTGCCCGCTGCTTTCGGTATGTTCGGGTGTGCGTTTCCCATTGTAGTTAAGGTAGGCGCTGAGGTGGAACTTCTCGTTGCTGTAGGCGTAGGAGACGAAGGGGGTTATGCTGGGCTGTGAGGAGCCAGTGAGGCCTACGCTGAGGAAGGAGTTGAGCAGTATGCGCTGGTTGGTGATGATGTTCACCACGGGTGCGCCGCCGCCGTACTTGGCGGAGGGGTTCTTCATCACCTCTATGCGGTCGATGCTGTTGGCGGGCAGCATCTTGATGTATTGGCGCAGGGGCTCGCCATCGAGGTGCGAGGGACGGTCGTTTATCCACACCTCCACGCTGCGGCCGTTGAGGGTCACGTTGCCCTGCACGTCCACCTCCACGCCTGGGGCGTTCTGGAGGGCGTCGGAGGCGTTGCCTGTCTGGATGCTGGCATCCTCGGCCACGTTGTAGAGGTCTTTCTCGCCATCGACGGAATAGACGGGGCGCTTGGCCGTTATCGTCACCCCTTCCAGCAGCGAGGATGTGGGGATGAGCGGGAAGCGGTTTGGCAGGGTGGCCGACATGGTGTCGGAGGATGCCAGCATGGAGCTGTCGAGGCGGAGGCAGGCTGTCTCGTAGCCGAGGGCGGAGAGGCGCAGGAGACAGTCGGATTGAGAGCTGTCGAGGGCGACGGTGAGGTAGAAGGAGCCTTTGTCGTCGGCGGTGGTGCCGCGCACGAGGGTGCTGTCGGCGGCCTTCAGCAGGGCTACGCTGGCGAAGGGGATGGGCTGGGAGGTGTTGGCATCGGTGATGGTGCCTTCGACGTGCTGGGCACGGAGAGTGCTGGATAACCCAGTCAGTACGAGGATGATGAAGAGGGTCTTTTTCATGGTATGATGTGTTTTTTAGATACAATATCAGCCTTAATAGCTGGGAGGCTATTTTTTTTAATTGAGAATTAAGAATTAACTTCGTTGACGTCTCTTGCGCTCGGCATAATCCAAGCGAGCTTGGTTTCTGCTCTCGCTTTTGAGACGTTGAGAATTGAGAATTGAGGCGGGAGCCGATTGAGTAATGAATAATGGGTGGGGCGGGTGCCATTATTCACTATTCTGCACCGCTTTCTTTGAGGCGGAGGAGGAGATGTTTTAGGGTGGGTTGGAATATGTCGAGATCTTTGAGAAAGAAGAGTCCGACGATTTGTTTCTCTGTGTATTCGATGACGAGGCAGTGCTCTGTCTGGTTGTTTGGGGCGATGGTTTGGAGTGTGGAGTCTTGGGGGTTGGCGAAGTGGATCTGTGCGTTTTGCAGGCTCTTTGAGATCTTGGTGCTCTTACGGGCATGGCTGTTGGAGTGGAAGAAAAGGCTTGTGATGGAATCCCAGGAGGCGTCGTCTGTGGGGGAGAGCATGATGGCGTCGATGGGCTGGAGCGTGTCGCCGATGCTGTAGTTCATAAGGAGCGACACATTCCAGTCGTCGTAGGCTGTGAGGCGGGCATAGACTTCCTGGGCGTAGGTCTGAGGCACAATGCAGAGGCAGCGGAACTGTCCTGTGGTGGCCTTGAGGCGGAAGCTGTTGTGCTCTTGGTCGCCGTCGTTGAGGCCGTTCACCTTCTTCAGCGTTGCGGCCTGACGGAGGTCAGCATCGGAGGGCATGGCGAAGATAAGGTGGGTCTTGTGCGAGGGGAGGGCGTTCCACATCATGGTGCGCCAAGAGCAGAAGTCGCGGCACTGCTCATAGCTGAGGCCGACGATAGGGTGTTGGGCATATTCCTTTTGGAACAGTGCATCCTCTATTGTGTAGGCCGTGGTCAGGGAGCCGGGGGCGATGTAGGAGCGGCCATAGACTTTGCGGAAGAGGGCGGTGTCGGGGAGGGTGGCGAGGTAGCGGTCGGACGTGGCGCCATAGTGATGCAGCGTCCACCAGGCGTATTCGTTCCAGCTTTGGATGGAGACCTCGTTGTTGTCGATGTAGAGGCTTCCTTTCTCAAGGGCAGACATGTATTTGAGGTCTTGGGCATAGAGGCTGCCGAGGATGAGGAGGGCGGTTAGGAGCGATAATGATTTTTTGAACATGGCTTTTTTAACAGATAATGATTTTTTGAACATGGCTTTTTTAACAATTGATTGAGTAATGAATAAAGAGTAATGAGTAATGAGTGGGGCGGGAGCCGGTCTTTTTTAATTGAGAATTGATAATTGAAAATTGAGAATTAGGCTGACGCCGTCATTATTCACTATTCTGCACTAATCATCAGGTCACAGATTATATCATGGCGATGAGGGTGCTTGCTTGCTGCTCGAGGTCGGCTAAGGTGCATTGGTGGTTGCAGAGGTAGCGTATGCTGTGGCTTGACGGCGCGGTCTCTTTCACCGAATCGATACTGCGTTGCGCAAGGGGTGCTGCGCTGTCCGTAGGGTGGGGCATCAGCTCCATGTCGGGCACGGTGGCTGCGGCCATCAGCTGGGGTGCGGGGGAGGTGATGGAGGCCCTCTGCATCCGTTTGATGGTGTCCTTGACGATGGTCTGCAGGATGCCTGCCACGGTGTCTTCCTGCATGACGGCATCGGGGGCTGTCGTGACGGAGGCGTACTGCTGCGATAGGGCGGGGCGGGGTTCTTGCATGGAGAAGTAGAAGGCGGCGCCGAGGAGCATGAGCAGGCATGCCGCAGCGGCGACAAGGCGGCGCGAGCGGCGTCGGGAGTGCTGCCGCTCCTCAGCGGCTTCGATAAGTTGCTGGAGCTGTTCGCGGCTCAGGTGTCGGCCCTGCAGGTCTTTGTCCTGCTGGTGCCAGAGTTGCTCTATGTCGTTCCAAAAGTTGTCCATAGTATTTGAATTGATGAATAAAAATAAGGCGGGAGCCAGTTATGTGATGTTGGTTTTTTCGATGAGGGTTCTTAGTTTGTCTTTGATGCGGAGGAAGCGCATCTTCACAGCGCTCTCGCCCATGCCGAGGGCGAGGGCTATGTCGCGGTGGGAGTCGCCGTCGAGGTGTGCGAGGACGATGGTCTGGTCAGTTGTATCGAGCTGGCGGATGGCCTCGTAGAGGGTGTCGATGCGCTCGTTGTGCATCTCGGTGGCGGGTTCTGAAGTGAGGGAGGAGAGGGGGAGCGTCTCAGCCTTGGGGAGGTATTTGCGGAGGTAGTTCTGGGCGGCGTTGATGGCTATGCGATAGACCCAGGTGGATTCCTTGCAGCGGCCGTTGAAGGAGGGCTTGTCGAAACTGTGCCAGAGGCGGAGGGCGATTTCTTGATAGAGGTCATCGCGGAGGGCGCTGTTGTCGCCTCCGTAGAGGCGGCACACCTTTCGCAGACAGCCCTCGTTGCGGACTATCATGGCATCAAAGCGGTTGTATTTCGACAGGTTTAACATTCAGTTGATAATTGGGCTGGCACGGTTGTTTGTTCGCCAATCACGCTATATTAGACACGTAAAAAGTGCAAAAAGTCACACGAGGGGTCACTTTTTTGCACTTTTTTTTGAGAAGAGGGTATGTTGTGGATATCCTCAGAGGTTGAAGGAGGCGCCAAGGCGGAGCTGGATGTGTGGCTCGTTGTATTCAAGTATTCCGTAGGGGAAGCCGAAGCTGCCCCAGTCGGCCACGCCATAGAGTTCGAGGCGCGGGATGGGGCGGTAGCCGAGGCCGAGGCCAAAGCCGTAGTCGAGGTCCTGTATGGTGTGCCCCACTTTGGCGTTGAGGAAGAGGTCGAAGGGGTTGTAGCCTTGCTTGAGGAGCGGGAGGATGTGGAAGGAGGCTTCGAGGCCGAAGGCTGCTTGGGGGGTGTATTCTATGCGAGTTATGGAGCTTCCTTCAGGCATGCCATAATTCCATACTTCCGAGCTATTACGGGCTGCGTGAAAGCCGAAGTAGCCGCCGAGGGTCCAGCAGCGGCCGAGGCTGTAGGAGACGGTGATGTTGAGGTAGTTGTTGGGATGATGGCGCAGGATGCCTGGGGCGTATGTGTAGGCATGGTTGACGTTGTGGCTGAACTCCAGTCCCACGTGGCAGCGCTGCCAGAAAGTGGTGCTGTCCTGTGTGTGGCCGATGAAGGCGGGGAGAATCAGGAGAATGATAATGTATCGTTTCATGGTGCTATTCGTTTTTTTTGATGGATTATAATGAGACTTTGAGACCGAAGGCGAGGCTGTTCTTCCCCCAGCTGGGGACGAGGCGCATGAGGCCGTACTGAGCAAAGAGGTTCCAGGGGCCCCAGCCTGCCGAGAGGCGGATGTCGATTTGCGGGTCGCATTCGAAATAGTCGTACTTGCTGTAATTGAGGAAGGTTTCGTAGGGGTCGCCGGTGTATTCGTCGGTGCTGGTGCCGAGTGATTTGCCGTAACGTTGGTGTACGTTGCCTTTTCTCAGCAGTCCGAACACGAGGTCGGCGCCGAAGTGGAGTCCTTTGGTGTGGTCTTTGTTGCAGTAGTAGGAGAAATGGATGGGCAGGGTGAGCTGCCGGAGGATGAACTGTGAGTGCCAATATTGCTCCTCGCCGAAGGGAATCTCTTCGCTGAGGAGGTCGTAATTGGGGTTATACCACATCAAGCGTCCGGTTTCCTCGTCATAAAAGGGCAGGGTTTCATAATAGCGGACGTAGGGGTCGCGAAGTGCGAAATTGCTGTGGCTGTAGCCGAGGCCGATACCGAAGGCAAAGTGGGTTTTGGCCACGAGGTCGTAGGTCATCTCGGCTTGATAATTGCCCAAAGCGAGTTTGGCGGGAACAGTCTCTTGGCCTCCCCTTAGAATGTAGGTATCCCATCCGCCGTAGAGGTTGATATGGAAGCGGTCGGAGGCGTTGTACCAGCCCATTTTTGTGGGGTGGGAGCGCTTGGAGCTGTTGGTCTCTATGTGGTAGCCCTTTAGGCTTTGCCATACATTCTCTCCGTTGCGAAGGAACCCTTGGATGGAGCCAAAATCCCTTGTGCATTCTTCGTATGTCTTGCAGGTGTATTGGAAATATCTTATGATGGCGGAATTTTGGGCCAGGAGAGAGATTTTGTTCGCCACGGAGATGGGATTGATGAACTCCACGATGCAGTGGTCATCTGCCTGAATGTTGATGTTGTCATAGCGCAGAACGGAGTCGCATGAAGAGTGGATGTAGATGTGGTTGCTATACTGTGCATAGATGTAGAGGTCCTTATGGCGGGAATGTATCTGTATAACGTCTTGTCCACGGGCAAAAATTGTCAATGACGGCCATGAGCCAGGATTGAGGTTAATCCAGCTGTGGACACGGTTTGTGTCATCCCAGCTGTTCAGTCGTAGGGACACATAATCCACCGTGTCTTGCTCGAAGACTATTGTGGAATATTCGCCCATGATGTTGAAGCGCAGATTGGGGAAGCTGTCGGTGAGGTTTAAGTACTGTACATACTGAGGTATGTCTGCCTTGGTATAAGGGGGCTGTTCGACAAGCTGCGCCCATAGCGGCGTGGCGCTCAAGAGCGCGAAGAAAAGGGCGAGCCTTTTCATGATTCGGGTGTTTTGGGGTAGAGACGTGGCGTGCCGCGTCTGTGAAAAAGCTGTTTTCATGGTCTTTATTATTATGCGTGGTTGTTTATAGATTAGAGGCTTATATTATCGATGCCAGCAAGGGCTCTATGACACAGTCGTGGAATGTGGGTCGTTCGGGTTCCTTGGGGACTTCTTCGAAACGGAGGGGACGGTATTCAGGCTTTTCATCGGACAGCATGACGAGGTTGTTGCCTTCGATGATGACTGGCACGGCTTCGGGCCTCGTTGTCCCTATTGTCACAAGGCGGTGGGTCTCTATCATGGCAGGCACGGGGGCAGCCTTTTTGTCATCTTCGGAGATGGCTGCCTCAGGGACATCCAGTTGCACTGTGTCGTATATGGCATTAGTGGCTGCTGGCTCTTGCACTTGTGCGGGGGCTGTGTTTTCGGCAAGGAGGGGGCGGGTATGATGCCGCAGGACCACCTTCTCGGACGAGGCTGGGAGAACCTCTGTCTGAGTTATGGGCTGAGGTGTTGTCAGCATGGTTGAGGAACCCGATGTGGGGAGTACTTGCTGTGGCTGGCTGAGCCAGAGGGCTGCGCCTCCGGCCATCATGAGGAGGGCTGCCGCGGCGGCGGCCTTGGGCAGCCAGCGGCCTTTGTGGCGCGGGGTGAGGGCTGCGGCTATCTCCTCGTCAGAGATAAGCTGCCGTCCTTGGAGGCTCTGCGACTGGCGGTCCCAGAGCTCCTGCATCTTTTCGAGGTCAAAGTTGTTCTTCATCTTGTGCCATTCCTTTCATTTTTATTTTGATGCGGTGAAGCCGCACCTTCACGTTTATCTCGCTTATCTCCATCACCTCGGCAATCTCCTTGCCGCTGAGGCGGTCGAGGTAGAGGTATATTATCTTCTGCTCCTCTGGCTCTAAGCGGGCTATGAGGGCGTAGAGCTGTTCCAGCTGGCTGCTTTCCTCTGCGGCTTCGCAGACAGGCTCCTCGTGGGCGCCGAGGGGCTGGATGATGGGCAGATGCTGTTCATGACGTTGCTGCATGAGGGCGGTGTTGAGGGCCACGCGATAGAGCCAGGTGCTCTCTGCACATTGGTGGCGGAAGCTGCCGTAGCCTTCCCACAGCTTGCAGAGTATCTCCTGCTTGAGGTCATCCACGGTGGTGCCGTGCTGCGAAGCGAAAGCCAGGCAGACCTTGTAGATCAGTGCCTCGTTTCGTCTCACCATGGCCGTGAAGGCCGCTTCGGTATGGAGTTTCTTCAGCATAGAGATTTTTTGCGATTACCTATATTAGATGCAGAAAGGGTCGAAAAGTTACACTGATTGTCGTCTTTTTTTTGCGAAAAAACTGTTGTTTATTTCTTTAGAATAGATTATGGAGGTTGATAATCTTCCGTGCTCTATGGTAGTAATCAGTCTCTTGCAAAACACTGCCGACATACACATCTTTTCTGCAAAAGTACAAAAGCCGAGCGAAACAGCAAAATTTATTTTGATATTTCCGAGGCGCAGAATCTTCATCGACAGCAAGGAGATAAAGTACAAAAGCCGAGCGAAACAGCAAAATTCATATAGATAACTTCTAAAAATTCACGATAATAAGTTTTTCGCTGTAGTATAATATATGACTGATTTTATAAAACATAGCAGATATGTAAAGCAATATATATCAAACATTTTCATATAAGGGACAATCTTCCTCCTCCCATAATTTGACAGCGGAATACATATTTTTTCCGCTAAAGTAAAAAAAAAATTGTATATTTGCACCGTGAATTGCTTCGTCGCATTCCACGCTCCGCATGGTGGATATATGAGCATTCGCCATCCTGCGAAGCTTACCCCAAGGCAGTGCTCACAATAAAATTAGTAACATTATGAAAAAAGAATTTCTTACGATCGCCTTCGCCGCTTTCGCTTTCGCGGCCAACGCACAATTTATCATCAGCGGCAACATCGGCTTCAGCAACCACGGTGCTACTTCTATGAACGACCTCAACACGACCGAATCGTACATCGTCCCCGGATCCATCTCCAACACTATCGCCTTCAGCCCCACCTTCGGCTACCAGTTCAACGACAAGATGCAGGTCGGCATCAGCCTAACCTATTCCTACAGCTATTCAAAAGATTTCAATAAGGCGGGCTACGTCATCGACTACCAAAACTATGAGGGTTGGAAGACCACTTCCTCCACCCGTTTCGCCATCGCTCCGTATTTCCGCTACAACTTGATGAGCTGGAACAAGCTGACTCTCTTCCTCCAAGCTCAAGCCGCCTTCGGCTTCACCCCCAGAAAGAACTATCATGAATTCAGCACCGAGGTTACTGGCCACATCGACCAAGTTGACAAAGAGTACGAAAGCAACACCAAAAGCACCGACTTTGAGCTCTCTATCACCCCTGGCCTCAACTACTCTTTAGGCCAGCACGCCTCCCTCGACCTCTACATCGACCTCGCTACGCTCGCCTACTATTACAACAAAAGTACTACCTACGCTGCTGGCGAAGTCTCTAACAGATACACCTATCACGACTTCACCTTCGGCTGCAAAGCTTCCGCTCAAACTCTCGTCAACCACCTCTCCCTCTTCCGTCTCGGCTTCAACTACGCTTTCTAAATCGTAAGCCTACCACATAAATAAAGGCGTTGCACCCATGCAACGCCTTTATTAGTTCAAAGAATCTCCACGCAACAAATTTTCCGCAGCCCTCGAGAATAGAGATCTCTGAACAGAGGCGGCAGCCGTTTGAGTAATGAATAATGAGTGGGGGCGGCAGCCATTATTCATTATTCTATATTCTATATTCATTATTCATGTCGGCCTCTCCTTGAAAAAAAACCGAGGGTTTTTTGTAATATTTTGGCACCTTGTACGTTTTATATAGTGAAAACTTTTCCCGACATGGGGCGAGACCTGTCTTATCACCCTTGCAGGGGAGGGCAGAAGTTAAAATGTTAAATCAATTAAAATGTTAAATCAATATGAAAAGATGTTTTTGGATATTATTGGCTGTGGCGGCTGTGGCTTCTTTGGTGACAATAAGTTGTGCGATGGATGAAAATTATGGTGGTATATATATTGAGAATCAGAAGCATAGCGACTGCCTACAGTATACGGATTCTATAGCGGCTAAGGATATGACGGGCGACTCTATCGTGGTGACGCTTCATGAGGGAAGGCTCTTTGTGAGCCACCATGGGATGATGCTCGACTGTAAGTCGATAGACCAGGTCAGAATTTGGGCAGAGATGGATTGGTTGGGCGACACGCTCTTTGTTACCGAGAATCAGGGTCCGCAGGGCATGGCGAACTGTATCTGCCAGTACGACTATTCTTACGAGATTAGCACAAGTTCTCTCCCACTTCCCTTCACGCTGGTCATCACGCAGATTAGTGATTTCTTCGGCCATATTGATAGCGCCCGGGTCTATCAGCACACTTTCAATCGTCAAGAACTTATCCATAATGAAAAGGATTTGGGGATTTGAAGATTCCTGACGAATTTAATGTACAATAACACGAAAATACATATTGCTTTATGAAGAATAGAACCATTACTTTTGTCATGCTGCTTTCTATGGCGGCACTTTCTGTAAGTTGCGCGAAGGAGGATTGCGTCTATCCTGTAGGCACCAACCCTTTCAATGGCCGTTTTGCTCCTGCCAAGCATATTGCCAAGGTTGAGAACGAAACCCGCGGGGTGGGTCCAATGGGTGACGATACTACCTTCTTGACTGATACTTGGACTTGGGAGGAGGGGCTCCTCAAACGTGTTGATAAGCCCGAGAGCAATGCCAGAGAGGAGTATTTCTATGACGAAGAAGGCCGCATAGAACGCCTTGTGTATATGGTGGGCACCACGATTCGCCGCGAGTTCGACTTCAGCTATGACCATGGACTGCTGTCGCAGATAAGCTACGACTGGGGTTCGAGCTATCGCTATCAAGTCCATTTCCATTATCGCGCCAACGAGAGCTATCCCTACGAGATGGTGACCGTTCGTCCCTTGGAGGATTTCCTTATCAATCTTTATGGCTGCGACACCTTGGTGCAGTCCTGGACTTTGGAATGGGATAATGGCAACCTGGTCCGTGCTGCGGCAGACTCTATGGCCACATACTGCACGGGATTTTCCTCAATAACCTATTTTTACGACAACAAGCCCAACCCTAATATGGGCCATTTCACTTGTGACGATATTGCCCATCTTGGTCTTTTGGATAATCCTGCATGCCTTAGCCGCAACAACTTGGTGTGCTGTGTGAAGTATAACGACTATCATGGCACTATCACGCCCATAGAGACTTTCTACACCTATCAGTACCTGCCCGACGGCTTCCCCTCGGAGGTCTATTATGAGCCTTCTCCCCTGTTCGGGTATGGCTCAAACCTCTATTGCACCCAGACGTTAATCTATGAATAACCACCTTGAGAGATTAGGAGGTTGGAAGGTCCGCAGGCTCGCCCTCTAATCTTCCAATCTTCAAACCTCCAAATCTTCAAGCCCATCACTACCGAGCAGTTCATACAGGAAATAGTCTCTTTGCAGCCCGCCATGCGCTATATGGCAGGCGAGATGCTGCATGACGAGAACCTTGCCGCCGATGCTGTGCAGGACACCTTTGCACGGCTTTGGTGCAAGAGGTGGCGCCTGGGGCTGATGCCTGCCCCCGAGGCCAAGCGCTTCTGCATGGCTGCCCTACGCAACCAGTGCGTCGATATGCTGCGCAAGCAGAAGCACATACAGCGCTTAGACCCCCGACAGATAGAGGTGGCCGACACCAGCGAGGCCGCCGAATCCTCGGAAGTCCGCTATGCGCGGCTGGAGAAGGCTCTCGCCACCCTCTCTCTGCGCGAGCAAGAGCTGGTGAGGCTCCGATATGTCGAGCGGCGCAGCAGCCACGAGGTGGCTGAGGTCATGGGCCTGACCGAGGGCCATGTCAATACGATTATGAGCCGTGTGTATTCACAATTACGAAAGCAGTTGTCAGATGAATGAAATAGACGATATAGAAAAACTCTTGCAGCAGTATGGCAGCGACAAGAGGCAGCAGCAGCAGGCCGCCGAGCATCTCCGCCACAAGGCGCGCCGCCAGGCACTCAGCGTCACAGCCGTAGCCTCTGCGGCTGTGCTGCTCGCCATAGCCGGCGTGGTGGGCTACCGCCTTCAGCAGCCCAAGCCGCAAGGACCCATGATGGCAGAGAAGGGCGCCATGCCCGCCACACCAAAGAGTGCCGCCTCCGCCGCCGAGGAGACTATGGCCGTGAAGGCAGAAGAGATATACGAGGCAGCGCCCCGCCAGCCGCGCGAAGCAAAAGGCGGCTGCACCCTCCACGAGCAGCAGTCCTCCTCGCCGCTACAGCCCTACGCCGAAGCCCTCCCGCTGCCGACCATCAGCGCGGAGGACACCGTGCGCGTGCCGAGGGATATAGAGCCCTCTATGCAGCTCAGGCAGGAGCTTCAAGCTGCCAACATCATGCCGACGCAGCCTGTACAAGGCGCCGACGGAGCCGCAGCGGAGCTACGGCGGAGCTTGGCACAGGATACACGATGGCATTTCACCGCCGCTGTAGGCACCGCCATGATGGGCGGCACCCCCTTGGACGGTATGACCTTCCCCGATGCAATGACCACTGCCAACACCTCCTATTCGATAGCCTACGCAGCCCCCAACAGCCAGCTGCAAGCCAAGGTGGGCGTGGACTGCCGTCTGTGGGGCGATGCGCGGCAGCGCCTCTCTGTGGGACTTGTCTTGGACGGCTATGCGCAGCCCACAGACGTGCATTTCCAAGATGTGGAATACTGCATGGCCCCCAGACCTAATTATGTTGCTGACGGACAGGACTTCGTCACGAATGTCGCCACGACCGACGAGATTTATAGCAAGAATATGATGAGCCTCTTCGTAGGCGTGCCGCTCTCCTACGACTTCTACCCCCGCGGGGCCGACAAGCTGGGCTGCCAGCTGAGCCTCACCCCTGCCCGCAGCCTCGCCGCCACCCCTTCTAAATACGCCCTCATCAACCCGTGGAAGCTCACCCTCGGAGTAGGCGTCCTCTTCCCGCGGGGCTTCATCGACCACCTCAGCCTCACAGCCAACGTGCTGCCCATCTATCAGACCAACACCATGCACGAGTTCGGCGTGCTCATAGGCTTCTGAATAACAGAAAACCCTCCTCCTCCTCCCGCCCCTAAATGGCTCCAGGTTCCACCTGGCGGCCCCTGTCCAATTAGCCCCATCCCATTCTCTCCCATCCCTCGCCCCCGCCCCCCAAGCCCCCTTCTATACCCCCCCTAATACCGAGGATATGTCATACAAACATAACTAACTGATGTGTAGAATATTGTACGGAGGCAGCCTCCCCTTTCGGAACGTATGGAAGCATGAAGAAAGAGCCAGTGGCTCTTTCGATAGCGAAGCGGAGAACAAAAACCAAGAGCTTGCTCTTGAGACCGTAGCGGAATACGTCACCATAGGTAAAGGGGTAGGGGTATGTTTCGATTAAATCAAAAAACTCCTTATAGAAAAATCTCCCATTCCCTCCCATACGCCCCACTCATTATTCAGCCTCCTCAGTGCTTTTGGGGGAATTGTTAAAAATGGGCTTGTTGAAGGGATGGTCTTGTGGGATATTGAATAGCGTGCGGGGTAGTGCAGAGCCCTATGCAGTAACAGTCATTATATGAAACAGAGCCATTTTTAGGTTTGGGGGTCATCCGAATTCTCAATTAGAAGATTGCATCCCATTACTTGATGCTTGGGACTGACACGATTATTGTATTATCTGTTCACGATTTACATGATTCACAAAAAAGTGAATTGTGAATTGAGGATACCACAGTTGTGGTGTTGTCAATTCACAATTCACTTATCACTGGTCACAGAGTTGTTATTTTACAATAAGTTTTTTGACAATTGAGGTGTCAGTACTGCTGATGCGGACAAAGTATGTCCCCTGTGCCAGGCTTTCAACATCAAGGCTCTTGGTGCAGTCAGCTGTGCAGTCGAGTGTTTCGCTCTTGATGATGGATCCGTTGACATCGACAACAGATATTACCGCACGACCATTGATGCCGCTGACGCTGATAGTTGTAGCGTTGATGGCGGGATTGGGGAAGATATTTACGCCGATACTTTGGACGGCATGAATATCATCAGTGACGCGGGTAGTGAAATGGATTACGTCACTCCAATTGCTTATCCAGCAGTCGGTGCAGATGGCACGTACATAGAGGTCGTAGTCAGTGCCAGCTTCAAGATTAGTGAGGGTTCCGTGCGTTTCGCTGGTTATGATGCTGTTGCCTAAACCTTGGTCAAAGCCTTGTAGTCCATAAGCAATTTCCCATTGATCAGTGTTGTTGCTGCCAGCATTCCATATGACGACGGCTGTGGTGGCAGTGATTGCGGAGACGGTGACGTCTGTCACAGTGTCGCAGGCAAGGGTGGTAAAGGTGATTGTATCGGATAGGCTATGGTAGCCGTAGTCGCATAATGATTGAATCGTAGCATTGTAGGTGGTGGCGGCAGAGAGCCCTGAGATGGTGACGGGGTGGGCGCTAACGGTGTCGAGGTGTTCGAGGGCGCCGTTCCACACATGAAGAACCCACATGCCTTCCTCCGTCACAGGTGTCCAGTCAAAGGTTGCTTCGAGGCCTGAGATATCGATTGTATGAAGGTCCGAAGGGGCTTCGCAGGGCAGGTCGTCCGTATGAAGAGTGTCGGTGACCCATTCTGAGACTAGGTCAGTGTCGCAGACGGCACGGACACGGAAGAGGTATTGTGTTGCTGGCATAAGGTTGGTGAGTGTGAAGAATGTGTCTGTTACGAGAGTTGCATTGTTCCAGTCTTCTTGGTCTGCAAGTCTATAAGCCACTTGGTATGCGTTGGATGTACCCTGCCATGAGAGGGTTGCTGTGGCATGGTCGGAAGTGGCCGTGAGTGCTTCAGGTTCGGCACAGAAAGGAACGCAGGAGATGAGCTGGATGGAGGGGGCTACATTGCTGGCTGCCATTATGCCATTCCAAGAGGAAAGGTTGGCTGGGTCGATGGGGTAGTTGTCTGTGTAGCCGTAGATGACTTTATTGCCGGTGGTAGAGACAGCTTCGAACAAGGAACCGTTGAGGTATGCACCTTCGTTACGGACAAGGGTGAGGAGCAGGTTGTCGGATCCATTCCATGTAAAGAGGGTGTCAAGGGTCACATAGCGCCATGCTGGTGTGTTGAAGTTGAGACTGCCGCTATAGACGAGCATGGAGGAGTCCAAGTTGACTACGTCAGACTCGCTGTTGAATGTGGAACGGCTAGTATGAGTGAGGAATACCTGGCAGTGCTCATACAAACTTCCGACAGAGACTTCCAGCGGGTGGAATGCAAAACCTGTGATAGCTAAACCTCCCAGTGCTGTGAGGTCGGCACTGTCGATGATGGTTTGTGAGAATGAGTAGTTGTAGTTCGAATGGGCGGGCACGAAGGCTGATGATGAGGTCGCTGTGGTGGCGTTGTCTGCCACACGAGGACTGTCACACATTCCTGTCGCCACCATTACAGCCGCCCAGTTTCCAGTGTCTGTGGCAGAGCAGATGTGCCGTACAAGGAAATCGTAGTTTGTCAGTGCATCAAGTCCCGACACTCGGAATGAGGGGGAGGTGACTATAGTCGATGTAGCATCGGCCGAGCCATGGATAAAGCCTGTTATACCGTATTCTACCTCCCATCCAAAACCAGACACGCTGTCAACCCAGTCAAGATCTACCGTAGTGCCTGAAACTGAAGCCGAGAGATGCTGAACCCGCGGACAGCTGGTGACGCTGATTGATATGTTGTCGATAGCTGCAGGAGGATTGTTTCCGCTTGAAAGGTCGTTGCCCCACATGAACATCAAGTGATACGTGCCTGTTTCGGGTACATATACCTCATCGCTTTGGGTGTTCCAAGAGGTGGAGAGATTAAGTTTACTACCACCGTCGAGAGATATCCAATCGGCTGGGGTCGAGGAAGTATATAATGATAGGGTGGTGCTACCGTCGGGTAGCTGGCCCGCTGTGACGGATGATGACACAGGCACAAGCCATGCACGGAGGTAGTCGTAAGACGATTCTCCGTTGGCCAGCCAGTCGAACGAATAGTTGTAGGAGCCTGCGGTGAGGTCGAGGTCGCGATAGGCGTAGGAGATAGAGATGGAGTTGTTCGTATATGCGTGATCTGTGCTGTTGTTGGACACATAAAGGCTATTGGCGTTGCCGTTGCTGACGGCGTTGCCTATAGTCCATTGGTTGGACTGAGTACCGCCTACGAGTACAAATCCACAGTTAGATAGCAGCGTGTCCGTGAAATCACAGATGTATGGATACGATGTTACGGGGTCAACAGCAGATGTGGTGAAGGTGAAGCATTCGCTCCAGATGCTGGTGTCGCCTGTGCCACAGATAGCGCGGGCGTAGAAGTCGTAAGAGGTGTTGGTAGTAAGTCCACCCAAAGTAGCAAGGCATCCATGGCAGGTGCCAGCAACGCCACTACCGCGAACGAAGCCCGCAGGGCCATACTCATATTCAAAGTCGGAAGCCGAGCTGACACTCCAGCCGATGGAGGCCGTACTGGTGGACAGTGCAGTGGTGCGGAAACCCATAGGCCATCTACACGAAGGGATACGGTCCACAACTAGGTTGTCTATGTAATGGTAGGAATAGCTGGATGTGGTGGAAGTGTTGAAGTTCTTGAAGGCTAGGTAGCGGCTGGTGCCAGTATAATTGTCTAAGAAGATAATGAGGTTGTTGGCACCATTTGTGAACTCTACGGTGTCAATGGGGACAAAGGAATTTTCGAAGCCAGGTGTGATGGAATCGACGGCACCGATAATAAGCCCGTAGCTGGATGGACTGGTGTTCATGTCGTAGAATGAAACCATTAGACTGTCAAGCGTGGTAGGCATTTGTGGCAAAGCAATTACTGCATTTCCATAAAGGTATAGGCAGTAGTTGCCTGAGGCCGTGTAGCCTGTTGCAGAGGGAATGTATATGCGGGGTAGATATGATGAAGAGGTGCTACTGCCCGTGAAAGCATATGTCCAGCAGTTTGGAAGACGAGTCTCGGGTGAGCCAGGCTCAATCACATTGTCGAAATTTTCTTCGTAAGGTAATGACACTGTGCCACAAAGCGTCGTGAAATGGAATGGGGACGAAGATACTGTGTCATTCAAACAGATAGTTAGGACATATACATCATAGTTGGTGCCAGCCTCTAGTCCTGTGATGTTGACGGGGGAATTGGTGACGTCGGTAATTGTTGTTCCTGTGCCAGGATGGAAGCCACGGGGTCCATATTCTACTTGATAGCCTGATGCGTCACTTGTCTGCTGCCAGCCAATGACAGCATTAGAGGTAGTAACGCTTACTGCGTTCAAATTTGTGGCACTCGGACAGGTCGGGATGGTGTCAACCACGATATTGTCAATATAGCTCTTTGCATCGGCAAAAGGATCGTATAGAACAATGTGTCCTGTGGCACCATTCGGCAGGTTGCTGAAATCATATACGACAGTAGCGGTATAACTGTTTGTCTCAATGTTGGAACGTACCAAGGTGTCGAGCCCCTGGATATTGGCGATAGCATCATCTATTTCGTCTAATACACCCAATACAAGACGTGTTCCAACTCCAAACTGAGTCAGGTCGAAACGCAGACGCAGCCTATTCAGCGGTGCGGCCATTTCAGGCAATACAAGATAGCCGCCGTTATAGATGACGCATAACTTGTTGCTACTACCTGATAAGGTGGCGATAGTGGGGAAAGGTGTGTCTGTGCCTAGCGAGGTGGAACCAACACCCCAGCAGAGGGTAGAGAATTGTCCTGTGGGCATATCCTCCATATCTTCAGTGAAAGGCAAAGCCTCAATGTCGCAGTTTGTAGCACTAGTCACGATTGTGGATTGTCCTCCATTGCCTGAGCATACGGATTCGATTCGGAACTCATACATCGTCGAAGGTAGGAGGTCATTTACCAGATAGGTGGTAGAGGTTGCAGTGCCGTAGGAAGAGAAGACGGAGTCACCTACTTGACGGACGGAGATGTTCCATGTCGATTCTGTATTTCCTGGCACTATTGTTAGGCATACAGTGGTGCTGTTTATGGGTTCAGCCACTACGATGGGGGCTGGGCAAGTCTCTTGCTCAAGACATGACTGGAACTCGAAGGAAACGTTGTTTCTATACGAATAACTCGTAGAGTTCATCATCGTTGACGGATAGTGTTGCTGGTCGCTGTACAATGCCATTGCTTTGGACGTGGCCGAATGGGTGGCAAAGGTGTAGGCTGTTCCGTCATAGTCGTTTGAATTGTCAATCACCGCTACTACTAAGTTGCCACCGGTATAATTGAAAGGCTGGTCAAACTCGAAGCGGTTCCAACCATTCACACATGTGATAGGGCCGCTATAGACCAGTGTCATATCTTCAGGGGAAATATAAGTTGAGTTGGTGATTACACTTATGTCGGTATTGGTGAGATAAATTTGGCAGTTGGTCTTATGGGTCATCGTATTAGAACCCGTGAATTGGAACTTGATAGCAGAAATGGTACCAATAGAGTCTATTTCGGAATCAAGATAGAGTTGTTCTGTGAAACTGTTCTTATAATAGTTGTTCACGGGGAGGGTGTAGTTGTTTGTCGTGCCGCTGCCTACGGTATTGTAAAAGATGCTGGCTGTGTCAACTACCGCACATACAAAATCGCTGGTCGTGAACTGGCAGCTCTCAGCGTTAGCAGCACCACCCGTACAGTTGGCCGTTACTCGCACTTCGTAAGTGGTCTGCGGGGTAAGATTTGTGAGTCCCACATAAGTGTTGGATGTGTTTATTGTAATCCAAGTGGTTTGTGTTGTCTCACGATATTCCACTATTGCTCCTGTGTACTCGCCCAAGATGCCAGGAGTCCAGCTAATCAGAGCCGATGCAGGCCCAGGTGTGCAAGTGATATTAGTCACTTTGCCACATGGAGGAGCTGGTACGCAACTGCTATGTAAATCGAATCCTGCCGTCTGGGTGCCTCCGTCTGATGTGAATTTGATAGTTATTGGCCCAACGGTGGAGGTGATGGTGTCCAGAACTACATTGCCCGAACCTCTGAATACCTCGGGACTGCTGATATTCTCACCGTCATACACATAGACAAAGTCATAGCCCGACTCGGTATTAATCGTACCCCATAGTTGGATTACTTCATCAGTCCCTGGTCTTATGGTCACCGTGGTGTTGCAGCTTGCTGAGTAGTTGGCACCAGCACCACCGTTATCGTACAATGAAACGTTGCAGCCCTCAATAGCGTGCACTCCCGTGGTGGGGAAATTATATGACCCAGGCACCACCGTCATAGGACCGCGCCAATTGCTGTATCCATCACCGCAATTTGCACGCACATATACGTCATAACTCTGTCCAAGGGTCAAATCCGTCAAAACGCAAGGATGTGCCATCACATCACGGACTTCCGTAGTTGTGTCGCTGGGTACCATACCTGTTGTACCTACAAAAAGCTGCCATGCGGTGGCATCACCCACCTCGCTCCAATCCACTACTACGCTATCGCATCGAGTGGCTGTCACCAACTGCAAATCGCTGGGTCTGATACAGGAGTTGGAAACTTCGAGAACGAAGTCATCGACGTAGGCTATCCAACTGCCCGTGGATTGATAGGCTACTACTGCCACGTAGGCTCCATATCCGGTGAAGTGGTTGAAGTACGAGGTGCATTCCATCCATGAGTCGTTGAGGTTGAAGGTGTCAACAGGTTGGAAGGTGGTGATATCGGTCGGGTCTGACATCACGCCCACATAGAATTCGGGATGGGTAGATGCCGAGCTGCTTTTTGCAAAGAATGTGAGCTGCAGGTGGTTGATGGGATAGGCCGTTGTGTCAACGCCGGGGAGGATGACAGAGGTGTAGCTGCCGTAGGTCGAGGCGGTGTTGTCGTTCCAGTTCAGCACTTTTGAGCCGCCAGGCGTATGGTTTTTTGATGAGGAGTTGTAGATGTATGGCACGCCCACATACGTCGTCGCGTCGTTCAGGTGACCCCAGCAGTCGATAAAGGAGGTGGAAGTTGTAGAGGTGGTGCTGCAGCCTTCAAAGTCTTCTGTGAAGGGAAGGAAAGTTAGGAAGGCGCAGTCGGTGCGGAAATTCACAATCTTGGGAAGACTAGTGTCGCCTGTACCGCAAATGGCACGAATAGAAGCGGAGTAGGTCGTATTTGCTTCCAGCCCAGAAAGGGCAATGCTGGGCACGGAAACTACTTGTTGGGAGGGTGCCGAACTGCCACCACTCACCACTATCTCATACAAAGAAGCCGAGGTAGTGTCCCAGCTCAATAAGGCATCTGTCCCAGTCACTTCGGCAACAAGGTTGGTGACGCGGGGACAGGGCTCCGATGCGCTCACCACAATGTCATCTATACAGCAAGTAAAATCCGACATCGATGTTTGCCAATGAAATACTAAATGGGTGGCGTTAGTAGGGACGGAGTCGAGATCAATATCCACCTCCATGCCGCCTCCGACCTGAAGACCATTGCCCGAATGGGCGGTGGTGGAAGATGATGCGATTGCTTGTATCGCATGAAATTCTTGCCATTCATATACATGGGTAGTGATGTAACCAACAGTCAAAGTTCCGTTGAGGTCGCTACTCCCTTCGGTACACATCCAAAAAGATAGATGCAGCGTGTTCAAAGGCTGGCTGAAACTGGGGAGCGTTACGGTGTGTGTGAGACCGATGCTGAAGTTCAGTCCAGAAGTCATACAAATGGCATTGTTGCCAGAATGAATGTAGGCACCCGTACCAGAGCCAGACACCACATGCGGCATGTAACCGGCACCGCTACCATCACTGGTGGCTCCCCAGCATGGCGGCAGAACACCTTCCACATTGTAGCCTACCCCTGTGAAGGACTCGAAATTCTCAGTCCATGGATGGCCTGGAGTGACACTGATTGTGCAGGAGTCAGTCTGAGAATGTAGAGGACCCCAAAACACAACCAGAAGTGCCAGCAGCAGGCATTTGCGTAGAATTTTTTCTTTGTTACTTTTCATTGTGTTGAAAAATTTTGGTTAATACTATGTTTATTAAAAAGGAAAATATCTGCTCAAACAAGACATAAAGAAAAAACCGCGAACTTTATGTTGCGACCGAGGTTCTAGACTACCCTTACAGAAACAAGAAAGCTCACGGTATTCACTGTGAGCATTTCCCTTTTCTTGTTCTGTAAGTGCGAAATTGTCTAGATTTCGGTACGCATAAAGAAAAGCAAAACGCCGTATCTATGTCTTTTTTTTATTATCCTATGTGTTATCTGTTTCTTTTTGAACCAATTATTAATGATTAAACCATTTATTAGCAAGTGCAAATATAATAAAAAAATCCCATATACCAAACTTTTTCCCAAAAAAATCTCCTATCCCCCCGCCGGCTCCTGCCCCTAAATGGCACCAGGTCCTACCTGGCTCATTACTCATTATTCGAAATGTTAAAAAAATTCCACCCCTCCAGTCCAAATTTTAACAAATCGTGTTAAGGGAGTGGTAGGGGACTGGTAGGGGACTGATAGGGGACAGGTAGGGGACTGCGAAAATGCCAAATGTTAATTGAAATGTTAAAAAATCCGCCCCCTCTCTCAGCCCTCAATTCTCTCTCAAGTCCATCTTTTTCGCATCTTTTTTGCTCTATATCGAAAAAAATGCGTATCTTTGCAGAGGATTACTAACGCCTTTACGGCGTATGGGTTAGGGTATTGTATTGAGTATCAGGTATTAAGTATTAAATTTTTGAGTATTAAGAATGTAGAGTATTAACAAGAAATATATAACGTTATGATTGATATTGAAAATCTGAACATCGACGCTTCCGCCAAAGCTAATATCCAGACTTGGCTCAACGGCTCTTACGACGAAGAAACCAAGCAGGCTATCCGCGACATGATGGCCAACCCCGACGAGTTGAACGAGAGTTTCTACAAGAACCTCGAATTCGGCACCGGCGGCCTCCGCGGCATCATGGGCGTGGGCACCAACCGCATGAACAAATACACCGTGGCTATGGCCACTCAGGGCCTCGCCAACTATGTGAAGAAGTGCTTCCCCAACGCCAGCCCCATCAAGGCCGCCATCAGCCACGACAGCCGTAACCACAGCCGCGAGTTTGCCGAGATCACCGCCCATGTGCTTGCCGCTAACGGCTTCAAGGTCTATCTCTTCGAGGCCCTGCGTCCCACCCCCGAGCTCTCCTTCGCCGTGCGCCATTTCGGCTGCCAGACGGGCGTGATGCTCACCGCCAGTCACAACCCCAAGGAGTATAACGGCTACAAGGCCTACTGGGACGACGGCTGCCAGTTGGTGGCTCCGCACGACACCAATGTGATTGACGAGGTGCTCAAGATTCAGAAACTGGAGGATGTGAAGATGACCGGCCACGAAGAGAATATCGAGATCGTGGGCGAGATGGTCGATGCCGCCTTCCTCAAGCATGTCGAGCAGAACTCCCTCCACCCCGAGCTCATCAAGAAGCATCACGACATCAAGATTGTCTATACCCCCCTCCACGGCACAGGCATCACCATGATACCCCGCGCCCTTGAGATGCTCGGCTTCACCAACGTCAACATCGTGAAGGAACAGGCCACCCCCGACGGCAACTTCCCCACCACGCCTTCTCCCAACCCCGAAGAGCATGCAGCCATGAAGATGTCCGTGGAGCTGGCACAGAAGATCGATGCCGACATCGTCTTTGCCTCCGACCCCGACGCAGACCGCGTTGGCGTGGCTGTGAAGCGCCCCGACGGCCAATGGATGCTCCTCAATGGTAACCAGACCCTCTCCGTCATCCTCTACTACCTTATCAAGGAATGGAAGGAGACAGACCGTCTCACGGGCAAGGAATGCGTCATCAAGACCATCGTCACCTCCGAGCTGCCCGGCGACATAGCACGCAAGGCCGGCGTGAAGGTATATGATGTCCTCACAGGCTTCAAGTTTATTGGCGACAAAATCCGCGAGCTGGAGGGCAAGGAATTCTTCATCGGCGGCGGCGAGGAAAGCTATGGTTACATGATAGGCGACTTTGTGCGCGACAAGGATGCTATCTCATCATGCTCCATGATTGCCGAGATAGCAGCCTGGGCTGCCGAGCAGGGCAAGACTTTCTTCGACGTCCTCGTGGATATCTACAAAGAGTACGGATTCTACAAGGAAGGCCTCGTCAGCGTGGTGCGCAAGGGCAAGAGCGGTGCCGAGGAGATTCAGGAGATGATGAAGCAGTACCGCGAGAACCCGCCAGCCGAAATCGACGGCGAGAAGGTCATCTGCATCAAGGACTACAAGCTCCACGAGAGCTGCAACCTTCTCACAGGCGAGAAGGAGGTGCTCACCCTCCCCACGAGCAACGTCCTCCAGTTCTTCACCGACAAGGGCAACAAAATAACCGTGCGCCCCAGCGGCACAGAGCCTAAGATTAAGTACTACTTCGGCGTGAAAGGCGAACTCAGCAGCAAGGAAGGCTTCGACCAGGCCAACACTGCCCTCGATGCCAAGATTGAGTCCATCAAGAAGAGCATGAACCTTTGCTAACTAGACAACACTGGAGCAATTATTGAATAAGAATATTATCCCAAACGCACAGTTTGTTTGGGATAATATTTTTATAATAGTAGATGCTTCTTTAGAAGTTTCACGGATGGAGAAAATATAACAAAGAAAAATCGATAACAGATGAAGAAAGGTGTTGCGCTAATATTGTGGCTGACGGGCAGCGTTGCCTGTTGGTGCCAGAGTGAGCGGTGGACGCTGGCCTTCTGGAATGTTGAGAATTTCTTTGATACGAGACATGATACGTTGAAACAGGATTATGCTTTTATGCCCGAGGGCGACAATCATTGGACCTATCAAAAGTATGAGGCCAAGCGGGATGGAATTTATAAGGTTGTGGCAGCGATGAAGTGCCCGGCTGTGGTAGGGTTGGCCGAGGTGGAGAACGATTATGTGCTGCGAGATCTGTGCCGTTATACGCCTTTGCGGCGCTATGGGTATGACTTTGTCCATTTCGAATCGCCCGATAGACGTGGCGTCGATTGTGCCTTGTTGTATAGGCAGAAGGCCTTTCGGGTTTTTGAGGCATGGCCGATATGTGTGTCGGACACCTCGTCAGGCTTTTTCACGCGCGATATTCTGCTTGTAGGCGGTGTATTGATGAGAGGCGGTGCTGAGGACAGCTGTTTCATTCTGGTGAATCATTGGCCGTCAAAACTGAATGGTGCGAAAGCTGAAAAGCATAGGATAGCCATTGCGAAGAAGATGAGAGGAGTGATGGACAGCCTTATGGAGACGCATCCCACAGCTTTGGTGATGGCCATGGGCGACTTCAATTCGGATCCTTATGAGCTGCCGATGAAACAGTTGGAATTTGACAAGGACGGGAGGAATCCCGAAGGGCTGTATAATCTGATGTTTCGTTTGCCGAAGGGCGAGGGCAGCTATAAATTCCAAGATACATGGTCATACATCGACCAGATTATTGCAAACAGGGATTTGTGCGCGGAGGTGTTCCGTCCGCACTTTATGATGCAAGAAGATCCACGCTATATGGGGGAGAAGATGTTTAGAACTTCGATAGGCATGAGGTATGTGGGCGGCTTCAGCGACCATCTTCCAATAATAGTCAGGGTGCCATGAATAGGAAGTTATTGTGGATGTTTGTGTGGCTGTTGCTGCCGCTGTGCATCAAGGCACAGCTGTCGCTGCCGCTTGTCTGGACCAACTATTTGGAGACGCTATATGAGGATGGAGAGGATGAGACGGTTGAGGAGTTGCAGGACTTGTACGATGCTTGTGTTGAAAATCCTTTCAATTTGAACGACACAGCCCATATCTTGCAAGAGTTCCCTTTTGTGAGCGATGTCCAGCGCGGGATGCTGCGCAGCTATATCCTCCTGTATGGCGAGCTGATGAGCGTAGAGGAGCTGTATTCGATCAATGGTTTTGACAGCCTTACAGTGGAGCTGCTGCGGCCTTTGGTCAAAGGCGGCCATAACGAGACTTGGCAGCCGTTAGATTGGTCGAAAGTGTTGCGATATGGCCGCAGCAATATGGTGACAGGCATAAATAGCACAATCGAACAAGCCAGAGGCTACAAAGAAGACATCTATCAAGGCAACAACCTGAGAATGCTGTGGCGTTACTCGTTCAAATACAAAGACCGCGTGCAGCTACACCTGTCGGCCGACAAAGACCCCGGCGAGGCACTCTTCAGTGGCTCCCAGGGGTTCGATTTCTATGGGTACAGTCTGACGTTGAACGATATTGGCCGAAATGCGGCAAAAGGGAAGGGGGTGTATCTGAAAAAAATCATACTGGGACAGTATCATGCCCAGTTCGGACAAGGGCTGACCGCTTGGTCAGGCTTTGGCACCCGTAGGTCGTTAGGCACAGGAATAAGCCGCCATGCCTCAGGTCTCAGACCCAATGGCGTCTTTTCAGAGTATGGATACTTGCAGGGTGCCGCGGCTGAAATCTCGCTCTCTCCGAAATGGAAGTTTACAACATTCCTCTCCTACACAAAACGCTCTGCCACCCTGCCGCGAGGGGCAGACAAAGATAGTACGATCAACTGGGTGCAGAGCCTGTATAATTCGGGCTATCATCGAACGCAGACTGAGATTAATAAGAAACGGCAGCTTGGAGAGTGTGTGATAGGCGGACATATAGAGCGTGCGACAAAGTCTTTCAAGGCGGGCATGACAGCCATGGCCACCTTGTTGGACAAAGAACTCATCCCGGCAACGTATGTCTATAACGATAACGCTTTTCGAGGCAGGCAGAACTTCAATATCGGAGTTGATGCTGCCTATCTCTGTGGCCGGCTCATGCTCTTTGGCGAGGCGGCCCTCTGTGTCAACCATGCCTTTAATCAGACAGTCTCTCCATCAGACAATCTTTCTGACAGCATAGCGCTAAATGTCAGTCCTGCGGTAGTTGCGGGTGGTGAGTTCATTATGAATAACAATCATCGCATGAGTGCGCAGCTGCATTACTATTCTCCCAATTATCACAACCTTCACGCCTGTGCGATAGGGCAGGGCAGCACTCCGCAAAATGAGGCTGGGGCGGGCTTGTATTATCAAGGCCATCTCCCAGGCCTCTTCACCGCTTCGGCAATCGCGGAGTTCGCCTATTTCCCGCATGAGAAATATCTGGCGTATGCTCCTACGCATGGGAGTGATGTCAGCGTTGTAATATCAAGGCCTTTAGGGGCGAATAATGATTTGATGCTCAACGTGCGCTATCGCTATAAAGACAGAGGACGCAACATCACGCCCTCCACGATGGTTGACGGTAAGTACCAGATGGAACAAACCTACAGGCATCAGATTTTGGCCGATGTGGAGTATGCTTCCGGGGCATGGAAGAGTGTCACAAGGCTGGGGTGGACATCTTATCATGGCGATGTCACTGAGGTAAGCCACGGCTTGCTGCTGTATGAAGATGTGCAATTCAAGCCGAAGCGCATACCGCTCATGGTTGCGGCAAGGGTGGCGCTGTTTGATGTGGAGGATTACGAGGCACGGCTCTATGCCGTGGAGAGCGGTTTCATATATCAGTACAATAGCATGATGTTCCAAGACGAGGGCTGTCGGCTCTATCTGCTGCTCCGCTATGATATCAATAAGTATTGGAATGTGGGTTTCAAATATGGTATCACCAACTATGGCAACAAAGATACCTTCGGTTCAGGCTATGAGCTGATAGATGCCAATCATAGGCAGCAATGGAACGTGCAGGTTCGGGTGAAGTGGTAGGAAATGCTTGGTAGGGTCTATTGCCTATCGTCGTTGTGAGGCGGTATGATGCCTTCTTCTTGGAATTTCTTGTATGTCTTCTCAGCAGCGAGCTGTTCGGCAGCCTTGATGGAGAACTCTATGGCATGTTCGGCAGGTGTGCCGTCAACTTTCACGCGGACATCATACTGGCGTCGGCTTTCGCGACCTTGATAGGTGACTTTTTCGACTTCGAAGCTAATCTTTTTGTGGTTCTTCTGTCCCCAGTCGATGAGCTTGCTCTTGAAGTTCCAGTCTGTGTGGGCCATAGCATCGACGTCGAGATAGGTGGTCATAATCTTCTTGATGATGACACGGCGGGTGAAACGATAGCCCTTTTCGAGGTATATGGCTCCGACAAGGGCTTCAAAAGCGTCACCATCGATACTCTTGAATACGCCTTGTGATTCGCGGTTGTATTGTATCAGTTGCGAGAGCCCGATTTTCTGTGCCAGTTTGTTGAGGTTAGCACGGCTGACGAGCTTGGAACGCATCTCGGTAAGGAATCCTTCGCCCTGATGAGGATATTTCTTGTAGAGGTATTCGGCTACCACGGAGCTGAGCACTGCGTCGCCTAAGTATTCAAGTCGCTCATTGTTGACGCGCCAGCCCTGTCCCATCTCAACCGATTTAGATTTGTGGATGAAAGCAATCTGATAGAGGCTCGTGTTGTGCGGGGTGAAGCCCAGCACGTTTTTGAAGAAGAGATAAAACTCTTTGTGTTCGCCTTTATATCTACAGAAGTTCATGCTAATCGTGGGGGTAATGTAAGATGGTGAGGAGGAAAAGGATTTTAGCATTCAACATTAGCAACGGTATTTCCGGAAGGCGAGACAAGCGTTGTGCCCGCCAAATCCGAAGGTGTTGCTTAGGGCGAAGTCTATGTGGCGCTGAGTGGGGTGGTTGAAGGAGAAGTCGAGAGGTGCGATATTAGGATCATCGTTAAAGTGGTTGATCGTGGGAGGCACGACGTCGTTCTGCACAGCCAGAATGGTGGCGATGGCCTCGATAGCGCCTGCCGCACCCAACAGGTGTCCCGTCATGGACTTGGTCGAATTGAGTGTGATGTGGGAGGCATGGCTGCCAAAGAGAGCCTCAACTGCTTTGGGCTCAGAAATGTCGCCGATAGGTGTGGAGGTGCCGTGGGTGTTGATATGGTCAACATCGGAGAGCTGCATCTCGGAGTCTTCGACGGCAAGCCTCATGGCGTTGAGGGCGCCGATGCCTTCGGGGTGTGAGGCGGCAATATGGTAGGCGTCGGCCGAGAGGCCGCAGCCTGTAATCTCTGCGTATATTTTAGCTCCGCGAGCCTTGGCATGCTCAAGCTCTTCGAGGATGAGGACGCCCGCGCCTTCTCCAAGCACGAAGCCATCGCGGTCGCGGTCAAAAGGTCGCGAGGCTACGAGAGGTTCGTCGTTGCGGGTTGAAAGGGCCTGCATAGAGGAGAAGCCGCCGATGCTGGCGGGGATGATGGCTGCCTCGCTGCCGCCAGAGACCATGATGTCGGCTTTGCCGAGACGCAAGAGCATAAAAGCGTCGGCAATAGCCATGGCCGAGGAGGCGCAAGCTGCCGAAGTGGCATAGTTAGGTCCGCGAAGTCCGTATTTGATGGAAATCTGCCCAGCACAGATGTCGCCAATAGTCTTGGTGACGAAGAATGGGCTGAAGCGGGGCACGCGGTTGCCCTCAGCGTAAGACAGGATTTCTTCCTGAAACGACTCACATCCGCCCATGCCTGTACCTATAATGACGCCTATGCGATCCTTGTCGGCCTTCTCAAAATCTATGGCTGCGTCGCGTATGGCCTCATCGGCGGCCACGAGGCCGTATTGAGAGAAGAGGTCGAGTTTGCGGCGTTCTTTTCGGTCGAAAAAGCCCTCTCCGTCGAAGCCTTTGACCTCGGCGGCGATACGGCATTTAAACAATGAGGCATCAAAATGAGTAATCACACCCGCCCCACTCACACCTTTGAGCAAGGAATCCCAAAAAGTGGGAACATCGTTGCCAATAGGAGTGAGTGAGCCGAGGCCTGTGACTACAACTCGTTTCAGGTTCATAGGCTGAAGCGGTAGTTATGTGTTTTTATTTCTGTGCGTTCTCGATGAATGCAACGGCGTTGCCAACGGTGGCAATCTTCTCTGCGGCTTCGTCAGGAATCTGGATGTCGAATTCTTTCTCAAGTTCCATAATCAGCTCGACGGTATCCAAAGAGTCAGCGCCAAGGTCGTTAGTGAAGCTAGCCTCCATCGTAACATCTTTTTCATCAACACCAAGCTTATCGACAATGATAGCTTGTACTTTCGTAGCAATTTCAGACATGTTTATTTAATTTTTTGAGTTTAACAAGGTGCAAAGAAACGAAAAAAAACTCATATAACCATACTTTTTAACAAAAATCTTTTTTACGTTTTTCCGATTTCTTCTGTTTTACAGATAGATAAGGTATGTAAAAGTTTTGTTTTTTAAGATTTTGCAAACCGAAAAAAGTCGTGTTTTTTCTCTTTTTTCATGTCCCATTCTGTTAAAATGAGCCTCTCTTTGCTCGCTCGAAAAGTTAAATTTCGCGGAAATACAACAATTATAGACTTTTAGCGTTATTTTAATACTATTTTTCGTCCACCAAGGGACTTTGCATCAGCTGCCCCGTGTTGAGACGAAAAGGCAATTGTCTTATAATAAACGAATAAAAAAATACACGTCTATGATAAATATAGCAATTTTGGCCTCGGGCAACGGAACCAATGCCCAGCAAATCTCTGAATATTTTGCTGGAAGCGACAAAGTGTGCGTCAAATGCATCATCTACAACCGCAAGGATGCCTATGTGGCTGAGCGTGCCAAGAACCTCGGCATACCGGCACACTATTTCTCTCGCAAGGACTTCTACGAGAACGGCAGTGTGATGCAGTATCTCAAGGAGCAGCAGATAGACTGGGTTATCCTGGCAGGCTTCCTCTGGCTTGTGCCCGATGATATGCTGGCAGCCTATCCCGACCATATCATCAACATCCATCCCGCCCTGCTCCCCAACTATGGCGGCAAGGGCATGTACGGCCATCATGTCCACGAGGCTGTGATTGCCAATCACGAGAAGGAGAGCGGCATCACCATCCATATCGTGGATAACCGCTACGACTGCGGCACAACCCTCTTCCAGGCCAAATGCACCCTCACAGACGAGGACACCCCCGACACGCTGGCCGAGAAGATCCATCTGTTAGAGAAGGCCTACTTCCCCATGGTGATTGAAAAAACTGTGCTGGGATGAGAATAGCTATCAACACACGCCTGCTCCTGAAGGGGAAGATGGATGGAATCGGGTGGTTCACAGCCGAGACGCTGCAGCGTATTGTGCAGAGCCATCCCGAGCATGAGTTCTTCTTCTTTTTCGACCGCAAGCCCGACCCTTGCTTCTGCTATAGCTCCAGTGTAACTCCAGTGGTGCTCCACCCTCAGGCCCGACACCCGGTGCTGTGGTACCTCTTTTTCCAGGGGAGTGTGAAGCGTGCCTTGAAGCGCTACAAGATAGACCTCTTTCTCTCGCCCGACGGCTATGCCGTCCTGGGCACGAAGGTCCCCACGCTGACGGTGATACACGACATCAATTTCGAGCACGGCAAGGCTAACTTGAAGCCGTCGCATCAGAAGTATATGACCTATTTCTCGCCCCAGTTTGCTCGCTACAGCACGCGGCTTGCCACGGTGTCGGAGTTCTCGAAGCAGGACATCATGAACACTTACCATATCGAGGGCGAGAAAATCGACGTAGTCTATGATGGCGCCCATATAGGATACCGTCCTTTAGATTCTGAGACACAGAACGCTACGCGTATGCGTTACACGCAAGGATGCCCCTACGTTATCTTCATCAGCACCATTCTGAAACGTAAGAACCTGGCCACGCTCCTCACCGCTTTCGACATATTCAAGTCGCACGACAGTTCTTCGATGAAGCTTCTTGTGGTAGGCCATCGCGTCTGGTGGCAGGACGAGCTGGCCAAGGCATACGATGAGATGCGGCACAAAGATGATGTGGTGTTCGTGGGCAGGGCCGATGCCGATGAGCTCACCCGCATGATGGGTTCGGCTTCGATGCTGGTCTATCCCTCTCTTTTCGAGGGGTTCGGCATTCCTATCGTGGAGGCTTTTCGTGCCGAAGTCCCCGTCATCACCTCAAACTGCACCTCTATGCCCGAAGTGGCTGGCGATGCTGCCGTCTTGGTGGAGCCTACCGATGCCGAAGCCATGGCCGAAGCTATCGGTCGCGTGGCTTCTGATGAAAAACTCCGCGCCGATTTGATTGAGAAAGGACGCCAAAGAAGAGATCTGTTCACTTGGGACATCACAGCCGAGAAGTTGTGGCAGAGCATGATGAAAACGGTTGGCAAGAATTGTTAGGATATGAGAAAGATTGTTCTATTGAGCTGTCTGATAATGCTGTGTGATAGCCTTTTCGCACAGAACGACACCATCTCCGACACCTCTTCCCGCGTCAATTTGGTCTATAACGGCTCTTTTGAAGAGTTCCGTTCCTGCCCAAGGCGCCTGGATGCTGTGGGCATCCTGACTTTGGTTGAGGGTTGGTACCAGCCTACGCGCGGAAGTGCTGACTACTTCAACATCTGCGGTAGTCGCGAATGCGGTGTCCCACAGAATAAGGTCGGCAACCAGCTTCCGTATGACGGCGATGGCTATTGCGGCATCTATTGCAGCAAGAACGACTACAGAGAGTACCTCCAGACCCGTCTGCGCCGTAAGCTGCACAAGGGCGACAGCATCCGCCTCTCGTTCTTCGTCAGCCTCTCGGAGGAATCGACGGGTGCCGTGGCCACCCTTGGCGGACTCTTCACGGAGACAGCCATCTACGACACTGTCCGCAGCTTGTTCCTCTATAAGGAGAAGGTGCAGATCACAGACGAGATTTCTCAGATTATTGCCATGCCGTTTGAGCCTCAGATTGTCAATGATGTAGAGATACCGCTTGTCGATACTAAAGGTTGGCAGCAGGTGTCAGGCACTTTTGTGGCCCAGGGCGGGGAGCAGTATGTGACGATAGGCAACTTCAACTTGGCCGAGCATTCGGGCTACCTCAATCCAGATTCGCTTACGCAGCTGCTGCCAGGGGCTTATTACTACATTGATAATGTCACCATACAGTGCCTCAACTGCAAGCCACCTGTGGCTGACGACATGAATGTGGATTCGACCTATCTCACTGAGGAACAGCCCGCTTTCAGCGTGGGCAGCACCTTTGTGCTGAAAGATATCTTCTTTGAGTTTGATAGGAGCACACTGCTGCAGCAGTCCTATTTCGAACTGCGAAAGCTGCTCACATTGCTGGCAACATATCCTAAGATGCGTATTGAGATTAGTGGCCACACCGATGGCAAGGGCTCCGACAGCTACAATCTCCGCCTCTCCGAGAGCCGTGCCAAGGCGGTCACGGATTACCTCATCTCGAAAGGTGTGAGCGAGCGTCGCCTGCAATACAAAGGATACGGCAAAAGCCGCCCGATTGATACCAACGATACCGAGGAGGGCCGCGCCAACAATCGCCGCGTAGAATTTAAAGTATTGGCGTTCTAAAGCTATTTTCAGAGAAAAAATCAATTACGGAGGAACTTTCGAAAAGTTCCTCCGTAATTGTACATAGGAGGGCTATAGGCGGAGCCACACTGGAGTTATTGCCTCTTTTTGGGGCTTGCAAAGGCCGTATTTGAGGATGGCAGATATGTTTCCCCATTGCTCATTGCAGTACAAAGCGGCGTGCAAATAAGTGCGGAAAGAGAAATGCGTTGTTCCGCATAGCCCATGTGGCTCGAATGTTCACATTACACGTTACATTGTTACTAATATATAATAGGTATATATATAATAAAGGCGGCTCGTATGAGTCGCCTTTATTAAGGTATGTCAGTTCGGAAGAACTATTCAATCACGCGATAGAAAGAAACGCGACGGTTGATGTCATACTTGAGGTCGCCGAAGGAGACAGTCTTGCCCTTAGCGTCGATGGTGAGACGGTCAGCATCGATACCATACTTCTTGACCATGATTTTCTTAACGGCTTCAGCACGTTTCTGGGAGAGCTTCATGTTGTAAGCGTCGGAACCAGTGTGGTCGCAGAAACCAGCGAGAGTGAGGTTGACATCGGGGTTGTCCTTGAGGATCTGGCAGATAGCCTTGATCTTGGTCATCTCGGAGCCCTTAACAGTGTAAGAGTCGTTGTCGAAGAGGACGGAGAAAGGCATAGCGTAGTAGGTGAGCTGGTCGTTCTTGAGGTTGTCAAGAATACCATTGAGGCTGTCGGAAACACGCTGAGCGCGAGCGAGGCACTCTCTCTTGATGCGGTTGTTCTCGTTGTTGAGTTCGTCGATCTGGCCTTGGAGTTTCTTCTCGTTAGCCTTCTCTTCAGCAACTTCTTTCTTCAGCTGGTCGTTCTCTTCGTTGAGAGCGTCGAATCTCTCTTTGGTGAGAAGTGCGCGCTGAGCGATGAGTTCCTTGTCAGCGCTGGTCACGCCAAGGTCGAAGACGAGGCCGAGGTTGCAGAGGAAGTCGGTGTGGTAGTTCCAGTTCTCGGAGAAGAGGTGAGAGTAGCTGATACCGTCAGCCTCTGCCTCGATGAAGAGGGATGCCCAGTCGCAGACTTTGTAGCTGAAACCGAGACCGCCATCGAGCATGATGCCGCAGTTATGGTCACCAGCATATACGCGACCATTGTTGTGGCTGAATGCGAGGCCACCACCTGCGAAGATGTAGAGGTTGCCGCGGCGTTCGGGATTCCAGTTGTGGAAGGAGTTGTTCAGAGAGAGAACATACTCAGCAGTGAGAGCGGAGTGTTTGTCCATGCCAAGCTGGTTGCTGACGATGGGGTAACCGTTCTCTACGGGATCCAGCTTAGTGTAGTTGCTGTCGCAATTAGCTAAGGAAGGATAGCTGTAGCGCAGACGCACATACATGCCGCGATCGACCTCTTTCTGAAGGACGATGCCAAGGCCAGCGTTGAAGCCGGAGCCCCAAGCGTAACCTTCGTTACCGTACATGGCTTTCACGTCGGACTGGAAGTTGAAGGAGCCGGTGATACCGATGCCCCAATTGCTCCAAAAACCATACTGAGGATACTCGGGAACCTCGGTCTGAGCAAAGGAACTGCCTGCGAATGCGAGAAGGCAGAACAGTGCAGCGATTTTTGATACTTTTTTCAACATGTTGGTTTACTTTTTGTTAGATAATTAATTGTCATTTATTTTGAATTGCAAAAATACGATTTTTTTTTCACTTAACAAATATTTTTTTTCTATAGGTATATTTATTTTATATATTTGCTATCATTTTGAGCTCTTTTTTGAGCAGTTTCGGCCTAATATATATATTATACAATACTGATTATCAGCATTGTGTGGAGAAATGAGGGAAAGTTTTCCATTATTTGCTTTTTTTTTCGTAATTTTGCACTCTCAAATTGCTTTTATAAGCAAAAATCTATCAATATGACATCTATTAATCTGTCAACTGGATATCTCCAGCAGTTTATCTCAGAAAACGAGGTGGCTGCTATGCGCGAAGAGGCGCTTGCCGCAAAGCGGACGCTTTTGTCTGGCAAAGGCCTCGGCAATGATTTCCTGGGCTGGATAGACCTTCCCGAAGAGCTTTCTCCCGAGGTGGTCGCCAACATCAAAGAAGATGTGGCACGTCTTGCGCCCAAGGCACACCTCTTTGTCGTTATCGGCATCGGCGGCAGCTACCTCGGTGCCAGGGCTGTCATCGAAGCCCTTCAGTCGGAGTTCGCAGCCTTGTCGGACGAGGGTAGGTTCCCTTATATTGTTTATGCCGGACACACCCTGAGCGAGGACTACTACAGCCAGTTGATGAGCCTTCTGGAGAGGCATGACTATGCAGTGGCAGTCATCTCCAAATCGGGCACCACCACCGAGCCCGCTGTGGCCTTCCGCATCATCAAGTCGCATCTCGAAGGCAAGTACGGCAAGGCCGAAGCTGCCAGCCGTATTATCGCTATCACCGATGCCAAGCGCGGCGCACTGCACGACATTGCCCAGCAGGAAGGCTACCGCACCTACGTCATCCCCGACAATGTGGGAGGACGCTTCTCCGTGCTCACCCCCGTGGGCCTGCTGCCCATAGCCATGGCGGGCTACGACATTGACCGTCTCTTGCAGGGCGCCCGCGACATGCGCGAGGTGTGCGTGAAGAACGACAGCCTCGACGAGAGCCCCGCCCTGCTCTATGCCGTGCTGCGCAACATTCTTTACCGCAAAGGCCGCAAGGTGGAGATACTGGAGAACTTCGTCCCCAATCTCAAATACCTCAGCGAATGGTGGAAGCAGCTCTATGGCGAGAGCGAGGGCAAGGACGGCAAAGGCATCCTGCCCCACAGCCTTAGCTTCACCACCGACCTCCACTCCATGGGACAGTATGTGCAGGAGGGTGAGCGTCTGATGTTTGAGACGGTGCTTAGCGTAGCCGCTCCTCACAATAAGGTGGAAATCCCTGCTGATGAGCAGAACCTCGACGGCATCAACTACCTCTTAGGAAAAAGCCTCACCGAGATCAACCACAACGCCGAGCTCGGCACCATCCTGGCTCACCGCGACGGCGGTGTCCCCGTGCTGCGTATCGAGGTGCCCACGGTGGATGAATATGTGCTCGGCCAGCTTATCTACTTCTTTGAGTTCGCCTGCGGCGTGAGCGGCTACACCTTAGGAGTTAACCCCTTCGACCAGCCTGGTGTCGAGGCCTATAAGAAGAATATGTTCCGCCTCTTAGGCAAGCCTGGCTACGAAGCCAAATAGCCAAAAGTACATCACATTCCGCTGAAGAATTCTATTCTGTAATAATGCCAAGCGAAGGTAGTTATCGCAGCAAAAGGGGCTGACTTGCAGTCAGCCCCTTTAATTATCACAATCGGTTTGGTTGAAAAAACCGATTGATAAGGATTTCATAGTTTAATTAGCATCCTGAACAAGGCGGACCGATATACCGAAGTGCCGCTCAACGCCGTATACGGACGATCCGCTGACTAATATTCCGAGGATATTGGCGTAGGGTGCATCGTTTGGCGATGATGTCCAATAGAACCCGCCGGCTTCTTCGCCAGAATACTCTATCAATGTGCCGTTGCGCCCGCCTGCAGCAGGCAGGAAGACGGCGCCAGCAGCCTCCATCAATACCCATTCGTTTATGTTATAAACGTTGCGCGTCCAAGAGTCGTCGAAGCCATTATTAAAGTTCATGCCGGTGGGAAGTGTCCATTCGTCAGGCAAGAGAATCATGCCTTGTATGCCGCATACCGTGGCAGAGGCGCGTTTGTCGTCAGCATTTTGCCTACCCGCAGTCACATAGTTCCATTGTGCAAAACTAAGTGTGTGCCATCCGTTTCCGATGGCATTGCCCCAGTCAATAAAGTCATCGTTATAGTCGTTGTTGGAGGCGGAGGTAGTCATGCCATAGTTGGTGGCAGCGGTGCTCCAGCCAAACAGGTCCCATGCCGTGGCACTATAAGTGCCTAAATAGTCGTACTGATGCTCGGCAAAACACCATTCGCCGTTGATATTTTGTAGGTTGCCTTTCGCGAAATAGACTTGATGGCCATCTGCATCGACAGAGAAGGCGCCATTAATAGCGTTTTCTGAAGCTGAAAATTTCAAAGCCTCGCCTTGACGGGTGAGTGTCACGCGTTCGTTGCGGTTGATGGTGAGGGTGCTGCCGTTGAGGCTCTTGGCACAGGCGCGGCCATCGGTGGTCATAATAGTGATGTCAAAAGTGTTGTAGGTGCCCACGGGCAGGTAGATGTTAAAGTCGGTGAGGTTGTCGATGCTCACGCCGTTTACGCCACAGTCGAGAGTGACGGTCTTCGCTTCTTCGGCAGAGCTGGTGGCGGCAAAATATGCCTTACCATCGCTGGTGGGGAAGAGCCAACATTCGCCACTCAAAGCATTGTCGGCAGTAATCGTAATGCTGCGGATGCTTACGCCAGTCTTTTGCAATTGCAGCCGGAAGAGGCCGCAGAGGTTGCAGAACTGGAAGGTGTGGCTCTGCGTCTCGGCATACATCGGGAAACCTTTCACGCTGTTTTCAGCATATTCCTGTACAGCGGGCATTTGGGGCAAGTGGGTAGCATCGGGCATTACGGAAGCAGGGTAGAAGATCATGTAGTTGGCAGCGTTCACCTCTTCGCCTTCCGCACAAGCGAAGGTGGCACAGGTGCCATCGTTGGTGACGGAGGTGGCAAAATATATGGCCTGGCCGGCATAGTGAGCATCTTCATCCAAGCCGTATACCATGATGCTCTCGCCCTCGTTGTCCCACTTCAGGCTCAGGCCGTCGAGGTGGGTCTTGGCGTTGCTCTCGGTAGTAGCGGTGAAGGTCTCCTTGCTGAGGCTCTCATTCTTCTGGCATGAAGTCATCATCATGCCCATCATAGCCATAGCGGCCAGACTTAAAAGAACTTTCTTCATAGTGTTTCCTCCTCGCTTTAGTTAAACAAATTGTCGGCACTGTCGCCTTCGGTGAGATTTTGGAGCATACCGCCGTCGCAACCGCTGCACTGGAAGCCTTTTTCAACTTTGCAGTTCATTGCCTCCACACATGGGGAGACGTACTTTTTTTTGTTTCCTTTCATTGTTTGAAAAATTTAGTGAAGGTGGGTTCTATAAATTCATTTTTCAGCCTCCCGAATGGGCAGAACCCGTTTACTCATCATTCAGCTCAAATGTCCACGGGGACATTCTTATATTTGTGCTGCAAAATTACACATTTTTTTTAATATATACATAGTGTTTTTTTAATTTCTTTGTATATAACTGATGCTCAATATGGTATATTCATTTTTTTTATTTTGTGAGAATCCAGTTAAGGTTATATTTGCTGATTTGGGATAGTTCGCACACCGTATTGACGCGGTTTTCCGTTGTGGTGGATTGGCAATCGGCCACTTGCAACGAAACGCCTTCAACAGGCATCCATAAGAATAGGAGTGTTAAAATCCGACTCGATTTTAACATTTCGAGATGAGACGGGGCAGCTTCGGAGAAGCTCCGCTTTAGCTCCGCCTTAGTTCCGCTCTAACTCCGCTCAGAGAGCGGAAAATGGGCGAAGCAAGGGTGAAGGTGCTATATGGCTGAGGTGTAGTTGGTTGGATGCTCCGCTGCAAAATAGGTGACAAGCCTGTTTCCGAGCCTCTGATTTTAACATTTGGCCTTCGGAGTCCTAAATTTTCTTAATAGACGAGAGCCTCAGCGGAGGTGAGGAGCGGCAGCGGATGAGGATGGCCATTCGATTATTCGACTGGTAGCCGTAGGGTGATGACAGATAGGACGTTATCAGTCGAATGGCTGTTCGATTCGATGCAGGGATGTGTAAGGCATTGGAGGGAAGGGATAGAAAATGCCGAAGTCCCATTTTGAGACTTCGGCATTTATTAGGTGATACTTTGTTTCCGTGTAGAGGTTAGAAGGGGAGGTCGCCTAGGGGCTCGGTCTCGTCGTTGAGGATGGAGGCCAAGGGGTCGTGGTCGCGGTCGTTCTGCTCCTCGCTGCGGTTTTTGTTGGCGAGGACGGTGAAGTTGTCGGCCACCACCTCGGTGATGTAGCGCTTGTTGCCCTCGCGGTCTTCCCAGGAGCGTGTCTGGAGTTTGCCTTCGACATATATCTGCGTGCCTTTGCGCAGAATCTTTTCGGCGATTTCGGCGAGTGTGCGCCAGCACACCACGTTGTGCCACTCTGTCTGTTCCACCTTCTCACCGTCGCGGGTGCGGCGGTACTCTGTTGTGGCGAGGGGGAAGGAAGCTTTCTTTACTACGTTTGAAGTTTCGTCTCGGCGGTCTTGCGGGAAGGCTACGACGTCGGGGTTCTTACCTAAATTACCAATGAGAATAACTTTGTTTACTCCTACCATAGTCTAGTCTGTTTTTTACCTTAAATGATGTATTGTATTCGTTAGTTTTATTGATACTTTTTGTCGTTTGCGTATGTCAAAAAAAACGTTGCAAAGATAGTACTTTTTAATAAACTAAAGACATAAAGATATTCACAATTTCGACAAATATCTGTCAATCAAACGCGAAATGGGGAGAGATTTCGTTTCTTGGGCTTGAAAAGGCTCGAACTTTTGAGGTATTTTGGGCGGCCGAATGTCATATTTGGCCTGTAAAAACTGGGCTTTTATGGTGCGGTGGGTGAGCTTGTGTGTCAAGGTTTGTCGGCATTCCAGGACTGCGGGCTCGGAGCCCATCCACTCTTTCAGGACCGCGGCGATATGCCCTCGCATTTCCTCTTCCGTGAGGGGCGTCGCGGTCTCGTGGAGGGGCAGCTCGTAGAGGCCCTGCCAGATGTCGCCGGCTTCGCGTTTGTGCATCAGCATCACCTCTCCGCCCTCTGCGTGCCAGTGTATATCTATATAATAGAAATAGCGCTCCTTCACCTCCACGGGCAGGGGCTTCACGGGCAGCAGCGCCACCTTGCCTTCGCGGAATGCCACGCACTCTTGGCGGAAGATGCAGCCCTCGCAGTTGCAGCCCGTGGGTTTGCAATAGGTGGAGCCGAAGTCCATGATGGCCTGGTTGAAGAGGTCGGGGCGCTCCCTGTCGATGACCTGCAGCAGTACCTGCTCGAACTCTTTGTAGGCCTGGTTGGTGCCGATAGGGGTGTAGATGCCGTAGAGGCGCGAGATGAAGCGATAGACGTTGCCGTCAATCACGGGGTAGGGGAGGCGGAAGGCGAAAGAGGCTATCGCCGCGGCGGTGTATCTTCCCACCCCTTTCAGGGAGGAGATGCCCTCGTAGGTGCTGGGGAAGGTGCCGCCGAGGTCGTAGGCTATATGGTGCGCGGCGGCATGTAGGTTGCGTGCGCGAGAGTAATAGCCCAGCCCCTGCCAGCTCTTCAGCACCTGCTCCTCCGAGGCATCGGCGAGGTGACGCACGGTGGGGTATGCGTGGATGAAATGGTCGTAGTAGCTGCGCCCCTGCTCGATGCGGGTCTGTTGCAAAATAATCTCGGAGAGCCAGATGAAATAGGCGTTATCGATGCCTCGCCACGGCAGCTGCCGTCCATATTCTTGATACCAGTTAAGTAGTTTTTCGGATAACATAAAGAGGGCCTATTTTTGAAAAAATGAGTACTTTTTGAGGCTTTTTGCAGCCTATTTTGTTGCTAACTGCTTGAAAAATGTGTGTTAAATATTATTTTTAAAAAACTCGTATCTTATTGTTATGATGATGTTTCAAAATTCATAAATGTTAAATTTTTCATTTTCGTGAAATTTGAGGGGCAAAAAGTTTTGTCAATTCAAAAAAAAGTCCGACTTTTGCACCCGCTTTTCCCGAGAGGAAAACATGCATAAATAACGTAAACAAACAATAAAAATTATATAGAACATGTCAAAGATTTGTGAAATTACCGGTAAAAAAGTGATCCGTGGCAACAACGTTTCCCACTCCCGCATCCACACCAAGAGAACTTTCTCTCCCAACCTCCAGACCAAGAAATTCTACATCCCCGAAGAGGATATGTGGATTACCTTGAAGGTCAGTGCCAAGGGTATGCGCATCATCAACAAGAAAGGCATCGTTGCCGCTCTTAACGACGCAGCTGCACAGGGTCACCTCCAGTTCTAAAGCTGAAGACAAATAAGGTCTAAATAAACAATTTTTTTATCAATCCTTTAACAAGAAAGAGGTATTTAACATGATCGTAGTTCCTATTAAAGAAGGCGAAAACATTGAAAGAGCCCTTAAGAAACTCAAAAGAAAATTCGAAAAAACTGGTGTCGTGAAAGAACTCCGCGAGCGTCAGAAATTTACCAAGCCTTCCGTCATCAACAGGGAACGCATGCAGAAAGCTATCTATGTCCAGCACCTGCGTCAGCAGGAGCTCGACAAATAAGTTGAACTCTGCACGTATCATAAAAAGGCAGCACTCTTGCGGGCGCTGCCTTTTTTATTGATGCTTTATAATAAAGAAAGGCCTCACAGGCGGCTTGAGTGCCATAAAGAAGCATTCTATCTGAGATTGTGTCATCTTTTCCGAATATCCACCAATGATGATATTGCATGGGTCGTCGTCTAAGATATTGCGCCCGATTAAGATATTGCCCTTCATATCATCAGGCAAAGAACGATAAGCTGAAGCAATCCATTTTTCTATTGCTATTATCAGTTTCCCCTCTTGAGTTTTCCTCCACTTGTTATCTTCTTTAATCTCATTTATCTCAGCTATTACCTCTGAATAAAGGGTTTCCGAATGACTCATTAATGTCACTCGATTCTTTTTAATGAGATTTCTGGCATAAGCAATCTTTTCGTTACTGTCCAGTTCTCCATGTAATGATATATCTTTTTTCAGAACGGCTGAAACTCCATCAATATCATTCAAGAGAGAACTCGAAATTCTGATTTTCAACAGCTCCTCTATTGGGGTAGGTGAAAATATCTCACGCAATTTTGCCAAAAGAAATTCCCGAGACCAATTAGCACTAACAGCTAATATTGATTGTTTTTGTTCCTCAGTCATTTTTCTTCTATTATTGATTTCGGCAGCAGCTGGCATATTTTAAGGTCCACATAGTGCTCATCTGATTCTTCGTAATAATCAATCACGATCTTTTTGTCAGGATAAAGAAATTCGATTATCCCGTTCGGGTCATCAAGTGTGAAATCGAAATCAAAATTGAAGGATTGCATATTGGGCATGTGCAAAAGGCCGCAATAATTAGAGTCTTCGGTCCAGAGGTAGAAGTCTTTGTCGGCATCGACAAATCTCAATATGTCGTTTTTTATTGCGCCCTTATCTTGGAACAAATACGTTTTCATGAGAAGGGTCTCTCCTCGCCCTTTGCTTTTTATTATATCATCAGAGTTCTCCAATGTGACAATATTATCAGGTATGGCAACGTATGATGTCAGTTTTTCCAGCAAAGGATAGTATCGCTTGCTTACTATCGCCCTGCCAATCAATCGTCTCTTTGCAATATCCATTTCCGTTGTGAATGACCTCAAATGTATTGTTTAAAAGCTCTTATTTGACTTCGCTCGCCTCCAATTGAGATAAGGCAAACAAGGGGCAGATGCTCACATGGCGCACTTCGTTGTCGGCTTCCTTGTCGATGTAGTCGAACTCACCGTAGTTCTCCAGAGAACAGCGTATGGCGGAATGAAGTTTTTTCTCGTGCATAAAGAGCCATAGACTCTTCATGCCTCCTTGTATGCCGGCTTTCACTTCAATGGGCAGCACGGTTTGGTTGTGCGAAATCAAATAATCTACTTCCGAATTGGAACTTTTGGACATGCGTTGCCAGTAGTATAGCTCGTAGCGCAGATTAGGCGCTTTGTTGTGCAATATCTCCAATCCTGCCACCATTTCTGCCATAGGTCCTTTGTTGACTAAGTCTGTCACGTTTGAGGTCAGGATATGCGTGGTCAGCTCACTTATATTCCCCAGGGTCATATTCAGTATTCGTAGGGCAAGACCAGTGTCAAGCATCAGCATCTTGCGGTAGCTGTTGTCGGCATCGGATTCTAAGGGGATGCCGTTTGCATCTGAATGGGTGATGGGAATTATTAGGCCTGCCATCGAGAGCATCTCTAATGCTTTCTTCACCTCGGAGGCTTTGTAATCGCCAGATACCTTAGAATATACAAACTTCTCAGTTATCTGTGTGGCGACACTGTGCAAGGTCTGTCTCAGTAGTACGGGGTCGGCTTTCTTTTTGTATTTTGAAAAATCGTCCTCGTAGGACACGACGATATCATCCTGTATCTCTTGACAAGCTATATAGTCATGTGTGTCAACCCATTTGCTTACCGCTTCGGGCATTCCGCCCACAAGTATATAGGTCCTGAAGAGTGAGATGATTTTCTCGTATAGGGAGGACGGTAGAGGATTGCTTGCCTGTGCCGCATTTCGAGCCGTAATAAGCCGTTCTTCCCCATTAGCCATCAAGAACTCATCGAAGGTCATGGGAAACATAAACATAGAGTGAATGCGACCGACACCAAAGGTGGGGATTTCCTCAAGAGCGAACTCCAGCAACGACCCTGCTGCAATGACATGTAGGTCGGGAAGGTCTTCCTTGAAGAATCGCAGCGACATAATGGCTTCTGCCGACATCTGAATTTCGTCGATAAAGAGCAGCGTCTTCCCCGGTTCAATGGTCTTCTCCTCTATGACAGCTAACTGGGATACAATTCTTCTTACATCCAGATTCTCTTTGAAGATGCTGATATAGGAAGAGTTCTTTTCAAGGTTTATTTCAACAAAATTCTCGAACTTTTCGCCCAAATGGCGCACGGCCGAAGACTTGCCAACTTGACGTGCACCACGTAGCAGAAGTGGCTTTCTGGATTTTCGTGAAGCCCATTCTTCAAGCCATTTATCTATTATCCTATTGTGATACATTGAGATATGTCGTATTTGTGATATAGTATTTCATTTGCAAAGATACAAAAAAATACAAAATACAAGGAAATAATTCTTTATTTTTAGATAAAATACAAGGAAATAATTTGGCGTTTTTGGACAAAATACAAGGGAATAATTGAAAGAATGAGAGGCATTCATTCTATTTTACCGAGGTTGTGCCCACTGATGTAGATGCATCGCTGCCAATATTTTTTTTGGTGAACTGTAATATTTCGCCACATTCTACGTTTATATAGCAGTTGTCTCGCTTTGGACAGGCGGGCAGTACAGCCGCTCTCGTCATATCCTACCGGGGCAGTAATTAATAACCTTAATACATATCACTAATGAAAAAAACATTTATTCTCATGGCCGCTGTGGCCATAGCAGCATCTTTCAGCGGATGCAACAAAATGGAAGAGGGAGAATTCAACCCCAAACAGAAACTTGTCGAGGTCTATCAAGAGACTTCCGACAACGAAAGCGGCACCTGGCAGTCGTATGGCAACGTGCTCACAGAGGCATACCAATGGAACGGCAACGTGCTGGAAAGCATCTCATACTATGATGGAAGAGAAGTTGCAAGCGTTGTTGAGACGTTCCAGTATGACGAAAAGAACCGTATCATCGGCAGCACGATGACCGAAAACGGCTTTGTCGTAAATACTCTCACGACCAAGTATGTCTATGACGATGACGAGCTGGAGGAGATCAATATCTTTGAAAACGGCACTCTCATTTCATCTTACGAGTTCGAGCATGAGGATGGCAAGATTGTCGAGCTTCAGGTTCGATATGTCAACAATATGAAGGTTGCTTGCACAAAGGTGCTGCAGTATGCCGACCCGCTGCGTCGCATCATGCCCCAGCAGGTTGCGAAAGAGGTGAACCGCATCATGGCTAAGGCAGCAACGAAGGGCGAAGATGGCTACGCTATCAACTTTGAGTGGGACGGTAATAATGTTTCCGTCTTATCCACATCCTTTTCGGATGGGTCAATCAAGGTTACTTACAAGTACGACAACAAGCTCAATCCTTATTTCGGCCTTTTCACCATGTATTCCATCGAGTCTAATATGGCGGGGAGTGGCATATCCCTCTTCAGCAAGAACAATCCCGTGGAGATGTCTGCGACTACGACTATGGATACGACTATCGACAGCTATAGCGTTAACTTCAATTATCAGTATGAAGGCAAGTATCCCATCTCTTCTACGTTGGAGTCTCCTGTCGTCTCCTACGACTATCAGTACAACGAGGCCACGGGCGAGTATGAGGTAGTCGAAACGGAATACCAGCAGCGTGTTGTTACCACTTACGTCTATGCAAAATAGTCTTTTTGTGAATAGATGGGTGCGGCTTTGAAAGGCCTAAGCTCATCAGCAAAAGGGTGTATGTCGAACATACACCCTTTTGTGTTTTGTGGCATGATAAAAAAAGCCGAGGGGGGAAGGTTAAGGCCTTCCCCCCTCGCTATAAGATATTGTCAAAGTCTTATTTGTAACGCTCCTTGTACTTGTCGATCTGGGGTTTCAGAGAGTCGATGCAGCCGGCAACGGCCTCTTCGAAGGTGTTGGCCTGCTTGCTGTTGAAGAGGGTCTGTCCGGGAAGGTTGAGCGAGATTTCGGCAATCTTGTTGTTGTCGCTTTCGGGTTTGTCGATTTTCAAGGTCACTTCGCATTTTGTGGCGTTGTCGATGAGGCGGTCGAGCTTGGCGACTTTCTCATTGATGAATTGATCCAGTTTGCTGTCGGTCTTGAATTTAACGGCATTAATTGTTGTGTTCATAATTTACCTCCTTATTTTTTAGTGGCCCTGGGGTGGGCGTGTTTATAAGTTTCTTTTAAGCGTTCGCGCGACATGTGAGTGTATATCTCAGTGGAGTCGAGGCTGCTGTGGCCGAGGAGCTCTTTGACGGCGTTGATGTCGGCCCCTTCGTTGAGCATGTGCGTGGCGAAGGTGTGGCGGAACACGTGCGGGCTCACACGGTCGGCATTGGAGAGGGTGGGCATGTACTGCTCCACGATGGAGTATATCATGCTGTCGCTCACAGGGCGTCCCTTGCTGTTGATGAGCAGGCGGCGACTGTCGGCGGCCTTCTCTTCGGCCATTTTCTCATCCCTTAACGCGAGATATTGCGAAATATTGTGTGCAAGTTCATTTTCTATCGGAATAATGCGCATTTTGTTGCCTTTTCCGAGAACCTTGATGGTGAGCTTGCTGAGATTGACATCTTGTACGGTGAGGCTGGCAAGCTCCGAGCGGCGCATCCCGGTCTCGTACAACATCCTCAGTACCAGCTTGGCCAGCGCGCCCTCGTAGGTGGGGGGGTAGATGTCGTCATAGATATGCTCCACCTCGCTCTCGCGGAAGAAGATAGGCTGGCGCGTGGGCTGCTGCGGTATCGAGACGGAGGCCATGATGTCGCGTGTGAGGTACTTGTTCTTCCGCAGATAGGTTATCCAGGCGCTGAGGGCGGCATGCTTCTTCCTCACGGTGGCAGGGCTATTCTTCTCCATCTGTACCATCAGCCAGTCGCGGACATCGTAGGGCTCAATCTTTTCGATATCAGTGACTTCCTGCGAAGCCAGATACTGCGCAAGGTCCGCTGCCTCTCTCACATAGTAGCGCACGGTGGTGGGTGAGAGGTGCCGCTCGACGGTGATATGGTCGGCAAAACGCTGTATGGCTTCTTCGATTTTCACGACTGCAAAGATACGCATTTTTTTTGTTTCAAAAGTTAAAAGTGAAATATTTTTTGCAGATGCCGATGTTCACTATCTCGAATAGGTCTGATAGACAGCGCATAGCGCATTGCTCCGGCAGGGGCAGAAGCCAAGGCGCGAGGCCTTGCGGCAAGGCGGCAGGCGGCCTCTCCCAGCTCAAAAAAGCCTTCCAGTTATATATGAGGATAAAAAAAGCTCTCGCCCCAATCCTCAATTCACAAAGAGAGACAGGTTGACATTTTGAGCGGCTTCACGCATTACATTTTTCTTGCCCACACCCTGCTCACCCCTTTTCGGAAATGTTGGAGGAGGGGGCACAAGGTTCGCCTGAAATATGCCCTACCTCCGCTGTACATTGCTACTGCATAGCATCTGCATAGCTACTGGTATGCTATGCCATAGCAATGCAGTAGCAATGTGGTAGCAATGCAGTAGCAATGCACGGCGGAGCTAAGCTGTATTTGTGATGGAGCTGGGAGGCCTGTGCGGCAGCGGCTTTGTTTGCGGCTTTGCTGTCGAATGTTTCGCGGGAATGTCGTTTTTGTCTGCGGTTTTGTTATCGAATGATTTACAGGGATTTTTCTCGGAACAAAGGTCGTAGGTGCGAGGGCATGAGCTTAGAGGTGGAACGCTATAATTAGATTATTGCCATAAAAAATTATTTATGTGAAAAAAAATTCGTATCTTTGCACGTTTATTATGTCACTATAATTAGAATTGTAACTATATGAAAGCATTGATATTCATCATCAGTCTCACACTTCTGGTGGTCACTCACGAGCTGGGACATTTGTGTTTTGCCAAGCTCTTCCACACTCGTGTGCGCCGTTTCTATGTCTTCTTCAACCCCTATTTTTCTATCTTGAAGGCAAAGAAGTTCAACGGCAAGTGGCACTTCCTCTTCTTCAACAAGGAGACTCCTGAGGAGTGGGACGAGAAGAACCTCCGTCCCGAGGACCAGGACAACACCCTCTGGGGCCTCGGCTGGCTGCCTCTGGGCGGCTACTGCGACATCGCGGGCATGATTGACGAGACTAAGAGCGCCGACGACCTTGAGAGCGTGCCCCAGCCTTGGGAGTACCGCACCAAGCCGCGCTGGCAGCGCCTATTCATCATTGCTGGCGGCGTGCTGGTGAACTTCGTCTCCGCGCTGGTCATCTATGCCGGCATCTTCAACCATTGGGGCATGGACGAGCTGCCGCTCCGCAATGCCACGTTGGGCTATGAGTATCATCAGGTGCTGCTCGACGAAGGTTTTTCTAATGGCGACATCATCTATGCTATCGACGGCGTGGAGCAGTACGACTTCACCGAGGCTACGCAGCATCTCGTGCTGGACAAGCCTAAGGAGATCACCGTGATGCGGTGCGACAGCCTCGTCACCTTCCCCGTGAGCGAGAGCCTCCTCTCTAAGATAGCCTCCGAGAATCCCAAGGAGATTATGACGCCGCGCTGGCCCTTCGTGGTCAAGGATTTCGCCCCTGGCTCGGCGGGCAAGCACTACGGCATGCTGCCGGGCGACAGCCTGGTGAGCATCGCCGGCATCCCCACGCCTACGGCGCAGGATTTCACCAGCACCCTGGGCAACTATGCCGGGGATAGCGTGGTGATAGGCCTCTACCGCCAGCGAGGCGCTGGAGCCGTTAATGGGGCTGGAGCCGTTAATGGGCGGGAGCCATTTAGCGGCCGCGAGTATGTGGAGCTTCCTGTGGTGCTGGGCAAGGACGGCAAGCTGGGCATCTTTGCCGAGGACGACTTCTCTAAGCTCTTCGACGTGAACCATATCGACTATTCCTTCTGGGCTTCTATCCCCGCCGGCATCAGCTACGGCTGGGAGCAGCTCACCACTTATGTATCCTCGTTGAAGATCCTCTTCACCAAGGGTGGCACGAAGAGTCTCGGCGGCTTCATCACGATGGCCAGCCTCTTCCCCGACACTTGGGACTGGCTGCGCTTCTGGAACCTCACCGCGCTCCTCGCCATCGTGCTGGCCTTCATGAACATCATCCCCATCCCGGGCCTCGATGGCGGCCATATCGTCATTACGCTCTGGGAGATGATCACGCGCAAGCCCGTCAACGAGAAGGTGCTCAACGTCATCCAGAACATCGGCCTCTTCCTGCTGCTGGCGCTCCTGGTGCTGGCTAACGGAAACGACCTCATCCGCCTCTTCAACGGGTGGTTCAGGTAGCCAGACAGGGTAATTGATAATTGAGAATTGAAAATTGAGAATTGAGAATTGAGAATTAGGGCGGGAGCCGTTTCTAGTTAAGAGTGCAGAGTTAAGAGTTAAGAACGAATCCCTTATCAATGCGACACTTCTTTGAAAACGAACGAACTTTCCATATCAAAAGGGAATATCCATGAAGGCGGACCCCCTTTCTTAACTCTTAATTCTTAACTAAAATATCATCCTATCATGAAGAAGCTCGACAGACTTATATTGAAATCTTTTATCGGACCGCTGTTGCTCACTTTCGCTATCGCGGTGTTCGTGCTGCTGATGCAGTTTGTGTGGAAGTATGTCGATGACTTGGTCGGCAAGGGTCTGGACTTCAGTGTTATCGCGCAGCTGCTGCTCTATGCCTCGGCCACCTTTGTGCCTATGGCGCTGCCTATAGCTGTGCTCTTTGCCTCTATCATGACGATGGGCAACTTTGGCGAGAAGTACGAGCTCGTGGCTATGAAGGCCGGCGGCGTCTCGGCAGCCCGCATCATGATGCCGATGGCTTTTGTGGCAGTGTTGCTCATGGGCGTGGCTTTCTATTTCGCCAACGATGTGCTGCCTGTGGCTATGTATAAGTACAGGACGACGCTTTTCGACATCCAGCGCAAGAAGCCGGCTGTCAGCATCCGTCCCAGCGAGTATTACGATGAGATTGACGGCTACGTCATCCGCGTGAACAGCAAGGACCCCGACGGCCGCACCCTCCGCGACATCATCATCTACGACCACACCCAGGGCATCAATCGCACCAATGTCGTCGTGGCAGATCATGGCCTCATGCAATCGACGCCTGATGATAAGTACCTCCTCTTCACCCTCTATGACGGCCACACCTATAGCGAGCTCTCTGATGCTCAGAATGCCGACGGTCGCCCCTTCACGAGCATCGATTTCGACGAGCAGGTGCTCACCTTCGACATCTCCTCGTTTGCCTATTCTAAATCGGACGACAACTTTTTCAACGGACACTACCAGATGATGAACGTGGCGCAGCTCGACTCTTCGGCCAACGAGCAGAAGAAGACTCTTGAGAAACATATAGAGGAGTTTGACAACGTGATGCTGGGCAAGCTTGAGGCCTACCGCCGTTCGGCCGAGATACCGAAGGACAGCGCCGTGTATATCGACGTGGCGCAGCGCATGGCCGACACCAACAAGTTTGTGCATCAGCGTATGCTCGAACAGGCTCGTGCCGTGGCTCTCAGTGCTTCGAGCGAGGTGCAGATGTATCAGAGCATCGTCAAGTCGGACAAGGAGTATATCAACCGCCACTATATCGAGCTTATGCGCAAGTTCACCCTCTCGGTGGCCTGCCTGCTGCTCTTCCTCATCGGTGCGCCGTTTGGCTCCATTGTCCGCAAAGGCGGCTTGGGAATGCCTCTCGTGGCCTCGGTCATCTTCTTCGTTATGTACTACGTCATCGGCATGATTAGCGAGAAATCTGTCCGCGAAAGCGCCGTAGGCCCTATCGGCATGTGGTACTCGACCTTCGTCTTCATCCCCATCGGCATCATCCTCACCTGGCAGGCCACGACAGACTCCAGCTTCTTCGACCTTGCCACCTGGAAGCGGTGGCTCCATATTAAGCCTAAAGCCCAACCCGAGAGCCGGGGCCTCCAGCCCCTATCCGCACCCGATTCCTTCAAGGGACAGCAGGCCGAACCTTCTGCCGAAAGCCAGCCCGAGGGAATTGATAATTAAGAATGTTTGTTGTTAGTTCTCCGCTCGCCTCTGATTCTCCGCTTCGCTATCGAAAGATTCACTGAATCTTTCTTCATGTGCGGCATCCTTTGGAACGCCGTTGTTTGTCAGTTCGCTATTTCACTAAGAGTGGGGTTATTCTGAGAACAATTCATCGTATGAATGGTATGTGCAGTTGCCTGACTTATCGAATGAAAGGAGTGCTGGGAATCGGTATATTTTGTATATATTCTCGTACCGCTTTGCTGTGTCAGGATTCAGGTCATATATGAAGATGGGCGTATGTCCCTTTTGGAAGAAAGACTCGGCGGCACTTGTCTCAGAACGCATGACGGGTATTGAGTTGGCTTGCAGCATCACGTACAGTTCGCGGTTGCGTTTCTTTTTCTTCCATTTCAGACCTTGCCGCACCAAGTCCACCATACATTGATGGCAGTGGGCAGAGCTATAGTAGATGACTCTCGCCTCGGTGCCTTGAGGTGGGACAATAGGCTGCCCCGCTATGGTGTAGGCGAATGGTTCGGTCTGTGCTTGGCACAGAGCGGAGAGGGGCATTGCGCACAGCAGTAGGAATAGGTATTTGATTTTTTTCATTTGGCTGTCAGTGTGTGTGAATAGATGAACACCTGTATGAATTTATTGTTTTCGATTAGGTAGGCATCGGTTTGTGTGTCGTATGCTGCTCGGGTGAGGCCGATGGGCTGCTCTATGCTGCCATTCTTCGATAGCGACACCAGCTTTCCGCCAGCCATCCTCACTTTATTGAATTCGAATTTGACGGGGAAGTTATTTTTCGTCATGACAGTGTCTTTCCAGCCATCATCGGCGATGTCCGACAGGGTGCGTTTCCATGTGCCGTCACACTTTGTCCATACATCAATTGTCATAAAGGGGCTCCGGGTGAATGCTGATGGCTTTTTTCGCACTATGATAAGGTGTGTGTCGTCCAGAAGGTAGCAGCCTATCAGGGCATCGATGCTGTCGTAAATGGGTAGCAGCCTTTCGATAATGAGTGTAGGAGCCCTTTTGTCGATGCGGAGCAGTCTCTTCATGAGTTTGTCTGGAATGGGCCGCCAACAAGTGTCAGGGAATGCAGTGCTGTCTATTGGGTTCAGATTGCTGTCGTATCCCAGAAACGAGTATTCGTTGGAGTGTCTCCAGATGATGCAGTTAGGTGTGCAGTCCATGCACGAATACCCGTTGATATAACCATTCAGTAGGGTGGAGTTATGGTGGGGATGGACTGCCTTGGTGACTTTTTTCTTATTGATGTCAAATAGGTACAGCCCTGTCTCGGGGTCGGCGCTATGGTAGCACTGACCGAACACGATGGTGCTGTCGTTTAGCATGTGCATGGTATGGTATGAGAATGGAATCTTGGCAGACTTCGTTTTGGAGTATTGGCCATTAGGAGTCTTCTTGTATATCAGCAGTTCATACTGCATAGCCAACACCATGGTTTTTTCGGTAAATCCGATTGCCCAAAATCCAGAGGTGAGGTGTTTTCTCATTTTTTTGCAGATACCTTTTTCAACAAAGCATAGTAGCTCCTGTTCTAATGTGGAGGTGTTGATAAGGTGGATTTTGACTGTGTCTGAGTTGTTTTTTGTATCAAACGCAGTGAAACCGAACCAGTCGCCCCAGCTGGCACTGCAAATTGAAGTATAAGGAGAAGGAGTTTCTTGTTTGAAGTTGAGGATGGTATCGATTGATACGTAGTTGCTGAGGCTCTGGGTCTGCGCTTGGGTAGGGGGCAGAAGAAGCCAGAATAGGGCAATCAGAATGAGACTTTTCTTGGTAGAGACGTAGCGCACTACGTCTCTAATAGGAGGCATTGATAATAGGTTTTGGTTGTGCGTGTGCTCTTTGAATTTTATGTTTTTCATAGTATGGTGTATGTTTAATAATGAGTTAATGAGGAAAAATAAAGGAATAAGATTTGTTCTCCGCTTCGCTATCGAAAGTCCACTGGACTTTCTTCAGGGCGGGAGCCATTATTTATTATTTCGTCTCTGCTTTTTCGAAGGCTTTGACAGAGTCTTGGAACTTGCGGTTGGCGCGGCTGAGGGCGTCGTCGGCGTTGATGTCGTGGCTGTGTGCCCAGTGGATGAGGTTGAAGAGGAGGTCGCCGAAGGCCTCTTCGTCGATATCTTCCTTGAGTGAGGTAGAGAGGTGGTGTGCTACGTCTGAACAGTCGGGCATCTTGTAGCCTATGCCTGCGGCTTTCTCCTGCATACGCACGGCTTTGTCGAGCGGGGGCAGGCTGGCGGGGACGCCTTCGAGGACGGATTTGCGACCTTCGTGCATTTTGATTTGTTCCCAGCCTTCGCCGTGGTATTCTTCTTTGCGATAGATGAAGGGGTGACGGTCCACGAGCTTGTCGCTGATGGCGTTGAGGACGTCGCCGAGGTCGAAGCGCTGTTCTTCTTCGGCAATCATGGCATAGAACATGAGGTGCATGAAGAGGTCTCCGAGCTCTTTTTTGAGCTCGTTGTTGGCCTTTTGGGAGTCGTCATCACAGGCGAGACTGAGGATGGCTTCGCTGAGTTCGTAGGTTTCCTCGATGGTGAGGTAGCGGAGGCTCTGCATGGTCTGCACCTTATCCCAGGGGCATTCGATGCGGAGGGTGCGGAGTATGGTGTCGAGACGCGTGAAAGCGTCGAGTGTCTGGGTGTTCATTGTTCACAAGATTGGTCTAATTGGGGGCGGGGCCTTTTTTAATTGAGAATTGAGAATTGGGGCAGGAGCCGTCATTTGTCAGTTCACAGTTCACAGAAAACAGGTCACAGTTTACTGTGATTATAGGCGTCGTACTTCTTCGACGCCTTCGAGGTTTTCGAGGCTGGTGATGAGGTGGTCGAGGTTTTTGAGGTTGAGGACATAGAGCATGATGATGCCGCGGACGATGCCTTCGACGGCTTCGAGGGTGATGGCGCGCATGTTGAGGCCCATCTCGTCGGAGACGACGCGGGTGATGCCTTGTAGCAGTCCTTTCTGGTCGATGGCGGTGAAGGCGATGCCGGAGAGGAGGGCGATATGCTCGCCGGGACGCCAGCGGGCGCGGACGATGCGGTTTTCGTGGTTGGCCATCTCGTCCATAGCCACCTTGCAGTTGGTGCGGTGTATCATAATCTTTCCGTCCGATACGATGCCTACCACGCGGTCGTCTTGCACGGGCTTGCAGCAGTCGGCGAGCTCGGTGGGGTAGTTTTCATATTCTTCGTCGAGGAGGAAGGACTGCTGCTCGCTGCCGTGGTCTGAGGTGGTGAGGCCGGAGGCTTTGATGGCGGTGCTGTTCTTGTCGAAGAGCGAGCTGTATTCGCCCATGAAATAGACGTTGTGCTTGCTGGCGCCGTTGTCGAAGCAGCGGGCTATGTCCTTTTCGCCGAGGATGCCCATGGCCAGCTGGAAGTAGAGTTCAATCTCGCCCGAAAGTCCGAAGAAGTTGTTGATGCGGTTGATATTGACGGCGGTGTTGCGGACGTGAAGCCTGTTGAGTATTTCTCTGAGGCGGAGGCTGCCTTCGTCGCGGTAGCCTTTGCGCTGGTCGCGGAGGTAGTCTTTGATGGCTTCTTTGGCATGGGATGTGTGGGCGATGGCAATCCATTCGTCAGAGGGGTGGGTCTTGCGGCTGGTGAGGATCTGCACCTGCTCGCCGGCACGGAGGGTGTAGCTGATGGGTTCGACTTTGCCGTTGACCTTGGCGCCCATGCAGCTGAGGCCGAGGTTGGTGTGGATGGCGAAGGCGAAGTCGAGGACGGTGGAGTGGGCGGGGAGCTTGATGATGTCGCCTTTAGGGGTGAAGAGGTATATCTCTTTGGTGTAGAGGGTCTCTTTGAACTCTTCGATGAGGTCGAGGGCGCTCTTCTCGGTGTTTTCGAGGGTGCTGCGGATTTGTTGCAGCCATATCTCCACGGGGCTGAGCTCGATGTTCTCTTCGGGGTGGGCCTCTTTGTAGAGGAAGTGGGCGGCCATGCCCTTCTCGGCAATGAGGTCCATGCGTTCGGTGCGGATCTGGATCTCAACCCATTGGCCAATGGGGCTCATGACGGTGGTCTGGAGGGACTCGTAGCCGTTGGTCTTGGGTGTGGTGATCCAGTCGCGGAAGCGGTTGGGGTCGGGCGGGAACCGCGAGGAGATGAGGGAATAGACTTTGAAGCATTCCTGTTTCTCGCTTTCGGGCGGGACATCGAGGATGATGCGCATGGCGAAGAGGTCGAATATCTCGTCGAATTTGACGCCTTTGCGTTCCATCTTCTTCCAGCAGCTGAAGACGGACTTGATGCGGCTTTTGATGGTGTATTTGTAGCCTTGCTCGTCGAGCATCTGGATGATGGGGTTGGTGAGGCAGCTTCTGAGCTTCTCGGACTGTCCCGACTTGGCGCTGATGAGCTCGGCAATCTCGTTATATTTGTCGGGGTTGGTGTATTTCATCACCAGCTCTTCGAGTTCGGTCTTGATGCTGTAGAGGCCTAAGCGGTGTGCCAGAGGGATGTAGAGATATTGGGTCTCGGACGAGATGGCCAGCTTCTTGGTGTCGCGCATAGAGCCGAGGGTGCGCATGTTGTGCAGGCGGTCGCAGAGCTTGAGGAAGATGACGTAGGCATCGTCGCACATGGAGAGCAGTATCTTGCGGTAGTTCTCTGCTTGCTTGGAGTCGGTGTGCTGCAGGAGCATGACGTCTTCGATCTTGGTGACGCCGTCAACAATCACGGCCACGCGGTCGCCGAAGATGGTGCGTATCTGGTCGAGGCTGATGTCGGTGTCTTCCACCACGTCGTGCAGCAGGGCGCTGACCACGGCTATGGGACCCAGACCAACCTCTTGTACGGCTATGAGGGCCACAGACAGGGGGTGGAAGATATAGGGCTCGCCCGATTTGCGGCGGGTGCCTTCGTGGGCTTTCTTGGCCAGTGAGAAGGCTCGGAAGATTTCTTGTTCCTCGCTCTCTTTGAGGGGCGACAGGGTGTTGCACGCGGCGATAAGTTCCTCGTACTTGGCCTGAATTTCTAATTCTTCGCGTGCTTCGTCTATCTCGTACATTGTTTTTAGAATAAAGAGTTATATTGTGATGGATGTTGTGGAGGCGTATGGCCCGCTGGGTGTCATGTTTAGTTTGCGACGGCCAAGAGGATGACTGCCGAGGTGACTATCGACAGCGAGAGGCTCACGCCAAAGGTGAGGTAGAATGTCTGGAAGTCGGTGAGCACGCTCAGAGAGCCGCTGTTTATGCAGAATCCTCCAGCTCGGCCGGCGTTGGCCATGCGTATGCCGGCTTCGAGCGTGGGGCGTGCTGGGACGCTCTTGTCGCGGTCGAGGCAGCTGATGCCCACGCTGCCGAAGAGGTGGAAGTCATGTTGCGACCAAGGCTTGGAGAGGCGGTAGTCGGGACCTGCCGAGAGCATGAGGCTGTTGCAGTATAGGCTGATATCGCTGTCCATGCGGATGAATGTGCCCACAGTGCCGTGTATGCCCCACACTTCGGGGAGGTATGTGTAGTTGGCACCGAAGCCGAAGGCTTTGCCAATGAAGAACTTCATTTCGGCAAAGTGAGCGCAGAATGGGCTGCCGAAGTAGTATATCGCATTGCGGTAGGGCATCGAATAGCCTTCAAACTCGTAGGCGCTTGTGTCGTCGATGGCGACAGCGGCGGGGTTGATGCTGCTGTCTGGCAGGCGGAGGGTGGCGGTGTCGTCTTTTGCTATGGCGGAGACGTCGATGCTATCGACCTGTGCCTGTGTCTGTGTCACGGAGACGGCGGCTATCAGCAGTATGGCAATCAGTATTTTCTTCATAATAGTTATAATTGTTGTTGAGAAGTATGTTTTAGCATGTATGTAGGGAGTCGGTGTGATGACATTTGCCGTGGGGTGGTGAGGCTTTGCTCAAGTTCCGCTATAGCTTCGCCCAAGCTCCGCTTCGATGGAGGGGCTACTCCTCCGCTTTGGAGGCGATGGCGGCGCGGATCTTGTCGTCGAGTTCGTCGCAGAGCTCGGGGTTGTCGCGCAGGACCTGCTTGAGGCTCTCGCGGCCTTGTGCCAGCTTGCTGTCGCCATAGCTGAACCAGGAGCCGCTCTTCTTGACGATGTCGTGCTCGACGCCGAGGTCGATAATTTCGCCTATCTTGGAGATGCCTTCGCCGAACATGAGGTCGAACTCGCAGGTGCGGAAGGGAGGTGCCACCTTGTTCTTGACAATCTTCACCTTCACGCGGTTGCCGATGTTCTGGTCGCCGTCCTTGATGGTCTGCACGCGGCGGATATCCACGCGCACGGAGGCGTAGAACTTCAGTGCGTTGCCGCCTGTGGTGGTCTCGGGGTTGCCGAACATGACGCCGATCTTCTCACGCAGCTGGTTGATGAAGATGCAGCAGCAGTTAGTCTTGCTGATGGTGGAGGTGAGCTTGCGCATGGCCTGGCTCATGAGGCGAGCCTGGAGGCCTACCTTGGAGTCGCCCATCTCGCCGTCGATCTCGGCCTTTGGGGTGAGGGCTGCCACGGAGTCAACCACGAGGATGTCGATGGCGCCGGAGCGGATGAGGTTGTCGGCAATCTCAAGAGCCTGCTCGCCGTTGTCGGGCTGTGACACGAGGAGGTTGTCGATATCCACGCCCAGCTTCTTGGCATAGAAGCTGTCGAAGGCGTGCTCGGCATCGATGAAGGCGGCGATGCCGCCGGCTTTCTGGCATTCGGCAATGGCATGGATGGCCAGAGTGGTCTTACCGGACGACTCGGGTCCGAAGATTTCGATGATGCGGCCTCTCGGATATCCGCCCACGCCCAGGGCGCAGTCAAGGCTGATGCTGCCCGATGGAATCACGTCAACCTTCTCGGCTACCTTGTCGCCCAGCTTCATCACGGCGCCTTTGCCGTAGTTTTTCTCTATCTTCTCCATTGTGCTCTGCAGAATCTTCAGTTTTTCGAGTTTCTGTGCCGCAGCGTCTGTCGTCTCTTTTGCCATAATTTACAAGTATTTATATTATAAAAATATTAGTTTTGTTTCTTCTTTAGAAGACTACAAATATACAATTTTTTTTTGGATATTGAGCAAATAAAAAAAAAAGTGTAACTTTGCAAAAGTTTTGAATCGTGAAATCGGGCGGGGCTTCGAGCACTCCGAATGTCCATATATGGCTGACGCACAGTGTCTCACAGCCCATTCCGCACTTTCATGAAAAAAGTTTAGTAACTAACACATAATTCTCAATATGGAAATTATAAGCAACCGTATCCTCAACATGGCCGAGAGCGAGACCCTCGCCATGACCGCCAAGGCCCGCGAACTCAAGGCCCAGGGCAAGGACGTTATCAGTCTCTCCATCGGCGAACCCGACTTCAATACCCCCGACTCCGTCAAAGAAGCCGCCAAGAAGGCTATCGACGACAACTTCACCCACTATCCTCCCGTTCCTGGCTACCCCGACCTTCGCGAGGCTGTCTGCAAAAAGTTCAAACGCGACAACAACCTCGATTTCAAACCCGAGCAGATTGTCGTCTCCACGGGTGCCAAGCAGAGCATCTATCAGCTCGTGCAGTGCCTCATCAACCCCGGCGACGAGGTCATCATCCCCACCCCCTTCTGGGTCTCCTATAAGGAAATTGTGCGCGTGGCAGAAGGCAAATGCGTCTATGTGAAGACCAGCATCGAGAACGATTTCAAGGTCACTCCCGCGCAGCTCGAAGCCGCCATCACCCCCCGCACCAAGCTCATCATGTTCTCCAGCCCCAGCAACCCCACGGGCATGCTCTACACCAAAGAGGAGCTCAAAGGCATCGCCGAGGTCGTGGCCAAGCACGAGAACCTCTTCGTCATGGCCGACGAGATTTATGAGCACATCAACTTCGTGGGCAAGCACGAGAGCATCGCCCAGTTCCCCGAGGTCAAGGATCGCGTCATCACCGTCAACGGCGTGGCCAAGGGCTTTGCCATGACTGGCTGGCGCATCGGCTTCATCGCCGCCCCCACCATCATCGCCAAGGCCTGCAACAAACTCCAGGGTCAGGTGACCAGCGCCACCTGCTCCATCGCCCAGAAGGCCACCGTCTGTGCCATGCTCATGGACCCCGCCACCAGCCCCGACATCATCAACATGCGCAACATCTTCCAGCAGCGCCGCGACATGGTCTATAAGCTCCTCTGCGACATCCCCGGCCTCAAAGTCCGCCTGCCGCAGGGTGCCTTCTACTTCTTCCCCGACGTCAGTGCCTACTACGGCAAGAGCTTCAACGGCAAGAAGATAGAAAACTCCACAGACATGGCCTTCTACCTCCTCAACGAAGCCAACGTCGCCACCGTCATGGGCTCCGCCTTCGGCGATGATGCATGCATCCGCCTCAGCTATGCCACTAGCGAAGAGCTCCTCCGCGAAGCCCTCCGCCGCATCAAAGAGGCCCTCGCCAACCTCAAGTAAGAGCGATTACACACACTCAAAATACGAACAATCCCCGTGCCGAAAGGTGCGGGGATTGTTTATTTAGAGATTTATTTCCTTTACAAATCGTTTTAAGAGGAAAGTCAGGGAATAAGGAAATGTAAACAGGTTTCCGTTGCGGCCGATATTCTTGTGGCCTAATTTAATGCCCATCTTTATCTCAGGATAAGTTTCAGGGTTCTCTATGAGTTTGCGGAGCGATTTGGTAGCACCATCTTGTGCCTTCACCTCAATAGGTATCAGCGAGTTCGCGTTACGGATAAAGAAATCCATTTCGATGGTCGATTTCTCGTTGCGGAAAAAATATAGATTATAGCCTTGCTTGACCAACATCTCGCCAACAATATTTTCGTATATGGCACCTTTGTAGGTGTTAAAGTTCTTGTTTGCACGAAGATCCTCCTGTGCCTCTTCATCCAACGAGGCTATGAGGAGTCCTGTGTCATGATAGTATAGTTTGTAATTGTTTGGAATATAGTTCCCTTTTAAAGGAAGAGCTACTTGGTCGAGACAGTAGCACACATTCACAATGCCAGCATCGTTGAGCCAGTCCACCGTACCCATATAGTCGCGGCTGCGAGCCGAGGGGGCGACCTTGCTCACTTGGAATTTCTTATTGTCTTTGGCCAAAAAGATAGAAATGTGATTGTATATGTTCTTTATCTTGCCTTTGTCCAAGCCAACGGCATACTTTGTGATGTCCTCCTCATAGTCCAGCAGCAACTGTTTCTGTATTGCCAGACTCCCTGCATAGGTGCCATTCTCCAGATAGGCCGTCACCACGGCAGGCATACCGCCAAGAGTCATGTAGTCGGCGAAGAGCATGTCGAGGGCATTCATCTCTGTGGTCGAGAGAGGCTGGTTGCTGAGCATTTTTTCGTAAAGAGACTCTATCTGGCGTGGTGTGTATCCTTTCGCCCAAAGAAATTCTTCGAAATCCAAGGAGTGCATCACATAGTCTTCCTTATACCCTACGCTGTTGGATTCAATCTCGTTGTAGTTTATCCCCATTAGCGAGCCTGAGCAGATGACATCAAACCTGCCATCGATGCAAAACGATTTCAAGCTGGTGGCTGCCGACGGCTGTTGCTGCAATTCGTCGAAGAAGATGAGCGTCTCGCCAGGCTCAAAGACTATCGAAGGGTCGATGAAAGAAATGTTTCGAATGATGTTCTCAACCTCATACCCGTCGTCAAAGATTGTACGGTATTTAGGTTGCAGCACAAAGTTGATGGCAATCACATTCCGATAGTTCTTTTGGGCAAAAGATTCAATTGAAAAAGTCTTTCCAATCTGTCTTGCGCCTTTTACGATAAGAGGCTTCTTATCCTCTCGGTGCTTCCATTCCGTTAGAAATGAGTCTATTTTGCGATTAATAATCATCTTTTCTATACCATTTTCTCACTGCAAAGATACACAATTTTCACAAAATTCCAAGGTTTTTGGACTCTTTTTTCACAAAATTCCATATTATTTGCACTGATATCTCACAAAAAACCATGTTTTGGGAAGATGAAAAATCCCGCCGTTCATATCGGCCTGCGTTTTCCCGCGCACAACGAAAGAAAGGGAGAGCACTCCGCAGCGCTCTCCCATATCTTCTCGGCTTTGTGATATTTGTCAATATTCAGTATTAGTTACAATTTCAACGAATAGGAGATCATGGGGCGGATGCTACTGAAGGCTTGGCTGTTGGTGGCCACCATATCGTCAGGCAATACGCCTTTTTGTCCGCTGTAGTAGCCGTAAGTGGGCAGCTCTACGCCGAACCCAATCTGAGAGTTGTGACTTAGGTTGTATTGCAGACCACAGTATAAGTTTCCTTCATAGCCGTATCGCATAATGGAGTTATTCTGGCTGGCGTAAGTAAAGGTATTGTTCCCAATCAGTGCGCCGAACGATACTTTGTATAACAACTCCAAAGACTTGGTCAATGGGTAGAAGTTGCCTAATTCTAATTTGATGGAATAAAGTGCGAACTGCTCGTTGAGCTCTTGATGGGAAGTTTGACCACTTGTGATGTCAAGGCATAAGCCAGCATAGAAGTTGTCTTTGCACCGATAGCCTATGGTCAGTTGCTCTGCGCTGCATCCATTGTAGGTCATGTTTGCATCGGGGAATAGCGACACTGCGGAGTAGTTGTAAGAATTAGAGAAACCCATACCAAGTCCGAAATGGATTCCGTCTTTGCTTTCCTGTGCAGTGGCAGCAAGAGTGTATAGACACATTACTATGAGTAATATCTTTTTCATTTTCATAAAAATTAAAATTGAAATATAATATTTTTTTTGCCTTCACGTTATTTGTCCGAAGGCTTTGTGCCTGGAATGGCTTGATAGGCAGAATGAGCTGTGAGAATTGGAAGTTTTTTGGCTTATGCTGCGCTCCGCCGTTCTTTATAGTCTCAACCCTCGGCACTTGTCATGGTTGGGACTTATGTTTTGTTATGTCATGGTGATGGTTGATTTAAAATTGGGGGATTGTGGTCGTGGTTGGGGCTACATTATCCAGCTTTCGAGTTGAGCAGAGGCGAGGATGAACGCACCTACCGAGAGGAGGGCGAAGAGCATCGCAAGCGAAGTTTTCTTGAAATTGGTCATGGTTGTGGTTCTGTTTCTTTGTGTTGTTGGCGGAGGTGCCGTGGTGTCGTGCCGCCGGAGTGGTGTGATGGGTGTGTTGTGTGGATGTTAGTAGTCAGCGTCGAGGATGAGGGTGGAAACGTTGTTGTCGGTGGGGTGTTTCTGGTCGTATTTGCCGTTGGTGTATTTGAGGCGTATGTGTTGCAGTTCTTTGAAGGCACCGTATCGCTCTTCGCATCTCTTAATGTCATCGTAGGTGTTGGTGGCGAGGGCTTGGCGGAAGTTGGCGTGACTGTCGCATTTTTGTTTTTTCTTGCCGACGAGTTTGGCCTCGTATGCTGCTGAGTGCATTCGCTGGATTAGCTGGGTGTTGGTGGCGGTGGCGAGTTTGGCCATGTCGTAGAGTGCCGCCGCATCGGGGCTTTTGACGGTGAGGCTAATGTTATGCATGGTGTCTCTTCGGACGATGAATAGTATCCTGTATGAGGATGAACCCACGGTTTTGGTATATATATGTTTGTACATCTTGAGGTCCATCTCGGATATTTGGGAGCGATGGTTTTGGAATTCTTTTTTGACGGGGTTTCCTTCTCGAATCGAGACGATGGCGTGAGGTTTGCTAGAGGCCATAAATTGAACGATGTTGAGTGCGAACTTGATGCTGGGAGCCATGTCGAAGACTTCGATGGTGTCCAGGGTGTAGCCCCATGCGTCTAAGGAGTCTTTAATTCCGGCGGGCGACTGTTCGAGGGCGGCGGTGAGTGCAGAGTACTGGTTGTTGATTTCGGCGGTGGTGAATGTCTGTGCCGAGGCTGTGGTGGTGCCAAATGTGGCTATGCAAAGAAGGGCGATGATGATCCTTTTCATGTTGATGATGTTTTTTGCGGTGATTATTTCTCCATATAGGTGTTGTTCGTTTCTTTGAAACAGTCGTTTTCTCGCATTGGCAGAGTAAAAACAGTTTTTTTCGCTGCTTTCGGCTTAAGGAAAACGTTTGTTTCTTCGCAACAGTCGTTTTCTCGCCTCGGCATACAAGTAAACTTGTCTGCTCTCGGCTTAAGGAAAACGTTCGTCATAAGTCAGATTGTGAATGCGATACCGAACTCGTGAATCTTTACACCTGTGCTGGGGGCGTAGGTGGGCAACAGGTTGAAATAGACGTCGAGGTCATAATAGTTTAAGATGGGGGATGTCATTCCTGCGTGGATTGAGATTTGCCAGGGGTTAAGGATGTCTATCTTTTGTTTGGTCTTGTTGTCAATCCATTTTCTGTCTTCGTCCAATATATGGGTACAGAGGAGGCCGTTAAAGATATGAGAAAAGTGCAGACCAAAGTGTAATACTCCAAGATTAGAACCATCAGTTGTTTTATATTGGAATGTGAGAGGCATGCTCACGTCGAAATGGCGTAGATAGTTGTTGGGGGTGGTGGCGGTGGCATTGTCTTGCAGATGCAGCGCGCCGTCGCTATAGGTGACATTGTTGGCCAGCGGGGTGGCCGTCCAACTGAGCGTTGCACCTGTCAAGAATGTCCATCGGCGAGAAAGAGGAAATGATGTGCGGATGGGTAGTTCGATACTGAAATCGAAACCGTCAGTGGCGTATGGACTGTTTTGTGACAGTGGGTTGTTGATGTGCCAGTTAAGCGAGAATCTAGGCATACCAATAGCGAGATTGAATTTTGAGGTAATCACGTGCCTTTTCAGTAGGCCGGCGTTTTCGTTGAGGAGAATTTGGTTGTCTTCATCGGCGAAGATGCGGAGCCCTTTGAGATTCATGTTGCAATCTCGCATGTCAAGGGTGGCGTTGCGGTCAACGATGATTTTCGATGGAGTGGCGTTGAGGGTGAGGATGATGGCACTGTCGGACAGCAGGCAGGGACTGTAATGAACGTAGAGCCATGAACACTCACCGAGGTCGCTTACGGGGTGCAGGGCGAGGCTGTCGGGCGAAAGGGTTTGGACGGTGAGAAGGTTGGTGTCGCCCATTACTATCTTCACATGGCAGCCCGAGTCGATGGAGATTTTTTCGAAAGGTTGCGTTATGGCTTCTGTGACCACATAGGTGTCCTGTGCGGCAGCGTAGAGGCCGAGGCAGAGCAGTAGGGTGGTGATAATTTGTCGTTTCATGGTGATGTCTTTTAAAGGTGATTTATTTGGTTGGATGCATGCATTTCGTTGTTTCAGTCGTTCATGGCAAGGTATATGGTTTGGGGCTCGGGGCGGCTGGACCCCAGTTTCAAGTCGATGGGCACGGGGGCTGGGGACTTGCCGCCGTTGTAGGCCACGAGGGTGTTCTCGGTCCGCAGATGTATGACGGAGGGGGCTGACGTTTCGAGAGGTGCGAAGGTGTCGCAGATGGGCATCTCGGCCACGGCTGCGGTCAGCTGCTCGGGAGCTTCGAGCAGGGGAGGCACCTCTACCGCTTCGGGGATGGCCAAGCAGTTGGAGACGTTATGAGGGATGGGGGAGGCTGCGGCTGTCCATCTCTTCGAGGTGCTCGGCTTTATGGGCAAAGATAGGGTGTCGTCCTCTTGTGGCAGCTGCTGAGGAACAAGTTCCTCGGTGGGGGCTTGGGTGTCGTGAGGAACGACTTGGGCAAAGCGGGGCTCTTGGGGCGAGGTGGTGAGTACCGTCACTACGATGGCGGCACAGGCGGCTGCGGTTCCCAGCCACAGGGCTATATGATGGTTGCCCCGTTTCTCGGCTTTCTCAATCATCTGGCACAGCTCTTCTTGTCTGCGCAGGTCTTCGTCGTGATGACGCTTGGCCTCAAACAGGGCCTCTAATTCTTTGTCGATAGTCGGTTTCATATCTCTTTGCTCCTTTCTTTCATTTTATGGATGGCTCGTGAGAGGATGGTGTAGATGTTCGTGTCGGTCAGCTTCGTCTGCTGGGCGATTTGCTCTGTGGGGAGTGCTTCGATGTAGCGCAGCGTGACGAGTTCTCGCTCCCGTTCCGACAGCTCGCTGAGGAGCTGCTCGGCCTTCTGGCTGCGTTCTTCCAGCCTGCGGCTTTCCTCCAGTATGGCCTCGTCGGAGATTTCCATCTCCTCGTCGAGCGACTGCATGGGCAGCCGTTTCCGCAGCACATCCACACAGCGGTACCGCAGTGTCCGCATACAGTAGCCTTCTACGTTGGCTATGCCGTCCAGCTTCTTGTGCTGCTGCCATAGCGTGGCGAAGGTCTCCTGCACGGCGTCTGCCGCCTCGTCCTCGTCCTTGAGGATTCGCTCGGCGAGTAGCCGCATGGGTGCCTGCATCGGCACCACCCGTTGTATGAACATTTCTTTATCCATCTACCTATATGACGGAAAAAATGCCGAAATCTTGCATCTTTTTGCAAATTTTTTTCAGAAAAGTGTATTTTGGAGTTCTAAAGAGAGAGGGGAGTGCTATTGTTTAGAGGCTGCCAAGAGGCGTTTTGGAGGTCGAAACATTTGTTTAGAGGCTGCCAAGAGGTGTTTTGGAGG